>CAZQLZ010000089.1:0-11570 GCA_964594265.1 uncultured bacterium
TAAAGAAAATGGAAAAGGTATCAGAAGAGCTTATAGACCTTGTAGAAGACATAATCGTTGGAGTTCAAACAAGTGCAGATGAGGTTTACATCTTAGAGTTAATCTCGGAAGAGCTCTCTTACTACAGAGTCTACTCAAAGGCTCTAAAAAAAGAGGTTCTCCTTGAAAAGGAGCTTTTAAAACCTCTTCTTAGTGGAGAGGACATTGAAAGGTACTTTGCAAAGTCAAGCAGAAAGCTCTTGCTCTTTCCCTACAGAGTTTCAGAAAACAAGGCTGAACTAATACCTGAAGAGGAGCTTAAAGAAGACTTTCCAAAAACTTGGGAGTACTTAAAAAAGAACGAGGAAAGACTAAGAGGTAGAGAATACGGGAAGTTTAACGACGATAAGTGGTATAGATACGGAAGACACCAAAACATAGATAAGCAAGAACTTGAAAAGTTAGGAGTTCCGAGACTCTGTAACAGGCTAAAAGCTTTCTTTGACGTGAACGGAAATTTTTACTTTGACAACGTTGACGTCAACGGAATCCTTTTAAAGGAAGATTCAGACTACTCTCCTTACTTCTTCTTAGCCCTTTTAAATTCAAGAGCTCTTGACTGGCGGTTTAAAGTTGGAAGCGTTCCGTTTAAAGGGAACTACTTCTCTGCCAACAAACAGTTCCTCTCACCTCTTCCCATTCCCAAAATTGACTTTTCTGAGTTTTCAAAAGAGAAGGTAGAGAGTTTAAAGGAGAACTATCTCTCAGAAAGAAATCTTTTAAAGATTTTAAGCTCTCTACCTCCCCGTAGTAAAACTGTTCACGAGTTTCTTTCTTTCCTCTCAAAAAAAATGGTAAAGCTAAGTGAAGAGGTTTACCTACTTGAAAGATTCTTAAAAGGCGAACTCCAAGAGGGTTCAGAAGAAAGACTGAGAGCTCTATCCTTCATCGGAAGGTTTTACCCTTCAATTCCCGAAGTTGCCCTAAAAGAGGCCGGACTAAACCTTTTAAAAGAGCTCAGAAGGGAGAAAGAATATATAGACACTCTAATTGATAGAATTGTCTTTCGCATGTTTGGTTTAAACGAAAAGGACAAAGAAGTGATAGAAAGGAGGCTTTTATGTCCCTAAGAGAACATCCACTTCTTAAAGCGGCAAGAGGAGAGAAGACGGAATTTACTCCAGTCTGGATTATGAGACAGGCAGGAAGGTATTCTGCACGTTACAGGAAGATAAGGGAAGAGGCAGGTAGCTTTATGGATCTCTGCAGGAATCCAAAACTTGCTGCAGAAGTTACCCTAATTCCAATTGAGGAAATAGGAGTTGACGCTGCAATTCTCTTCTCTGACATCTTAGTTCCGATAGAGAAGATGGGGATTAACGTTCAGTTCGTAGAAGGGAAAGGTCCCGTCTTAAGTCCAAAAGTAGAAACTACCGAGGACGTTGAGAGGCTAAAATTCCAGAACCCGAGAAAGATTTACCTTACGTCCTTGAGACAATTCAGATAATAAAGGAGAAGTTAACGGACAGGCCTCTTATAGGATTCTCCGGCGCGCCCTTTACGCTTGCAAGCTACATGCTGGAAGGGGGGAGCTCCAAAAACTACATAGCTGCTAAAAGTACAATGTGGAACAACCCAGAACTTTGGGATTCCCTTATGAGCAAGCTGACAGACACGGTAATAGAGTACCTGTCCGCCCAAATAGAGGCCGGCGCTGACCTTGTTCAGATTTTTGACTCGTGGATGGGAGTTCTGTCAAGAGAAGACTACGAAAAGTTTGTCTTCCCCTACACAGAGAGAATAGTCAACGAGCTAAAAAGGAGACACCCAGAAACGCCGATAATCCACTTTGGCGTAAACTCCTCCCACCTCTTAGAGGTCAATAATAGGCTTAACGTTGACGTAATAGGTCTTGACTGGAGAACAGAGATTTCCTTTGCCCTTGAAAGGATTGACAAGTCCATTCAGGGAAACCTTGATCCCGTAGTTCTCTTTGCCGACGAGAGAACGATTGAGGAAAAGGTTAAAAAGATTCTGGAAGAAGGATTAAAAGCAAAAGGACACATATTCAACTTAGGACATGGAATACTTCCTCAGACAGACCCACAAAAAGCCAAATTTTTAGTTGATACTGTTCACAGAATAAGTAGGGAACTTAAAGGTTAGTTATGGTAGACAGGGCGAAGGTTATCCTTGTATTTTTGCTTTTTATAGGTGCGGTTGTTTCTTCCTACTTTGCTCTTGAAACGTACATCACGGCGAAACTTGTAGAGAAGTTTAGTAAAAGAATTAGGGAATTCCCTTTTGATGTTTCCTGCTCAGAAATAGACTACAGTCTTTTGAAAAACACTATAACCTTCAAAGATGTAAACACCAATATCCTTGGAATGAACATATCTGTTAAAACTGTGGAAATAGACCTTCCATTTACGGCGAGGAAGAAGGAACTTCCCGATCACATGTTGATAAAGGTTGTAGGTCTTGAGTTTCCAAGCAGTCTTATCGGAATAACAACTACTTCGCGAACGGTGGTAAACTTGGTAACTGGGTACTCCTTTGGAAAAGACAGTCTGCGGGTGATACTGAAAACTTCCATTCCTTCATTGTGGGATCTTTCTTTGATCTGTAAACTTAAAAACCTTTCAAAGGAAAAGCTTGAAAAAGCTCTTGCGGGAGTAATATCGGAGAGGAGGACTATTAGAGAAACTAAGATTGAATACTTAGCTCTTAGGTACAGGGATAGAGGCTTTGTTTCTGAGTACCTCAAACAAGGAGCTTTGGAGAAAGGAATAACCGCGGAAGAATTTAAGAAAGAACTTATAGAGTTGATTGATGAGAATACCAAAGAAGACAAAGTTTTAACCGAGAGGATAGGCCAGCCGTTAATTAAATTTTTGGAAAATCCACGCTGCATTGATTTAATAGTTCACCCTGTTCTTCCTGTCTCTCTAAAAGAATTAAGTCACCTTCTTAACAGTCATTCAGATTCGAAGAAAATTACCCTTTGGCTGGGAGTAACGGCGAAAATGTGCGATTAAGGTTATTCCTCTTTTAATCTTGCTTTCACTCTTTCTATCATTTCCTGAAGAGGAATAGGACGCGCTTTTATGCTCTGTGAAGGACAGGCATTTACACAGTGCCCGCAACCGCTACAGATTTCGGGAAACATTGGAACAACATTACCGTCATCATCAATTCCACGAGTATCGCACATTTGTAGGCAACGTTCACAATTTTGGCATGTGTCTTTGTCTATGGTTTCAAGAAAGTAAGGAGTATAGAGATGGCCACCAAACGTAAGATAGGCGTAGTTACCGTCGGCATCAGAAATGAGGTCTTCTATCTTGACTTCTATATCCTCCAAACTGGAGGAGCAACCGATACCTCACAGGAAAGCATCTTCAGGACAAATCATCTTGCATATTCCGTCGCCTATGCAAAAATCTAAACTAATCAAAACTGCTATTTGTTTTCCGTCAACCTCCTGAAGTTCTATACACTTTTGAGAACAGACCTCTACACACTCTCCACATCCGGTACACCGGGAGGGGTCTATTCCTCCGGGATACTGGGGAACAAAGGGAGAACTGTCCTGACATAGTATTATCCGTCCCTTCCGACTTTTGGTGAAGAAAGGGTATTCCATTTTGCTCCTATACCAAATTCCTTTATTTTTCTTCTTAGAGTATTTCTGTGAATGCCTAAGATGTTGGCAGCCTTTTGTTGATTAAAGTTACAAAGGCGTAGAACTTCTGAGATTAGTATCCTTTCAGCGCTTTTTACTACTAAATCGTATAGGTTATTCCTTTCCTTCTGTTCCAGAGTAAGGACTTCAACAACGAAGTTTTTTATTGCTTCTTCAAAGGAAGGTGTTTTCAGGGAAGTTGCCGAAGGTTTAAGGTCTTCAACGTCTATGACATTGGTGGGGGATATAACCATAGCTCTCAGTATCATATTTTCAAGTTCTCTTACGTTTCCTGGAAATTCGTAGTTCATAAGCCACTCAACCGCTTTTTCTGTGAGCTCTTTTACCGGAAGCTTAAATTCTCTTGAAAATTTCCTGATGAAGTGAAGGGCAAGAGGGATAATATCTTCCCTTCTTTCTCTAAGAGGAGGAATTTCTATTGTTACAACGTTAAGCCGGAAGAAAAGGTCTTCCCTAAAGTTTCCTTTCTTGACTTCTTCTTCAAGGTTTCTGTTGGTTGCTGCAACTATTCTTACATTAACTTTTATAGTTCTGTCTCCGCCAATTCTACGAATTTCTTTTTCTTGGAGAACCCTCAGCAGTTTTGCTTGGAGCTCCAAGGGGAGCTCCCCTATCTCGTCAAGAAAGAGTGTTCCACCACTTGCTTGTTCAAAGAGTCCTTTCTTTGAAGAAACTGCTCCCGTAAAAGCTCCTCTTTCATAGCCAAAGAGTTCTGTCTCAAGAAGATTGGGCGGAAGAGCAGCACAGTTAACGGCAAGGAAGGGTTTATCTTTTCTATCTGAATATCTATGTATGGCTTTGGCTATCAGCTCTTTTCCTGTACCGCTTTCTCCGGTTATTAAGATGGTGATGTCACTTTTAGCTATCCTGCCCACGAGCTTGAAAACTTCCTGCATCTTACGACTTGTTCCAATTATCTCACCTGAGGTTTCTGCCGGTCTAATTTCTTTTGGATGGGAAGAGAGAACCTTATCCAGAATTTCCTTTATTTCCTCAAAGGAAAAGGGTTTTGTTATGTAGTCAACAGCTCCTTTTTCCATTGCAGAAACGGTGTAGTCCATAGTACCGTAGGCGGTAAGGATTACTATGGGAATATCCTTAACTTCATCCAGTATTTCCAATCCACTTTTCCCTGGCATTTTTATGTCAACAAAGGCAACGTCAACAGGGGAACTCTTTAAGATTTCATAAGCCTTTTGTCCGTTCTCTGCCTCAACAATCTCATGTCCCTGAGACTGGAGGTACTTCCTGAGAACTAACCTTATGCTCTTTTCGTCATCTGCTATCAGTATTCTCGCCATCGTTCCTTCTCATCGGTAGAAGGATTGTTACCTCTGTGCCTTTTCCTTTTTCACTTTTTACCCTTATCTCTCCACCGTGCCTCTTTACTATCTCACCGGTAATAAAAGCTCCAAGGCCGCTTCCCTTTTCTTTCGTGGTGTAAAAAGGAAGGAAGAGGTTAGAGAGCTCTTCCTCACTCATACCAACGCCTGAATCTTTGACTCTTATAAATATGAATCCGGAAGGGTGAATGGCGTAACCTGTCTCTATCATTATCTCTTTCTCTGGTGCATTTGTAACTGCTTCAAGAGCATTCTTGAGGACGTTAATAAACGCCTGAGTCATTCTATCGGGATCAAGCAAGATTTCCGGTAGAGATGGGTCAAAATTGTATACAACGCTAACTTTGTTTTCCCTTAGTTCAGCTTCAAAGAGCTTGACAACAGACTGAATAATTTTATGGATGTTCACTTCTTTCAAGTTCAAAACGGAGAAGTCAAAGCTCTTTACAACGTTATTTAAAAGTCTCTCTATACGTTCTACCTCTTCTACAAGAACCGATACAAGTTCCTCGTCGTAGAGCCGGAGCTCTTTTATGCATTTTGCAGCTCCCTTTATTCCACTTAAAGGATTTCTTATCTCGTGAGAAAGCCCTTTAAGGAGGGCAACGATATCCTTCTCAAAAGGACTTTCCGGGGCTGGCTGAACAAGAACTATGACTCCCCTCACTTCTGAGGAAACAAAAAAAGGAGCAAAGTTTAAAAAGTGTTGACCGTCCCTGAAGCCCAGGAATTCAACAAGATTAGAAAAGGCTTCAGCGATTTTTCTATCTATATCGGGAGCTTTCCTAAAAAAGGAGGAAAACTTTTTTCCCTTTAAGTATTTGAGCGACCTATTGACAAGGATTTCAAACTTCTGGTTGGCGTTAATGATATTCCCCTCCCCGTCAGTTATAGCAACCGGGAAGGGGATTGAAAAGAGGATGTCCTCAGCCTTCACGTGAGAGATATTCCTCCTTTACCGCCACTTTTTGGGAACTCCTTTATTTTGGAAAGGTCTATAGCACCGGGAGTAGCAAGCTCTATTCCAGCGGCTGCAGCCTTAAACTGTTGGTGGAACTCTTTTAGCCTTGATCTATCTCCAACAGGAATAATAGCCGTTATTTGACTCCTTAGGATGTAGGCCTCAACAGGTTCGTTTGCCGTTGGATCTAACGGCATAATCGTTGCCTGAGCTCCCTTTGTCGTTGGAAGAAGGGCAAAAACACCTGCATCCTTTACTTTTACGTATTCCGGCGTAACCTCCTCAACAACGCCGATAATTCCTGAAGAGGGTATAACGCTGTCCCCGCCTGCTGTTTGAATAAAAACGAGCTTTCCTTCAAGTTCTTTCATTATCTTTCCTCCTTAAGAGTTCATTTGTTGTGCTACTAAATATAATCCTATCGCTACAGCATTAGAGACATTAAGGGAATTGACGTGTCCCTTCATCGGAATGGAGACAACGTCGTCAAGCTGTTTTAGGGTGCTCCTTGAAATGCCCTTTCCTTCAGAACCGGCTACAAGCCCTAAGGGGAAGGGAAAACGGTAAGTGGTGATGTTCTTCCCGTCGGCTTCAAGACCGACAAGCCAACCCCCTGCTTTTTTAAACTCTCTTAGAGCTCCTACAAAGCTCCCGACAATAGCAAAAGGAACGTAAAAAACGGCTCCCGTTGAAGTTTTAACTACAGTATCGGTGATGCTTGCACTTCTATCTCTTGGAAGAACAATTCCCGTAACGCCGAAGGCGTCGGCCGAGCGAAAAATTGCCCCAAGGTTGTGAGGGTCCTCTATTCTATCAAGGAAGAGGAGGTAACCCTTTTTTGAAATCGTTCTGTCAAGGAGCTCTCCAAAATCTACTGGTTCTACGGGTGAAACAATGGCAACAATTCCCTGATGCTTTTCTGTCTTTGCTAAACTTGAAAGCTTTTTCTTGCTCGCTTTTACGACCTTAACGCCTTCTTTTTTAAGAAGAGAAAGGATTCTCTCTCTGTCCCGGAAGTTCTCCTCAATAAAAACTTTCAGGATAGGATATCCAGCCCTTATCGCCTCGGCCACAGGGTTAACGCCGTAGATAACCATTATTTTTTCACCTTTATGTCGTCTTCCGTTCCTTCTTCGCCATCAGGGCCAGGAGAAATCAGTGTAAAGTGTTTACCGTCGGAGATATAGATAAAGTCATTACCCCAAGCGTCCTTTGGGACTTCGTCCATGTAAGGCCCCTTCCAGTTTTTGGGAACCGGTTCAGTTTCAGGTTTTTCAACCAAAGCTTTTAAGCCCTGTTCTGTTGTGGGGAAGACGGAGTTATGGAGTTTATAGAGTTTTAGAGCCTCTTCAATGTTCTTCATTTGAACCTGCGTTGTTGTAACTTTTGCTTCTTCTCCACTCTTTAAGAACTTTGGAGCGACCAAAGCAGCCAAAAGGCCAAGTATAACGATTACTATCATAAGTTCTATAAGGGTGAAACCAGCTCTAAGCTTATTCATTTAGCCCTCCTTTAGCTTTTGTTTACGATTCTGCAGAAGTTTTCTAAGAGTTTTAAACCGGCCCTTTGGCTCTTTTCGGGGTGAAATTGAGTTGCAAAAATGTTGTCCTTTTCAACCGCAGAGGTAAAGCAAATGCCGTAATCTGTCTCTGTTAGCTTTACAGATTCTTCTTGAGGCTTAACGTAGTAAGAGTGGACGAAGTAGAAATATTCACCGTCCCTTATGTCTTTGAAGAGTTCCGACTCTTTTTTTACATGAACCTGATTCCAACCCATATGGGGGATTTTAAATTCTTTCGGAAGCTCAAACCTGACAACTTTTCCCTTAATAAAACCAAATCCTTCTGTTTCGCCAAATTCGTAGCTCTTTTCAAAGAGGAGTTGAAGTCCAAGACAGATTCCAAGGAACGGCTTGCCTTTTTCAACCTCTTCTACTATGGCCTCCCAGAGTCCCTTCTTCTTTAGATTGCGAACAGCATCTCTAAAAGCTCCAACCCCGGGAAGAACGAGGCCTGCAGCTTCTTTTAACTTCTTAGGAGAGTCCGTAACAACAACCTCTGCTCCAACAAATTCCAAAGCTTTACTTACACTCCGCAAGTTTCCCATTCCGTAGTCAATTACTGCTATCACTTTATACCTCCAGGTAACGAGCCAAGAAGATACTTAAGGTCGTCATCCCCAAAGAGAACACCTGCTCCTACGAAAAAGCCTCTCCACCTGCTGTAAAGAAGCTCGTCTCCTCCACCGTAGATAAACCAGTTGTCACCAAGATTGTACTTAACTCCTACTCTCAGGTGAGGTTTTATGTCATCGCCGTTTTCGTCTTTTCTGCCAGGATCCCACAGATCGGAGAAGAAAGAGAGTCTGTCACTGTAAAGGTAGTCAAGGCCAATTCCACCGGTACTCTCTTTTAAACCTCCCCTCAGAACGAATTTACTTCCAGGGTGAATCCACCTATCTGGGAAAACCTTAGCGTACTGGAAAGTGAACTCTGTTTCATAGCTGGTTTCTATCTCTTCTCTTTTTTGAAACGTACCGCCGTAGTCTATATAGTAGGTTTTTCTATCAACTTTACCCTGAGAATCGCCTACAATTTCAAGAAGGTAATAGTGATCGTCGGATGGGACCAATTTTAGAGAGAAAACACCTCTACTGTCGCCCGTTCTAAGGTTTACATCTCCACGGAAGCCAATGTAAGTGTTTGTTCCCTCAAACTTATCGGCAAGCTTTCCTAAGACTCTTACCGTTTTTGTGAGACTATCGTAGAGCTCTTCATCGTTAAACAACTTACCAACAGTTCCTTTTCCATCGTTTACTTTTGCTAAAAGTTGGTGGAGTTCAAAAGATATTTCTTTTACATTCTCAACAGCTTCATCTACGTTCTGTAGATTTTCCTCATTTAGGAGTCTCTCAAGCCTTACTGCAAGACCATTTATTTTCTCTGCTAATTGAGGAACTTTTTCCGTTAACGATTTAAGGTTGACAATGGTTTCCCTTATGTCCTGTCTGTTCTCTAAGGCAATTTCTGAAAGTTGATTCGTCAGGGTGTTAATGTTATCAACTGCCTGGGGGAGCTCTTCTTTGAGCACCGAAGAAAGGGCAAGGAGATTTTTGACAATCTCTCTAATAGACCTTCTGTTCTCTTCAACTAAGGAATTAAGGTTGTTAACGGCTCTATCAACACTTTCAGACAAGCGGGTAACCTCTTCTAAGAGGATGGCGAGTCTATTCTTTCCGTCCGGGGTGAGAAGGGTTTCATTGAACTTAGCAATGAATTCGTTTAAAGAGGTCATTACTTCGTCCATTGAAGCCGAAGCTTGAGTATTCTTCACTTCTGAACCGGGCGGAAGTTCTGGAGCTTCGGGACTTCCGGGGTCAAGCTCAATGTACTTTTCTCCCATCAATCCCATAGTTTCTATACAGGCCTTAGCATTGGCGTAAAGCTTAATAGGCTTAAAGAATACGATTTCCACTACTGCTCTTCTATCCTTGACCTTTACATCAAGTACTTTTCCAACCGTTACGCCGGCAATTCTTACGGGAGCGTCCTTTTCAAGACCTGCAACGTTCTTAAAGATAAGAAAATAGCACTGACCGGTTTTTTCCTCTTTGAACTTTAAAGGTTCTAAGGTTGTAGCTATAACGCCGATTCCTATAAAACCTAAGATAACAAATGCCCCTACTTTAGCCTCTAAGGTTAGCCTTCCCATCTTTATAGCTCCATCATCGCTGTTATCGGCCCGTCAGGTTCACCGTTTATAAACTGCTTGACAACAGGGTTGTCCGATTTCTTTATTTCTTCGGGTGTTCCCATTTCAACAACTTTACCGCCCCAAAGAATTGCTACCCTGTCGGCTATCCTAAAAGCGCTCGTCATATCGTGGCTGACGACAACGCAGGTTTTCTTGAATTCCTTTTTCAGTTTCAGTATGAGCCTGTCAAGAACGGCCGTCATAACCGGGTCAAGGCCAGAAGTTGGCTCGTCAAAGAGGATGCACCTTGGGTTCATACAGAGAGCTCTCGCAACGGCAACTCTCTTTTTCATACCGCCTGAAAGTTCTGAAGGGTACAAGTCTTCTGTCCCCGAAAGCCCAAGTAGAGAAAGGTAATACTTAGCTTTTTCTTTGGCTTCCTTTTCTTTAACTCCCTTCTTTTCTATAAGGTAAAAAGCTACGTTGTACCAGACAGGAAGAGAATCAAAGAGAGCTCCGTTCTGGAACACGTAAGTTAAGGTTTCCCTAAACCTTATAAACTCCTCGCCGCTTAAATTCAGGACATCCATTCCGTAAACGTAGATTTTCCCCGAATCTGGCTTAAGTAGTCCCGCAATCTGCTTTAGGAGAACGCTCTTACCCGTTCCCGAAGGCCCTATTACAACAAAAATCTCGCCATCGTAAACAGTAAAAGAAACCCCATCGTGAACAACATTCGTCCCGAAGGATTTCTTAAGATTTTCAACTACTATTGCCTCTTTCATAGGTCAAAGAGCCTCATTACGTAGGTTATCAGGTAGTCAAATATGAGAATCGCTATGGAAGACGTAACAACCGCCCTCGTCGTGGACTCTCCAACTCCCTTTGCACCACCCTTTGTGGAATACCCGTAAAGACAGCTTATAGTCGCAATGAGAAAGCCGAAAATCGCCGCCTTTATCAGGCCGTGGTAAACATCGTTCATTTCTGCAAGGGTTTCGGTGTAACGCATATAGAGGGTTTTATTAACGTCAAATAGGTAGATGCTGATAATGTATCCTCCAATGTAACCGACGATATCAGAGATTAGCGTGAGAACCGTAACAGCTACAACGGTCGTGTAAACTCTCGGTGTAATCAGGTACTTGATTGGATTAACGGCCATCATCTGTAGGGCGTCTATCTGCTCTGTAACCTTCATTGTTCCAATCTCTGCCGCCATGGCAGAGCCGGCGCGGGCAGTTACAAGTAGGGCAGAGAGAACAGGAGCCAGTTCTCTCGCCATTGAAATTGCAACAACCCCTCCTATCATATACTCAGCGTTAAAGCGATGAAAGGCAACGTATGTTTCAAGGGCAATAACGCCTCCGGTAAAGAAGGAGGTTATGGCTATAACCGGCAGAGAGTCCGTTCCTATGGTAGCCAAGTAGTAAATGTAACGCCTGAACCGAAACGGTCTTTTGAAAGCAAGAAAGAGGGCTTTCAAAGAGATGATGAACCAGCTTCCCCAGAACTCTAAGAACTCTATGACCTTTTTACCTATTGCCTCAAGTAAACCCGTTAACACCGTCGCTCCAAGACATTAGACTTTTGCAATTATACAACCTTACCACCTTGGTTTTAGGAAGATTAAGTTATACTTCACTAAACTCTAACCGACAAACACCAAGTAAAAGGAGAGGTAGAATGGCTGAGGAGAGAAGCCTTGAGCAAAAGATAGTTGAACAGAGGAAGGAAAAGGCTCAAAGACTTAAGGAGCTCGGTTATGAACCTTACGCATACAGTTACAGAGTAACTGCATCTGCCGGAGAGCTCATCAAGAAATTCGGAAGGCACAAGGAAAAGGAAGAGAGGGAAAAGGAGCAGCTGCCGGAAGAAGAGGTATCCCT
>CAZQLZ010000090.1:0-6064 GCA_964594265.1 uncultured bacterium
TTCTTCGGAGATTCAGAAGTTAAACCTTCAAAAACAACAGGAGAAATTATAAGAGACGAAATAATAAAAAAATATCCCATACCTCACACAGTCTCCGTTATTGTTGGTGAAGTAGCTCCTTTCGGTCTTTACCCCAAAAAATCAAAAAAACTTGAGCAAGTTGCAAAGTCAATTTTTTCCCTTCCAAACGTTGAACCGGCAAGCCATACCTTTTCTCATCCTTTTTGTTGGGAAGATGTTTATAGACTTTCCTTAGGTCTTCCTCCCA
Source organism: uncultured bacterium (assembly GCA_964594265.1). Lineage (GTDB taxonomy): Bacteria > Aquificota > Aquificia > Desulfurobacteriales > Desulfurobacteriaceae > Phorcysia. Next base: position 269 of record CAZQLZ010000090.1, read on the forward strand.
TCAAAAAAGCCTCAGAACTCCCTTATGGCCACCACTTGCCGATACGGGGATATAAACCAACTATGAAGGGAGAAATAGTTGACTCTATTGATTACATAAACAAACATCTATGTCCTAAGGGTAAAAACGTGAAAGTACTCCTTTGGTCCGGTGACTGCATGCCACCAGAAGAGGCCATAAAGCTTACGTACAAACTTGGCGTTTATAACGTAAACGGCGGAGATACCGATATCAACGCTACCTTTCCGTTCTTGTGCCGAGTTTCTCCGATGGGAATAAATAAGGGAAGTTACTTCCAAGTTTACGCTCCTATTCAGAACGAAAACGTTTACACGAACGAGTGGAAAGTAAAAGACGGTTACCTTAAGGTCATAGAAACCTTTAAACTTACCGAAACTCCGAGAAGGTTAAAACCTATCAGTATTTACTATCACTTTTACTCTGGACAAACAAAAGCCTCTTTAAAAGCCTTAAAAGCCGTTTATAAATGGGCTCTTTCTCAGGAAACCATCCCACTTTACCTTTCGGAATACGCCCAGAAAGTCCTTGAGTTTAGAGGTGCAGCACTTGCAGAAAGAAACGACGGAAAAGGGGATTTTGTCTTTTGTAGCGCCGGTGAACTTAACACCCTCCGAATTCCTCTAAACTGGGGTTACCCGGATCTCTTTTCTTCAAAAGGAGTTGTGGGATACAGGGTTATTAACGACAGCCTTTACGTCTTTCTTGATGGCTCAAGGTGTAGAGAACTCATTTTTACAGATAGGGACAAAAACCCATTAGCTATCGTAAGCTCAAACGGACGTGTAAAAAATTTCAAGGTTTCTGACGATAAGATTTACATTGAGGTCAATGCCCACGTTCCTGCTGAACTAACACTGAAGGTTAATTCTAAGGTCTGCTCACTAAAGCTACTATCAAGTGGGAAGATAGAAAGGAGGAAAGGAATTGTTCAAATTCACTCAAAGGAAAGATCAATTAGACTGGAAGCAGATTGCAAACGTTAAGATTTTTTCAAATGGAGAACTTTTAGTATTTGTTGCCATTTTCGCACTCTTGGCTTTTGTTCTATTTCCTAAAGGAAGACTGGAAGAAATAATCGTTAACAGTAAAGAATATAACTACGAACTTTCACGAATATATCTTGAAAGACTTCTAAAGATAGAATTTAAGCCCGAACTTCTATTCTCCCTTGTTGAAAAAGAAATGCGCTTAGGAAACTATGAAAAAGCCTTAAACTTCCTTGAATCTTACAAAGAAAAACTTCTTTCCAGAAAGAAAACAAAGGAAGAATTTCTTCGCTATAAGTACGCTATACTTAAAGCCGAATTCTTTTCTTCTAAATCTCCTACAGAAAAGGAAAAGCTAAAAGGGGAGATGAAAAGAATTCTCTTAGCACTTACCAATCTTGGCGGAAGAGAAATCTTAGAAGAGGTTTTTAGAGAAAGTCTTTCTATGGATTTTCCAGACGTTGCTCTGGAAGCTTCCGAAAGACTTGCCCTTCTCACCGGTGAACTTCGCTGGAGACAGGAAGCCTTTAGGTTATCCCTGTCTCTCTCAATGCCTGCAAAAGCTCTGCAGCACCTCATCATCCTAATGAAAGAAGATAAGAAGAGGAAAGAAAGTTACCTTAAAACTGCCATGCTTCTTGCTGAGTACCTAAGGAAAAAAGAACTTTACGAAGAGCTTGTCCAAGATCTCCTAAACAGCGGTAAGTTCTCACTAAAAGATCTTCAAGATGTTGTTAATTTTGAACTCTACTATAAAGACTGCCCAAAAGCTCTGAGCTATTGCCTTTCAGCCCTTCGGAAGAAAAATAAAGAAGAAATCTTCAATCTTTGTCTAAATCTTTCTCTCTGGTGCAAAGAGTACACCATTACCAGAAGACTTATAGAGGAAAATATGACCTATTATTTATGCAATCCGCAGCGTGTAATCTACCTACTGAAAGTAGCACTCAGTCTCAATGACCAGACCCTTGCAGAAAAGTTAGCGAAGATAGTATATAACCTGTACTTTAAATCTCCCAGTGCACTTAAAAATTCGGGGGAACATCAATGAAAAAACTTTTCAGACTTTCCCTGCTCATAATTTTTATCTTTTCAATCTTCAATACCTTTAAAAGTGAAGCCAAAATGTTACAACTAAATATCTGGTACAGCTTTCAATTAGCAACATTTAAGACAGAAGAACGCGCAAGGAGATTCTTAGAAAAACTTCCTCCACACTTAAAGAAGGACGCCTTTATTTACATTACCGATACAGGATTCTATACGGTCAGACTTTGGCCTTCTCCCAGCGTGAAAGACCTATTAAAGAAAAAGAAGATACTTCTTGGCTATGGAATAAAAGATGTATCCATTGTTAAAACCTCTATTGAAAAACTTCCATTTACCGTTGAAAGACCGATAAAGTGTAGCAGAATAGAAATAACAAGAGAGGAAAAAGAAGAACTGCTGGAGCTCCTATACACCATTTTTGTGGGAAACGGAAAACTTGAAGAAGCACTCAAAGTAGCAGAAAAGTCCACGAAAATTTTTCCCGAAGATGCTGAGTGGTGGGAACGTTTAGCACAAGTAGCCAAGTGGACTGGTAAAAACGAAGTAGCATTCAAGGCCCTTTACAAGTTGGTTTTTGATTTCGGAAAGTGGGAGCAGGCTAAGGAGCTCTACACACTTTCCATTGCCCTATCAAGATTTACCACTGCGGTTAAAGTCGCAGAGCAGGCACTTAAAAGAGGAATTAAGCTCGTAAGTTACACGGAGCTCCTGAGCTTATTACCCTACACAGATAACCCTGACGAATACATTAGCCGGTTAGAAAAGTACCTTAAGGATTCTCCAGGAGCTCTAAGAGAAATCGCTAAAATCTACTGGTTCCGCGGTAACCTTAAAAAGGCGGAAGAAACTCTCAAGTTACTGAAATCCACATCTGGATTTACCCCCCAAGACTACCTACTCATGGCAAGGATACTGTTTGCCGAAAGGAAATATGAAGAATCCTTAAAAATCCTCAAAGAGGGAATAAAGGTCGTCAAGGAAGAAGATTCCGAGTACCTTAAAACCCTCAGCGACCTTGCGTGGGCCCTCGGAGATTACGAAACTTCCGTGAAAGTTTCCGAAAAGCTCATAAACAGCAATAATGCCAGAAGAGTGGATTACGAACGCCAAATACTCTTTTACTATTATAGGAGACCAGATATAGCAATGAAGTTTTCCGCAAGAGGATACAAAAAATTTGGCACAAACAACTTCCTTCTTTACTACTTAGGATTTGCTGCAAAACTGAAAAGATGGAAAGAGTTGGTTAGAACCGTTGATTCCCTTCCACAGGAAGAAAGAGAACTTCTCCTTAGACGAACTGACATTCTTTCCATTTACGCTTTTGCCCTTACCAAGCTTGGGATGAAAGATAAAGCAGAAAAACTTCTTTCAAGTTTCCTCCGAGAAAAACCAGATAAAAACATCCTTTCCCAATACATCTACCTACTCATAGAGGAAGAAAAAACCAGAAAGCTCAAGTACGTTATCAGGAAATATCACGAATACGAAGACAGAATCCCTGAAGCATTTCTATCGGCCTACCTTTTCTTACAAGACGGTCAAAATGCTCTGAGAGTCTTAGAGAAAATGAAAATTTCCCCAGACAACTACTCCCTCTTACTCACAAAAGCAGATGCTTTAGAACTTTACGGGAGAGAAGGCGAAGCCAAGAAACTAAGATACAAAATCTTCAAGAAACTCAAAAATTTGATGGAGAACAAAGAAAAACACCCAGAAATCGTTGAAGCATACCTTAGAACAGCCATCTATTTTGAATCTACTCTAGACTTTGAAAGAGAATTTCAGCGCCTAAGGAAATTCCTTCCTGAAAGTATTGCCAAAGAAATTTATTACTCCTACCTCCTAAGCAAAAACCAAAAGGAACGAGTTATCTACACAGCAAGAAGGTTAAAAGAAAGACTAAGACCATGGATGATGCTTAACCTTGCTCTCTGGGAAAACGACCTTTACCTCTTGAAAAAACTTACCGACTCCCTTTCCGACGTGCTTCCAACAAGAGACAGGATAACAGCTCTTGAATCACTGAAAAGTTTTGGAAAAGCAATGAAACTCGCCTACAAAGGACTTGAGAAAAATAGAGAAGACAACCTTCTTTACAGGCAGTTTAGAGACATTGTTACAGCTTACAAGTCTCGCTACTTCTTACGACTTACCTACGAAAAAAGAGGAAATCCTTACTTTTTGAGCACTCATCAGAATCTTCTTTACCACTTAGACGACAATTTTTACATCGGAGTAGAATTTTCCCGTTGGCAACTTACAAACAGCGGAAGCACGTTCTCTAAATCTTCACTTAATACCAATTGGCTGAAAATCTCAGGGAAGAAGCTCTTTTCAAATGCCAGTGCCGAATTTGGCCTATCGCTTTTCAAAGGTTCAAAATACTCAAGTGGTGGGCCGTTCCTTGACCTTAGAGGCAATTGGCTAAGCGGAATTAATTGGAATTTATTATCTTTCCTTTTCAGAACCGACAGATGTTACAGAAATAGCTACACTATCACTTAGGAGAACGCTTGCTAAAGTTTCCATTTCTATACCTCTTAGCGGGAGGATTTCCTCTTTTACTTCCCTAAGGACAAGCTTCTTTTATTCCTTTGAAGGGAATAGAGTAGGTAGCGGAAAGGAAATTTTTCAGGAAGTTTCTTATCACCTGAGAGCTGGCTATCCAGATTATACTCTGAGAGCTTACTTTCAAAGGAGCTGGTATTCAGAATTTGAGCATGCTGAAACTTACGCTGACAAAATTTCTATCTACAAACCTGCCAATCTACTTCCAGAAAGTTACTACCAGTTAGGTGTAGGATTTTCCTTCGGATACGAAAACAAGGAAAACCTCATCCGAACCTGGAGACCGTTTTTCAGCAGTGACCTCAGCTACACAAGTTCCTACGGTTTCGGTTTGAGCGTTGGAGGAGGAATAGGAGGAAGTCTCTTTGACAGTGATAACCTTTACTTAGATTTTCATCTCTTCAACGGTTTTAAAGGTATTAGAACAACAGGCTGGATAATAGAATCAGGGTATAAACGCTGGTTCTAACGCTGTTTCTCCCACTCTATTGTTTTCTTTAGGCCTTCTTCAAGTGAAAACGAAGGTGAAAAGCCGAGAGCTCTGAGCTTTGAAATGTCTGCTACGGAACGCTTTATGTCTCCTTCTCTTGGAGGAAGGAAACGGACAGGAGGTAAACAGCCGGCAACCGAAGAAATAGCGTCAAGGAGCTCTAAAAGTGAAGTTTCTTTACCCGTCCCAACGTTGAAAACTTCACCCACCGCCCTTTCGTCCTTTTCCACAAGTAACAGCGCCTTTACGACGTCCTTAACGTAAATAAAATCTCTCGTCTGCTTTCCATCTCCAAAGATATCTATCGTTACCTTTTCTCCTCTAAGAAACCTTAGCGCTCTATCTATGAAAATGGATATAACTCCAGAATAGGGAGAAGAGGGATCTTGCCTTTCTCCGTAAACGTTGAAAAATCTCAAAGCTGTTGTTCTTAGCCCGTAAAGGTAATAACTGTTAACTACGTACCTTTCTGAAGAAAACTTGTCAACACCGTAGGGAGTAACAGGCATTGCCGGCATATCTTCCCTTTTTGGTAATTCAGGCAGATTCCCGTAAACAGCAGCAGAGGAAGCAAAGATAAAGCGTTCAACGTTATACTTCCGTGAGAGCTCAAGTAAGTAAAGAGTGCCATCAAAGTTTACCCTGTGTGTTGCTATTGGACTTTCAACTGATTTAGCA
>CAZQLZ010000091.1:0-2585 GCA_964594265.1 uncultured bacterium
TGACCAGACCGTTGAGATGGCCGTAAGGCTTAACGTTGACCCAAAGTATCAGGACCAGATGGTAAGGGGTAGCGTTGTCCTCCCCCACGGCCTCGGTAAAGAGAGGGTTGTTGCAGTAATCGCTCAGGGTGAAAAGCTGAGAGAAGCTCAAGAAGCCGGTGCTGACTACGTTGGCGGAGATGAGCTAATTCAGAAAATTCAGCAGGGATGGCTTGACTTTGACGTTCTCATTGCAACTCCTGACATGATGGGTAAAGTAGGAAGGCTCGGTAGAATCCTCGGTCCAAGAGGACTTATGCCCAACCCAAAGACAGGAACTGTAACCTTTGACGTTGCAAAGGCCGTTAAGGAAGCTAAAAGCGGTAAGGTTGACTTTAAAGTTGAAAAGGCCGGTATCGTTCACGCTCCAATAGGAAAGGTCTCCTTTGACGAGAAGAAACTCCTTGAAAACGCAGTTGCCCTTTTAAAGGCTATTCTTGCAGCAAAGCCACCCGGAGCAAAGGGACAGTATGTTAAGACCATAGCCGTTTCTGCAACAATGGATCCAAGCGTTAAAGTTGACGTATTTGACGCTATAAGCAGGGCTCAGTCAGCAGAGTAAGGTTGACAAACTTTAAATTTTGGATAAGATTAGCACCGCAATCTTAAGGTGCGGTCGTAGAGGGCAGGTGCATAGAGCTTAAACGCCTTAAAAAGGCGGCCTGCTGAGACCGGGAGAAGTCCATCTACCTTCCCTCCTCTATGCCCTCCCTCTACGAAATCCCGCGCAAAACTCTCCGGAGGTAGCTCCATTGAAGACGAGAAAACATAAGGAGCAAATTGTAAAAGAAATCAGAGAAAAGTTTGAGAAGGCTTCCCTCGTAATACTTACGGACTTTCACGGTATGACCGTCGCCGAGAGCACCACTTTAAGAAGGAAGCTCAGGGAAGTCGGCGCCGAGTACAAGGTAGTAAAGAACACCCTCATGAGACATGCCTATCCCGGAACGCCCGTGGAACAGATTAAGGACGCTTTTGTAGGACCAACGGGCATTGTATTCGCCACAGAGGACATCGTAGCTGCTGCTAAAGTTTTAAAGGAGTTCTTTGAGGACGAAGGATTCAACCTTAAGTTCAAGGCTGCCGTTGTAGAAGGTAAGCCTGTAGACTATGAGATGATAAAGCAGCTTGCTTCCCTTCCAAGCAGGGAAGAGCTCCTTTCTCAGTTGGTATTTACTCTCAAGTACCCAATCAACGCTATTGCTTGGTCGCTTGACAACCTCTTCACAAAACTTGTTACAGTCCTTGAGAACGTCAAGGATGAAAAGGAAAAGGCCAGTGCTTAAAGCTTTAGGAGAAATTGCCAGATTTCCATAAATCAAGAGGAGGAGAAAAATGGCTGAGATCACAAAGGAGCAAATCATTGAGGCTATCAAGAACATGACAGTTCTTGAGCTCGTTGAGCTCATCAACGCTGTTAAGGAAGAGTTTGGCGTTTCCGACATGCCTGTTGTTGCAGCTGGAGCTGTTGCTGCTCCTGGAGCTGCTGCAGGAGCTGCTGCTGAGGAGAAGACCGAGTTTGACGTAATCCTCAAGTCCCCCGGTTCCAAGAAGATTCAGGTTATCAAGGTTGTTAGGGAAATTACTGGTCTTGGACTCAAAGAGGCTAAGGAGCTTGTTGGCGGAGCTCCAAAACCTGTTAAGGAAGGAGTATCCAAGGAAGAGGCTGAGGAGATCAAGAAGAAGCTTGAAGAAGCCGGTGCTGAAGTAGAAATCAAATAACCACTTGAAAGTTGCCCCAAGAAGGACTATAATTCACCAGCTGGGAGACTGCCTTTAGGGGTAGTCTCCCTTCTGCTATTTAAAAGTAAAAAAACTTCCGGGAGAAGAGGACGACTATGGGAAAAATCAAAAAAACAGCTCCCTCCACAGTTGGAGAGCCAATAACATCTCTTCCGAGGAAGAGTTTCGCAAAAAGAAAAGAAACTTTTCCAATTCCCGATCTTCTACAGTTTCCATTTGAATCATACGAGAGATTTCTCCAGCTCAACAAGGCTCCCCACGAAAGAGAGAACGTAGGTCTTGAGTCTGCTTTCAGGCAAGCTTTCCCAATTGTAGACGAGGCTACAGGTGTTGAAATCCACTACAAAGGTTACGAGATTGGTGACTGGTACTGTAAGTGTGGAAGGTTTCAAGGACTTGGCGGTAAGGGGGTAGTTTGTCCTAAGTGTGGAATGGAAGTAGTTTTTCGTCCCAAGTACACCCCAGACGAGTGTAAAGAAAGGGGAATAACATACAGCGCACCTTTAAGGGTTCTTTTTGAGCTCCACGTATGGCAGAAAGACCCAAAGACCGGCGAGAAAATCGCTCCCATCATTAAAGAAAACAAAATGTACTTTGGTGAAATTCCCCTGATGACAGACAGGGGAACCTTCATCATAAACGGAACGGAGAAAGTAGTCGTTAGCCAGCTCCACAGATCTCCTGGTCTCTTCTTTAAGAGCGAAGTATCAAAAACAACGCAGGTTGCCCGTATTATTGACATTGCCAGCATTATCCCCGCAATGGGTTCATGGCTTGAATTTGAAATACCCCACAACGAGGTT
>CAZQLZ010000092.1:0-3285 GCA_964594265.1 uncultured bacterium
TTTAAAGACCTTTTTTAAAAATTCCTCTTTGAGTGGTAGGGAGTCTATGGTGAGTATCGGATAACCTCTTTTTTGGAGCTCATTTGTTATTCCGTGGTTTATTCCGGGATCGTTGTGGTAAGGCCTTCCGAGAACTAAAATTGCAATTCTATTTTCAAGTTCAACCTTTCTTAGTATTTTTTCTCCGAGTTTTCTCATCTCTTCTTGATATTGAGAGAGAGCTCTAAAGCCTTCTTCTATGGCGTTCTTGTTTTCTTCCTTACTTAACTTTAAAAGCTCTTTAAAGGCTGTGAACATTTCATATTCAAGAAGTTCCCTGTCGTGGAAGTGGAGAACTGGATCAAGGAAAGTGATGTTGTTTTTTCCAAAAATGTCTTCCTCTTTTGTAAGGACAGCCTTTACGGAAATTGGCGTTCCGGTAACCGTTGGGCAGGCGTGAGAGGCTTCGCTGTCTTTGAACATAGTTTGTAAAGTGGCAATCTTTGGAAGAAATATGACGTCGGGTTTTTTCTTTATCAGGTTCCTGATATGAGCAAGAACAACTTTGCTGGGGAAACATGGGTCAATAGCTCCGCTGCGGAGTTCTTCTCTTATCAGTTTCTCAGATGTATAATCCGAAAAAACGAAGTTCTCAACGCCGAGGGACTCCAAGTATCCTCTAAAGAACGGAGCAAGTGCGTAAAAATTTAGAACTCTCGGAATTCCGAACCTTAGTTTTTTCCTCCTTTCTAAGATGCTTTTTCTCCAAAAAAGAAGCCCTTTCCTTTCCTTATAAACTTTTTTAACTGGGTAGCTTTCAAATACTTTTTTGGCTGAAATTTCCTGAAGGTTAGGATTTTCCTCACGAATTCTGTTTAACTTCCTGACAACTTCTTTTACGCTGGATGGGCTTTCGGCCGTTCCTTTTTCGCATGGAGCTATGATGTAGGTTTTCTTTCCTTTTGGTGTATCTACGTAAATAAATGTTCTTAAGCATTTGTTGGTACAGAAGTTACAGCGCGTTGTTTCGTCGCTTTTTATCTCAAAGTTAAGGTTTAAAAGGGCATCTATTCCGAGGAAAGAACTCCGTCCGCCATAGTTCCTCATTGCCTCAATAGCTGCGCCAAAGGCTCCTGCCTCTCCGGCTATCGGGTGAACAAGCACTTCGGCTTCGGGCACTCTTTCCTTTATGAAGTCGTACTGGGCTTTGACTGCGGCTAAGTTCCTCTGCGTTCCTCCTTGAAGGAGGAAGCGTTTCCCGAGCTTTCTTAGGTTCGGTTCTTTAACAACGTAGAGCCAGATGTTTTTGGGCAGAACCTTTGCAAGTCCTGCCATTATCTCGTGGGGCTCCCAGCCAAGGCGCTGGAAGTTAACGATGTCTTGCTCCAGAAAGACGGCACAGCCGAAATTAAATCGTGGGGCATACTCTGCTTTAAAGGCTACCTCTGCAAACTCTTCAACGCGATAACCGAACCTTTCTGCCGTTGACTGGAGGAAGTAGCCGTTTCCTGCCGAGCACTGGGTATTGAGCTTGAAGTCCTTGACTCTGCCTTCTTTTAGAATCATTACCTTAATGTCCTGTCCACCAACGTCAACTATTACGTCAACGTCTTTAAAAAAGTGTTTTGCCGATATTGTGTGGGCTACCGTTTCAACTATTGCTACGTCCGCTCCTATGGTTTCCTTTAGCATGTCCTTAGCGTAGCCTGTAACTCCTACTGAGAGGATTGAGAGCTCTGCTCCGTACCTTTCAACCTGCTCCTTTAGGCTTGCGACAATTTTCTTAACGTCTTCTAAGGGGTTTCCTGTGGATAGGGTGTAGGCTGTAGCAAGGAGCTCTCCGTTTTCATCAACGAGGACGGCTTTGGTAGATGTAGAACCTCCGTCAATCCCGAGAAAAGCTTTTACTTTCTCACCTTTTTTGAACTTACGAGGAGTAAAGGGTTTTACGGAGTACCTTTTGCGGAATTCTTCAATGTTCTCACCAGGTTTTATAAGTCCTCTTTCTCCGGTCTTTGCCTTTAAAATTGCCACAGAGCGTTTACTAAACTCAAGGAGGCCGTCTTTACCCTTATAGGGACTTTCTTCATAGTCGGAAAATAGGGCGCTACCTATTGCTGCAAAGTATTGGGAATTTTCGGGCAGTAGAACGGATGTTTCATCGTACTTTATGCCTTTTTCTTTCCAGAGTTTCTGTAGATGATAGCGCCAACATTCCACAAGTGCTGGGAAAAATGTGTTTGGACCTCCAAGGAGGATAACGGTTGGCTTTAGAGTATGTCCCCGAGTTAGGACGGCGAGGTTCTGAACAACGATAGCGTTGAAGAGGGATACAAGGAGCTCCTCAGCAGGAACTCCGGCTTTCTGAAGGCTGTTTATGTCGGTTTCTGCAAAGACGCCGCACTTTGCGGCTACCGGGTGAATTTTTGAAGGGTCAAATCTTACCGATGTTGCTATTTCCAAAGGAAGCTTTAACTTTGCGATTATCCTGTCAATCGTTGCGCCTGTGCCGCCGGCACATTTATCGTTCATCGTGGTAATTTTCTTTCTGAGGCCGCCGGCATTTATCCAGAAAATCATCTTTGCATCCTGACCACCAAGCTCTACGGCGGAGTTAACCTCCGGGTAAAACCTCTCAACTGCTAAGCTTACAGCGTTGACTTCTTGAATGAAACGAACTTTTAAGGCCTTTGCTAAGTTCCCTCCTCCGCTTCCCGTTATGAAAAGGTGGAATTCTCTTCCTGCAATTTCTTCAAATTTCTCAAGAAGTTTTAGAACCTTTTCTGCTTGACGGGCTTCATGTCTTTCATAGTGTTCAAATACAACGTTGCCTTTCTCATCAAGCAGAACACCCTTAACTGTCGTTGAACCGACGTCTATGCCGGCTCTAAGCATTTTTTCCTCATGCATTAGCGGTTAAGTAGAAATTTAATGTAACAGTGGTAAAATTTCCAAGAAGGAGGTTCTCAACAGTTGCTGTGGACATTAAAAACATTTTTAGTTTCATGCAATCTGCTACAATTAATTTGCTCCAAAGCTCCGGAAGCGAACTGGCTGCCCAACAGCAGACCTCTGGGGACAAGTCTGTGAGGGGTCTCTCAAAAGGAGAGACAAAAAAGCCAGTGAGCTTCTGGAGTAGCCCCTGCCTTCTTCCTCCTTGGGAGGAATCCCATCCCGAAGAGGGATTGTGGGAGGAAGTGGCAGAAGGGTTAGTTCCTCTACCTGGTGGAGGGACTATGGATGGTCAAAAACCGCCTGGTGGGTGTGACCATCCTGAAAAAGGCGGAATAGAAATAGCCCACCAAC
>CAZQLZ010000093.1:0-3848 GCA_964594265.1 uncultured bacterium
TCGGATTGAGGATGAGACTTTAAGGAAACTCATAGACGAAATGGGAATGCACGCCCTCTGTGCCTACTACTTGGCCTTTGACCACCCAAGGACGGGAAAGAGGCTTGAGTTTGAGGTGGAGCTCCCAGAAGGTTATAGAAAAGTCCTTGAATATTTAACCAATTCTTAGCCTCTCTCTTTTCTCTCTTCCTTCGTATCGGAAATACCTATCCAAATGACCGTTAAAGCGAGTATAGCAAGTAGCGAAAGAGATAATCCTATCATGAGAGTTTCCATACTCATTTTACTTCTCCTCTTTTAAAAGTTTAATATTTTTTCTCCACTTAGCAAGAATAAAAAGTAGGGCTATTAAAAAGAGAACTGCTACCAACAACCCTAAGAAATCTGCACCAGAGACCTTATCGTTAGATTTTACATCTACTATTACGCCGGAAACGATGAGGATTAGGACTTTTGAGAAGAAAGAAAATAGTTCCTTCCAAAAAGATATTTCTTCTTTTATCCACTCCTTTCCCATTGTAGATATTTCTCCAAAAAACTTTTCTTGAATTCTGAGAATCTACTTTCCTTTATGGCCTCTCTTATGTCTTTCATTAGCTTACCGTAGAAGTGTAGGTTGTGTATCGTATTAAGAATTGCGGCGTTTATTTCTCCAGAGACGTAAAGGTGTCTCAGGTAAGCTTTTGTAAAGTTTCTACAGGTGTAGCAGTCACACTCAGGGTCTGGCGGTGAAAAGTCTTTCTTAAACTTTGCTGCCTTTATGTTTATCTTTCCTCTTGAGGTAAAGAGCGTGCCGTTCCTTGCGTTCCTTGTAGGAATGACACAGTCAAACATATCAACGCCGGCCTCAACAGCTTCCAAAATATCTTCCGGTTTCCCTACTCCCATTAAGTAGCGGGGTTTATCTTCTGGTAACTGTGGAGCTACAAGCCTTGTTATTCTATACATTTCACTTTTTGGCTCTCCAACGCTTAAACCTCCTATTGCAAACCCATCAAAGGGAAGTTCAGAGAGCATTTCTACACACTTTAGGCGTAAGTCGTCGTAAACTCCCCCCTGAACGATTGCAAAAATCGCCGTTTTATCTGTTGTCCTTGCTCTAATACTCCTTAATGCCCACCTTACGGTTCTTTCCATAGAATACTTGGCATACTCGTAAGTTGCAGGGTAGGGAGTGCACTCGTCTAAAACCATTCCTATGTCTACGCCGATCTTCTCCTCAAACTCAACTACAAACTCTGGAGAAAAGAAGTGCTCAGAGCCGTCTATGTGGGACTTAAAGTAAATACCTTCTTCTGTGATTTTCATGAGCTTGGAAAGACTAAATACCTGAAAACCTCCACTGTCTGTAAGGATTAAATCTTTCCAGCCTGTAAAGGCGTGAATTCCGCCGGCCTCTTGGAGTATCTCAAGTCCCGGCCGCAAATAAAGGTGATAGACGTTTGAGAGAACTAAAGAATAGCCCATCCGGGATATTCTGTCCCACGTAACCCCCTTTACAGCTCCAAGAGTTCCAACAGGCATAAAGCAGGGAGTTTCTGTTTCTCCGTGTGTTCCTCTTAAAATTCCGTATCTGGCGTTTCCGTCTTTTTTAAGAACTTTGAACTCCATAAAAAAACGCTCCTTTGAGGAACTTAACGGTTTGGTATTTTAATTAATTGAGCCTCCCGAAGGAGGCCAAAAAGAAGAACTACTTACAGGAAGGCATTTCTATGAGGCCGATATTTCCGTCTTTCCTCTTGTAGACTACTGCGGCGTTGCCGGTTTCTGCATTGCAAAAGACAAAGAACTCCCTGTTAGAGCCAAGTAGCTTGATTACCGCATCTTCAACGGTAATTGGTTTGTAAAGTTCAGGTTCAACTTCTATTATTTCAATAGGCTTTTCCCTAACTTCCTCTTCAACGAAGGTAATTTGTCTTTTGGCTCTCTGGGCTTCTCTCTTTGCCTGATTTTGAACCTTGTCCTTTAGCCTTCTAAGTTGCTTTTCGGCTGCGTCAACAACGTAATCAACGGCTGTGTACAGATCGTCGGTTTCTTTCTTTATTCGTAGGGTGTGGTCAAAAACGTTGTATATTACTATCTCTACAGATGCCCTGTACTTCTCTTTCCTGACAATTACGTCTGCAAAAACTTCCCTTTCTTCATCATCTCCCAAGTACTTTTCAAGTTTTCCGAATTTCTCTTCAAGAGTGTTTTTGATTGCTCCTGTTAGGTCAATTCCGTCTCCAATGAGGTTTAGCTTTAGTGTTGCCATCCCTTCCTCCTTGAGGTTTTCTCTCTTACTTTTAAATTAAATCCTAAGGGAGAAAGTGTCTATGGGAAGAAAGGCATACCTGCTCTTTTCTGGAGGTCTTGACAGCATAATAGCTGCAAAACTCCTGCAGAAATTAGGCTTTAGAGTTGTTGGCGTTCATGTTACTTCTCCATTCTTTGAGAGAGAACCGGAAAAGTTAAAAGAGCTTGCGAGAAAGTTAGGTATTGAACTGAAAATTATCGCTGCAGGTGACGACTACCTTGAGATGCTTAAAAACCCGGTCTACGGTTACGGAAAGAACGTTAACCCTTGTATAGACTGTAAGGCCTATATGCTTCGGAAGTTAAAGGAGATTGCTGGAGAGGAGGGGATAATTGCTACAGGTGAAGTCTTGGGACAGAGGCCAATGTCCCAACACATGCAGGCCTTTAAAAGTATTGAAAAACTTTCAGGTCTAAAGGGCAGAGTTTTGCGACCTCTCTCTGGAAAGCTTTTACCTCCAACCGTTTATGAGGAACGGGGGATTATTGACAAGGAAAAGCTCCTTGACCTTAAAGGGAGATCCCGAAAGCGCTATCCTGAGATTCTGAAAGAGTTAGGAATAGATATAAATGAACTACCTACTCCAGCTGGAGGTTGTCTTCTTACAGAACCTTCTTTTGCCGTGAAGGTTAGGGATTTAATGGAGCACGATGAGCTTACTTGGGATAACGTAAGGCTTCTTAAGGTAGGAAGGCACTTCCGTATTGGTAACTGTAAGCTTGTTGTTGGTAGAAATGCCGTAGAGAACGCTGTAATAAGGAAAACTCTCTCAGAAAAGGACTATCTTCTCACTGCTGCCGGAATTCCTTCTCCCGATGCTCTTTTAAGATGCAAAGGAGAGCCTGAAAGAGACGTGCTAAGGATTGCTGCCGGTATCGTTGCAAGATATTCTGATGCTAAAAATGAGCCAAAAGTAGGAGTGGCCGTTTACAGAAATGGTAAACTATTAGAAAGTTTGGAGGTGGAGCCTATTTGGGATACTGCCCCCTACTTGGTTACTCGTAAAGGTTCTTAAGTAGGACATCGCAGAGAGGTGAGTGAATGATAGTAAACGTTAGTTTTTATAACCTCCCCTTGATGTCCTTCGCTCTTCCACTACTCAAGTGGAAGAGGAACTACTATCCGTTATCCCCTGCTTTCGCAGGAGACTCACGGAATACTTTTAAAGCTCCTCCATCCACTAAAAAGTGGACTTCTCAGGAGCAAAGGGAGGTTAAGTTAACAGTCCTTGAAAGGACTCTTCTTGCTGGTAGTCCCCACCCCACACTCACAGGGAATGTATCTCCTGTGAGCGGTCGTCTACTACCAGCTAATCCCGACCTATTCAATTGTGAAAGAACGATTAACGGTTTGGTAGGAATTCTAACAAATACTCAAGAAAAACTGAACAGTTTGCGAGGAGGAAGTAGTGATGCTGTTTCAAAAGGTTCTCTATCCGGTAGATCTTAAACCTGCAAGTCTTAACGTAAAGCCTTATATCCTTAAGTTGAAGGAAGCAGGTTGCCTTGAGGTTCATCTCCTTTACGTTCTCATCCCTTCTGAGTGGGGACTC
>CAZQLZ010000094.1:0-22732 GCA_964594265.1 uncultured bacterium
CCGTATATCCAAGAGGAGCAGGTTCAGGGCTTACAGGGGGTTCAGCTCCTTTAAAAGGAGGGATTGTCGTCTCTACAGAGAAGATGAACAGGATAATTGAAATAGACGAGGATAACTTAGCCGTTCTGACAGAGCCGGGAGTTGTAACCTACGACCTCCAGAAGGAAGTTGAGAAGAGGGGACTTTTCTATCCACCAGACCCTTCAAGCTACAAGTTCTCAACGATTGGGGGCAACATAGCCGAAAACGCCGGGGGTCCAAGGTGTGTAAAGTATGGAGTTACTAAGGACTACGTAATGCAGCTTGAAGTAGTTTTTGCAGATGGTACTGTGGCAACTGTTGGTTCAAAGGCGGTTAAGTCCGTCGCCGGTTACAACTTGAAGGACCTGATAGTAGGTTCAGAAGGAACCTTAGCCTTCATAACAAAAGCCTACCTTAAACTGATACCGGCTCCAGAAGCTGTAAGAACGGCTATGGCCGTATTCCCGAAAGTTGAACAGGCCGCTCAAGCCGTTGCCGATATGTTTAAAGTGAAGGTAATACCTACTGCCTGCGAACTCCTTGACAAGAACTCCATAATTGCCGTTGAAAATTACGCAAGGGTCGGCCTTCCTACACACGCAGAAGGTCTTTTAATCATAGAAGTTGACGGCTATGAGGCAATTGTTGATGAACTGATACACAGAGCTATTGATGTATGCAAGAAAGCTGGTGCAATGGAAGTCAAAATTGCATCTAACCTGGAGGAAAGAGAAGCCATCTGGAATGCAAGGAGAGCGATTTCCCCAGCCATTGTTCAGCTAAAGCCGAAGAAGATAAACGAAGATGTTGTTGTCCCGAGGAGCAAAATTCCTGAGCTGATTAAAAATGTCTACAGGATTGCCGATAAGTATAACCTGATGGTTGTGAATTTTGGTCACGCAGGAGATGGAAACATTCACGTGAACTTTATGTATGAACCACATGAAGAAGATAGAGTAAAAGAAGCTGTAAGAGAACTTTTCCTGCTCACCTTAAAGCTTGAAGGTTCTGTTTCTGGAGAACATGGAATTGGCTGGATGAAGAAAGAATTCTTGCCTTTGGAAGTTAAAGATGCCTTAGAAAAGATGAAGGCTGTTAAAAGAGCTCTTGACCCAAATAACATACTAAACCCGGGAAAGATCTTTGACCTTTGAAAAATGTTAGAATGAAATTCAAGATATTCGGGGTGGAGAAGGAGTAGATGGATATAGCAACCCTGATAGGTATCGGCGGTGCATTTCTACTCATCATCATATCAATCGTCATAGGTGGAAGTCCGGGAGCATTTATCAACATTCCGTCTCTCCTCATTACCGTTGGTGGTGGTATTTCGGCGGGAATGGCAGGATTCCCGCTGGGAGAGTTCATCAATGGCTTTAAAGCCATACTAAAGGCCATAAACCCCGGACTTCCCAATCCAATTGAAACGATAGACTTTTTAACAGACATAGCCAAGAAAGCAAGAAAGGAAGGAATCTTAGCCCTTGAAGCAGACATTGATAGTTTCTACGGCAGGGATTCTTTCTTAGGAGACATTATGAGGATGCTAATTGATGGCCTTGAAATAGAAGAGATAAAGAGCACAGCCGAGAGTGCTATGGCACAGATAGACCAGAAACTCTCAACAGAAGTAGCTGTGTGGGAAACCTTAGGTGATCTATTCCCGGCATTTGGAATGATTGGAACTCTAATTGGTCTCATCCAGATGCTACAGAATCTTTCAGATCCTTCAGCGTTAGGTCCCGGAATGGCCGTAGCTATGATTACGACTCTCTATGGTGCTATTCTCGCCAATGCTCTCTGTATTCCAGTATCAAAGAAGCTTAAATACTACAAGGATGTAAGGCTTCTCTACTTAGAAGCTTACTTGCTTACTGCAGAGGCAATAGAAAAAGGTATCAATCCAAACATACTGAAGCAGAAGTTAGCAGGATTGCTCGGCGTTGAAATTAAAGAGGGTTAGTAGATGGCAAGAAAAAAGAAGGAGGAGTGCAAAGCTCCTCCGGCATGGCTTACAAGTTTCGGTGATCTAATGTCTCTTCTTTTAACTTTTTTCATACTCCTCTACTCTATGAGTACTATATCTCTTGAAAAGTTCTACCAAGCCATAAAAGGGATAGTTGAAGCGTTCGGGGGACACTATGTCATTCATGAAGAGAGAGTGATCAAAGGAAAAAGAATACCAATAGAATTTCCTGAAATGTACCCCAAGCTAAAGTCAAGGAAAGCCATAGAAAAGAAGCTTCAAGAAATCCGGGAAATGCTACAAAAATTGGGCGTTAGCTCAGAAGTAGCAAAGTTTGGAACGAGTATACGGCTGAGGATAAATACTGATAAGCTTTTCCCTACAGGCAGCGACAAACCTTATCCGGAAGCCATTCCACTAATAATGGAAATCTGCAAAAAACTTAAAGAGTTTGAACTTCCTATAACTATAGAAGGACATACGGACAATAGACCAATAAGGACAAAAAGGTTTCCTTCTAACTGGGAGCTCTCAGCAGCACGGGCTACTTCCGTTCTAAGACTTTTTATCCAGTGCGGATACAACCCCAAAAAACTATCAGCGGCTGGATGTGGCCCTTACAGACCAATAGCCTCTAACGATACACCAGAGGGTAGAGCTAAAAACAGAAGGATAGAAGTAATCATCCACTTGCCAATGTAACGGAAAGGAGAAATGGCAAGAAGGAAAAAAGAGGAGTGTAAAAAAGCACCAGCGTGGCTTACAAGTTTTAGTGACTTGATGTCTTTGTTGTTAACTTTCTTCATTCTTTTGTACTCTATGAGTACGCTTGACATAAGCCAAGCTATTAAGTTTCTTTCTTATTTCCAGGGAGAAAAGGCAAAAACTTTTGAAAAACTTTCAATAATTAAGCCAATAAGGATATACACGACAGATCTTGCAAAGAAAATAAAGAAAATAATCCAAAGGTTACTTCCCGTTTACGGTTATCAAATTGTCGTTACGGAGGATTATGTCCTTGTTCGTCTTTTTAATAAGGTCTTATTTGAGCCAAACTCATTCAGACTCACACCGGAAGCTAAAAGAGCATTGGACAGGTTAGCAGAGATCATAAAGGAGATTCCCGGTAACTACAAGGTAAGGATAGAGGGACATACAGGAAGCAGCGAACCGGAAAAACCTATTCCGGGAGTTCAAGACGATTGGGATCTCTCAATCAGAAGAGCAACAGCCGTTGCAAGATACTTAGTTTTGAGGGGTGTAGATCCTTCAAGGCTTGAAGCCGTCGGATACGGAAACACGAGACCACTTTATGCGTGGAGAAATCCCATACTGCAGGCAAGAAACAGGCGGGTTGAAATATACATTGAAGTAGCCAAACCGAAAGAAGAAGAAAAGATTGAATTCCAGAAAAGGGAAACACCTCCAAAACAGAAAAAGGAAAACTAAACTAAAACCTTGTCAGGCTTCAAAAGTCCAGCTTTTATGATGCCTACTCCTAAGAATTTATCTTTTCCGTAGACCCTGTAGTAACCGTCCGGAAGATTAACTTTTACTTTACCTCCGTTTCTAAACAACTTTTCGGCTTTGCCTTTTAGTGTTACTTTGGGAAACTCCAGAAGAGAATCTGGAGGTAAGATAAAATTCTTAATGTTTTCTCTGCTTAACATTTCAAGGGGAACGGCATTTTCAATAGAAATGTTCCCTAACTTTGTTCTCCTTAGTTCAACAACAACTGCGTCGCAAGAAAACGCCCTTCCGATGTCGTGAACAAGGGAACGAATATAAGTTCCTGAGGAACAACAAACTTCAAGGGTAAAGTTTGGATAGTTAAAGTCAAGAAGTTTTAAAGAATAAATTGTGACGCGGCGAGGGGGGAGCTCCACCCTTTCACCTTTCCTTGCAAGCTCATAGGCTCTCTTGCCTTTTACGCGAATCGCCGAAAAAGGCGGTGGAACTTGCTCTATTTCACCGGTGAAGTTCTTTAGAACTTCCTTGAGATCTTCTTCCTCTACTCTTTGGCAGGGAACTTCCTTTATTTCGCCATCAACGTCGTAAGTATTGCTTGAAAGTCCAAAACATCCCTTAACAACGTAACATTTGTCCTTCTTGAGCAAATACTCCGAAAGCTTTGTAGCCTTGCCTATGGCTAAAATGAGAATTCCTGTAGCGAGAGGATCAAGAGTTCCTGTGTGACCAACTTTTACTTTCTTCGGAAAAAAACTTCTAACAATCTGTACAGCTTCATGCGAGGATATGTTTTTAGGCTTATCAACAATGAAAAATCCGTTTATCATTTCCTAATTTCTTGAACCTCTTGAGCTTAGCTTTAATCCCACAAGTCCAGCGAGCAAGAAACAGAATTGTAATATACCCATTGCACTATTTCCTCCTCCGTTCAGAGAACATCCTCCCCCTAAGTTTCCGCCTGCTCCTACGTCTGTAGGGTTAGGGATCTCTATTCCTTCCCCTTTTGCTATCATAATAACAGGCAATCTTTCTTGTTGGGTTCCATTCTCTCCCCATTCAAAAACTAATTCTACCTTGTTAATGCCAACACTTATAGGTGTGATTTCTACATTAATAGGTTTTGTTTCATTTCCGTTTAATTTAAATGGGCATGGTTCAGAGAAGCTTACTGGAGCTCCTATCCCATAGCATTTGCTTATATAGATGGGGTACTGGGAAGGATTCTTTAACTTTAGTGTTAAAGTTACCTTTTCATTGTAGTTAACTTCCGGTAAAAAAATGGAATATATTTCTGTGTCATTTTCATCCAAAAACTGTAGACTCTTATCTACTTCAAACTCAACATTTCCTTTCAAAGTAACGCATCCTTTTTCCTTATCCGTTACGAGACAGAGAGTTCCATTATAGCTTCCCGCTTCTTCACAACTAAACTTAACAATAGCAACAGCCGTTCCATTTGCAGGTAAAGTTTCCTCTTCCGCAGGATAAGTCTTTTCTAAAGAGAAACAGTTTACGTCTCCTGAAATGAACCAGCTTACAATTGTTGCATTTTCAGTGCCATTGTTTGTAAAAAATACAGGCTTGTAAATCTCTTGCGATGGAAGAATACTTTCAAGTTGAATTGTTCCATTGTCTGTATCTTCAACAACTATATCTGCCAGAGCTGTGCCAACTATACTACTTAATATTGCTATCCCAAGTATCAACTTCTTCATTTTCACCTCCTACCAAAGACTCTGTCTTGGTCTAATCGGGCAAGTCTAAGAAGTCAATATCTAAATATGTTGTAACTTCTTTTTCTTCTCTTCCATAAAAAGGTCTAACGACTATAGTTACTTTTAACCTATACGAAAGTGTTTTCCCAACGAACATATAGTAATCCCTTAGTTCTTCCACAAGATCAGAAGCAATAGAAACTTCTAACGTTGCCTCGCCTCCAGCAGGGATAATGGGATAGTTACAGGAAAACTTCGGATTTTCTTCTAGAGTCCATTCATTTAACGGAACCCATTGGAATTTACATTCTGTTACCTGATAGGCTGCCTGATTAATGTCACCGTAGGAAGTTTGAGAGACTGCTGATTTCAAAGTAACAGTAAAGAGTGGCTCCGGAATTTCTATATCACATCCGCCTTCTTCTGATTCCTTGCATAAATCTACGATTACCCGTGAAGAAGTGTTTTCAATTCCGATATCTTCCAAGTAGGGACCACCTCCACAAGAAAACAGGACGACTAAGAAAGGTAAAAAGCAACATTTTATTAGCCTAATCCACATTCCTTATTCCTCCTCAATTCTGTTACTTTTCAATAATTTCGGGCGTAATAAATATCAGAAGTTTCCTACTCGCAGTGTCAATATGTTCAGTCTTGAAAAGCCATCCCAAGAGCGGTATTTGAGATACAAGAGGAAGTTGTGTTTTTCCTTTTCTTTTCTCCTTTTCGTAAATGCCACCAATTACAACCGTTTCACCCGAGGAAATTTTTACGCGCGACTTAACATTTCTGGTATCAATTGCTGGTTCAGCAGTACCTCCTCCATAAGAAGGATTGGGAGAATCCTTTCTAACTTCTATATCCATGATAATAAAACCATCATTGGTTACATGAGGCTTAACTTTCAATATTAAAGATGCTTTTTTAAACTGAAGTTGATAAGTTGTTGTTCCTCCCGAACCGACTGTAGCTTGGCGATATGGAATTTCTATTCCCTGCTCTATGGTTGCTTCTTCGTTATCTAAGGTTAGAACCTTTGGACTGGAAACCGTTTCGGCTTCACCTTCTACCTCTAAAGCTTTCATAGCCAACTCAACTTTCAGTGTCTGAACAGGATTGAGAATTCCAAGTGCTAAAGTACCTGGACTTGCAGGAATAGTTGAGAGATTTCCATACGTTTCGGGAGTTATTATTTGCTGAAAAGGAGTGGTTTCTGGCCAAAAACCATAGCTGCCACTCATATAGGAAGAATGCAAATTGCTCCCTAATCTGTCGTATCCACCAATAAGCCACGAAAAACCTAAATCTTTAGCAGCACTGTTTTCTACCTGAATAATCTTAGCTTTCACAAGAATCTGCTTAACAGGTCTATCAATCTTTTTCACAATTTTCACAATTTCTTGATAATGTGATTCCGTAACTTTTAGAATAAGAGAATTCGTTTCCTTATTTACTGTTATTACCTCTCCTCTTTTTGTGCCTTTTAGTAAACTGTCAAGTTCTCTTTTGACTTTTTCTGCATCAGCATAATTGAGAGGTAATATAAAAGTCCTAAGTGGTTCCATTACTTCTTCCTTTGCCATCTTCGTTCGGGGATATATTCTCATGTAGTCCTTTGTTTCTTCATAAGTAAGCCCTAAGGGTTCCAAAACTGCTTTTAAAGCCTCTCTCCAATATACAGGTTTTTTGAAACTAACACTGACATTTCCTCTTACTTCAGGATCAAAAACAACGTTTATTCCTGCAATTTCGGCAATTGCTCTAACCACAGCTCTAACATCAGCGTTTGTGAAGTTTAGAGAGATTCTTTTGGCCTCATTCTTTTTAATAGTTCCCTTAGAAGCAACTTTTACTTCCCCATAGATATTGAGTATTACTTTGTTTTCTTTTGCTGTAAGTTCTACACCTTTAACGTCCTGCGACAGAGTTAGATTTATAACTCCTCCGCCCCGAGTGGAATGGAATTTTACGAGCTTAACAAAGTTGGACTGAGGAGAAATACTTTCTTCTTCAAACTTTACTCCGACAACCTTTATCTTGAAGTTATTTCCTTCGCGGCTGTAAGAAACTCCTAAGGGTTTTATCCTTAGGTCTAAAATGAGTCTTTCTCCCTTAGAAAAGCGTGAAACTGTAACTTCAGGCTTTACATAGTTTGAAGGCTTCACGACGATTTTTATGGTATCATCCGAAACGTTGCTTTGAACTTTACCTTCCTTTTTCAGCTTTATGCTGAGCAATGTATCGCCATTGGCAGGCTTTATATCAATCTTTTTTATCAGGTCACCCCTTTCTCCTATCGTGAATGGTCTACTAATCCTGCAGTTTTCAAGCTTATACTCAATATTTCTTCCTTCATTAATAAGTGGAACTACCTCGCAATCTCCTTCTTTTTGAAAGTCTATTTTAAGGACTTCGCCATCAAAAACGGCGTTAACCTTCTTTATCGTTCCCGCATCTGCAACACCAACAGAGAGCAGGAAAATTACGGGAAGAAACCACCTGTTCATTATCTTATCCATCCGTATTTACTTTGAGGACCACAGTTTCCTTTTTAAGTTTCCCGCTATCCATGACGTATTTCAAAAAAATTACAGAGTCCAAGGTTATCTTGCTTATCACCATATCAGGAGCAACAGCGTCTCCTTCCTTAAGGACAAACGTTCTTCCGGTATCAGGGTCCGTGACAACTAAGTAGTAACTACTTTCTTCTCCTACGACCCCTTCAATGGTGTATTTATCAAGGGTATCGGGAATAACGGGTTTAAAGATATTTACGTTCACAGGCTTATTAAGAACAACTTTTTGCTTTTGTTCTTGTAATTTTTTCTGTTCTTCCAGTTTTAGCCACTCTAAACGTTCTCTTACAGTGTTCTTTATTGGATTGTAAAATGGATCATGCTGAGCCTGAGCACCCGCAGTGAGTAAGAGTAAAAGAAACACTCCTTTAACGATCCTCATTTTTACCTCTTTAGGTTAAAAGCTTTTATTTGGAGCTCAACAAATACAGTATATCTTCCGCTTTCTGCATCTTCTTTTTCTGGATTGACATCAATAGCTTTTACGGAAAGATCTCCAAAATTCAGGATTCTATCTGCCTTTGAAAGCTTTTCACACCATGAAATAAATTCCGGATACGTAGCTTTAAGTTTGAGAGAGTACGGTATTTCCACGTAATACTTCTTTTCTGCCGGAGCTCCTCTTTCAATGCTTACAACTCTAACTCCACTGTCGGCATCGGATATAGACTTTATAATCCTGCTCACGTCCTCTTTACCAGAAGGTAATTCAGCTTCTATTTGTTCAATCCTTCTTTCAAGCTTTTTGATGGTCTTTTCAAGATCAAGTTTCCTCCTTTCTATTGTTTTGAGTCTATTAACTACTAAAGAAAGAGATTCCATCTTCCTTTTTTCAGCTTGGAGAGTGTTTTGAATGGGAACTATACGTATATAGTAAAGCAGAATAAAGACAAACACCCCTATGGCCGATATGATTAGCCACTTCTGCCACCGGGGAATTTCCTGCCATCGTTCGTACAAGCTAATTAACAGCTCCATTTTTCAGCTCCACACCCAGCTGGAAATTATAGTAGTCAACCCGTATGTTGAGTTTTTCCTCTTCAAAGGTTTTTAATTCTGCTCCTCTGAAAGTTACCGTTCCCAAGTTTTTATCAAGTTTATCTATAAATTGATACATCTCCTCCAAGGTTTTGCAGTTTCCTTCCAGATCCAACCTTTTCCCTTTTACAGATAGTGCTGTTAACCAAACTCCTTGAACGTTATTGGGATCGGCAAAGAAGTAAAGATAGGGAGGAACTTTCCTTTTTTCGCTCAGCTCTCGGACGATAGCAAGCTTTCTTTCTAATTCTTGCTGTTTTTCTCTAAGGATTTTTTCCTGCTTTTCTATTTTTCTCAACCTGCGCTTCTCAGCTTCTAACTGAGCTATCCTATTTTTTACTACCGTTATCTCTTCTCTTAAATTGTTTTCCATTGTAATACCAACTGTTAAAGCAAGGATTACGATTAGAACTGCGAAGATAATGTCAGCTTTTAAGTACTTTTCAAGCCAAGATTCCTTAACTTCAGCAAAGTTAAACCTTAACATTGCTGTCACCCTTATACCTTAAGCTTAGTCCTACGGCAATTTCGTACTCTTCGTAACCCGTTATGCCAGCAAAACTAAACGGAAAACCTGCTAAAACGTCTTTTCCCGTAAATGTTTTGAACTCTTCAACAAGTCCTCTAATTTTGGAAGAACCACCATAGAGGTAGATAGTATCAACGTCAAGATTGAACCTGTCCTTAAAGTTTTCTATGGTCCACATGGTCTCGGTAGCTATTTTCTTGATGGACTTAGTAATTACCCTGTTAAAAGCCTCTTCATAGGTAATCTCTTTAACGTTGCTTCCCTTCTTAAGTTCTTCAGCATCTTCTACGCTGAGCATAAATTCTTTTTGGAGTTGCTCTGTTATGGAAAATCCTCCGAGCTCTAAGCTTCTCGTTGTATAAGGATAACCTCCAAAGCTAATTACTATCTTTGTGAAAGAAGCTCCTATGTCAACTATGCAAACAGGAGTGTTCGTGCTTTCCGGATGGTTCAAGTAGAATTGATTATTCATAACTGCAGGTTCTATATCTATGACAGCCGGCTTAAGACCAGCGTGGACTAAAACAGATATTCTCTCCTCAAGAAAATCCTTTTTGACAGCTGCAATAGCTATATCAATTGTGTCCTGTTCTATAGAAACAGGAAGTATTTTGTAGTCTATCTTAACCTGAGGAAGTTCTTCGGGCGTGATTATGCTCTGTATGTAGTTCATTACAGCTTCTTCTGGATTTTTTGAAGAAGGGATACTTATAACACTGTAAAAACAGGCAGCAAGGGGAACGTGAATGGCAACGTCCCGTTCACTTATGTTGTTTTCTTCCAGTAATCGCTTTATGTAGTCAGCCAAGAGAAATCTGTCAATAATTTCCGTTCCTGCAAATACTTGTTCTTCGTACACAAGTTTTCCATATGCAACAGGTCTAAAGGAATTCTTTTTCTTTTCAAGTTGAACAAGTTTAAGACTATAAGTACCTATATCAATAGCCGGAAGGTGATATCCTCCTCCCTTTAGGAACCTCACTAACCACTTCATTCTATCCTCTTATCCCCATGATGGTACTTATACTCACTACAGGAAGTAAGAGTGAATACACTATAAAACCAATTATTAAACCTACTAACAGCATCATAGTAGGCTCTAACAAAGACGTCAAGTTATCAACTTTAATTTTTATCTCCTCCTGTATAAAACGGGAAGCTCTTAGGAGCATTTCGCCAAATAAACCGGTCTCTTCTCCTGTTTTAATAAGGTGAACAACTAAGCTGTGGGTTTGAGGGAAAGCGGAATAGAAGCTTTTATAAAAAGAATTTCCTTTTTTTATTTCTTCTCTGACTTCCAGTATTAATTTACGAATGTAGCTGTTTTTTACAGCTCCAGCAGAAACCGAGATTGCTTCTACTATTGAAATTCCAGAAGATACTAAGCTTCCAAGAATCTCCAGAAAACGCTGGAGCTCCACGTGAAAAAGAAGTTTTCCAATAATAGGCAGCTGAAGTTTAAATTTATCAAATTGTTCCTTTAGTTTTCTGCTCAGAAAAGCATAAGCAAAAAAAACGATAAAGGTAAATATCAGCAAGAGAGTATAGTGCTTTGTTAAAAAACTGCTCACGCCAAGGGTAATCCTCGTGCTAATCGGCAGGCTTAGCTTAACGGATTTGTATATAGAAGTAACTTTTGGAATTACTGTTACCATCATAAAAGTAACTACTCCAAGAGCAACTAAAAAGAGAACAGAAGGGTAGATAAGAGCGTTTACTACAAGTTGTTTGATCTCTTCCTTCCTCTCTATAATTCTGCTTATACTCTCCAAGTTCTTAGGCAAAATACCGCCTTTTTCTCCTGCTTGAACCAAGCTAAGAATTACGGGGTCAGTAATTCCGGCAAGCTCTAAGGCTTCTTTAAAGCTCTTTCCTTCTTTAAGAGCTCCCGTTAATCTCGTCAGGAACATTTTCTTCCCTTTAGAGTCTGCATCGCGGGAAAAGGCTGTGATTGAATCAACAAGTGGTATTCCTGCAGTGAGCATAGTGGCAAGGGTTCTAAAGAAAATGATGAGTTCCTTGTCAGACAGGCCTTTACGTAAAGAAAGCTGCAAAAAGGTTTTTTTTCTCTCTTTTTCTTCTTTTACCTCATAAGGGAATATACCCTGATACTTTAATTTCTCTACTGCCCCGGTGAGAGAAGAGGCTTCTACTACTCCTTTTACCTCTTTTCCTTTTTTGTCAAAGCCTTTATAACTAAAAACAGCCATTATCCTCTCGTGACTCTCAAAACTTCTTCTGGAGTTGTTATTCCCATTTTAACCTTTTCAGCTCCGTCCATTCTTAGCGTCTTCATTCCCCTGTTAACGGCAAGTCTTTTTATCTCGTCAGAATCTTTGTTCTCAAGGATGGCCTTCCTTATCCTGCCATCTACGATCAGTATCTCGTAAATGGCCGTTCTTCCAAGATAACCGGTTCCCATACAGTTTTCACAGCCTCTTCCTCTATAAAAGGAACCTTTAAAGTTTTCAATGCCGAGCTCTCGGAGCTCCTCAAAGGTCGGGGTGTATTCTTCCTTACAGTAGGGACATACCTTTCTAACAAGGCGCTGGGCTATAACTCCTACGACAGAAGAGGCGACCAAGAAGGGTTCAATTCCCATATCAAGAAGTCTTGTAACGGAAGTTGCAGAATCGTTAGTATGAAGAGTTGAAAATACCAAATGTCCAGTTAGAGCTGCCTGTATAGCAATTTCTGCTGTTTCAACGTCACGGATTTCTCCAATCATTACTACATCGGGATCTTGTCTAAGAATACTCCTTAAGGCACTTGCGAAAGTTAGTCCTATATCGGGTTTTACTTGCACCTGAGAGATACCGTCAAGCTGGTACTCAACAGGGTCTTCAACCGTTATGATGTTAATTTCTTCGTTGTTTATCTCTGAGAGGGCGGCGTAGAGGGTTGTAGTTTTACCTGAACCTGTAGGTCCTGTTACAAGAACTATTCCGTGAGGAGTGTGAATCAGTTTTTCAAACAGTTTGTAATCTTCTTCAAGAAGCCCCAACTCTTTCGTGGAGTAGAGGATACTCTCTTTTGAAAGAAGTCTTAAAACAATCCTCTCTCCAAAGTAGGTTGGGAGGGTAGAAACCCTTATGTCAACCTCTTTTCCTCCTACCCTAATCATTATCCTTCCGTCCTGAGGAAGGCGTTTTTCTGCAATGTCAAGATTGGCCATTATTTTCAACCTTGATGTAACGGCCGATACTTTTGAAACCGGTATTTCTCTAAAGGTTTTAAGGACTCCATCAACTCTAAAACGAATCCTCATCCTGTCTTTAAAAGGTTCAAAGTGAATGTCGCTTGCTCTTACCCTGAGAGCAGTCATAAGTACATCGTTTATGAACTGAACTATAGGGGCTTCTTCTGTAGATGTGAGGATATCTTCGCCGGTAGTTTCTTCAAGTTCTTCATGTTCTTCTTTTCCCTCTCTTTCCATTAAAAAGGCGTTAATTTCGTCAAAAGGAACGACAAAAGTTTTTACAGGCTTTGAAAAGAACCATTCAAGTTTTTTAAGTCCTTCAAGGTTGAAAGGATTATCGGTAGCAACTTCTATAAAATGTTCCTCTTCTTTGAAGGGAATAATCCTTTCTCTCCTCAAAAAGGAAGGAGGAACTTTGGAAAGAATTTCTTTTTCTGGCTCGGGAAGTTTTTCAAGGAAGGGAATAGCTGTTTCTTTAAAAATCTCCTTTGTTTTTGGGGAGCTCCACTTGATAATCCCCACCAAGTCTCTGAACTTGCCGCCTGCTTTCTGGGGGATAAGCCCCCTTTCCTTTAACTTTTCAATGAACTCTCTCTCACTTAACATCTACTCCCACATCCTCTCCCATCTGGAATTTACCTAAGCCCTTTATGTCTGAAGTTACTCCTTTTCTGGATTCCTGAATTTTCCTTATGTTCTCGTAGTAGAGCTCTACTTTATCCTTTGTAAGTTGGTTCTCTTCTTCTCTGCTTCTGACTATTCTCGGCGTAATAAAGACGAGAAGGTTCGTCTTTTCAATCTGGTGTCCTGTCTTCTTAAAGAGGTTTCCTATTATAGGCAGACTACCAAGAACGGGAACTCTCTCAACCGTTGTTAACTTTTTGCTCTTTATAAGTCCACCTATAACGAGAGTCTGTCCATCCTGAACGTCAACAGTAGTCTTTGCTTCCCTTTTTGATGTAATAGGAGCTGTTTGATCAGCGTTTGCGTAGCCAACTACATCTTCTACCTTTTCATAAATCTTTAGCCTGACCTCTCCGGAGGCCGTTATATGTGGAGTAATTTTAAGAGTTATTCCAACGTCTTTGTAGTCGTAACTAATAACGGGATTATTGTTTGCGTCGTATTTCATTCCCGTTGAGTAAGGAATCACCTTAGAGATATTGATCTCGGCTTCCTCGTTGTCAAGAGTGAGAATCTGTGGAGTGGCTATGACGTTAACTCCTCCTTCCTTAGCGTAGGCATTAAGGAGGAGACCTATATCCGGCATGTCGTTTCTCCACTTGGCAAGTCCAAGGAGAAGTCCGGGCGAGGCAGAAGGATAACCTTCCTGTAAGGGCAGATTACCGTAAAGGTTTCCTCCAAAGGGAACAAGGTCACCACGAGAGAGAAACTTCCACTCTACACCAAGCTGTAAAAGCTTGTCCATAGACATTTCAACAATTTGAACTTCAACAAAAACCTGTGGCCTCTTTATGTCTATACTTGAAACAACCTCCTTCACCACCTTAAAGTCGTTCGGAGAAGAAAGAACTATTAGTGAGTTACTGGACTTATCTGCAACAACTTTTACATTACCTGTTAAACCAACATTCTTCTTTGCATTTCCCTTGAAGAGACTATTAAGAACTTTCGCTATATCTTCGGCAAAGGCATACTTAAGCCTTACGATATGAATGTTTCCCTCTTCAACATTTAGCGGTTTGTCAAGCTTTTCAATAAGCGAAGCAACTTCTTCAATAACCTTGCGAGTTCCAACAAGGTAGAGGGTATTTGTTCTCTCATCTACAGCAAAGTGGTAGTAGTCCCTTCCAGGAATAGGAACAACTTTTGCTATGTCAAAGGCAAAAGTTCTATCAAGGAGAGCTCTCAGTACTTTTTCTGCATCCTTAGCTTTACCGTTCTTAAATTCAAAGGAGGTTATTTCCATCTTGACGGGAGCTCTGTCAATTCTTCTTATAACCGTTTCTATTCTGTGGATATTTTTCTCCTTATCCGTTACAACAATTGCGTTTGCATCTCTAACAAAACTTACCCTGCCAACAGGAGAAAGGAGGTTTCTTACAAGATTCTGGATTGGCGTAATTTGTAAGTGCTGAGGAATTATGATGTAAGTAAGTATCTTGTCTCCTCCGTCCACCTTTCCCGATTTAACATCGGCACTTTCCTTAGAAGCATTCCTGTTTTTGATTACCTTCACGTAGTTTCCGTAGTCAATTACCTGATACCCAAGTTCATCCAAAGCCGCGACGTAAAGGTTAAAGAGCTCTTTTTTTGGAATCGGTTTAGAGGAAATAACCGTAACTTTCCCTTTCAAAGTAGGAGGTATTATGAAGTTTTTACCAATGGCTTGGCTTACTACCTTAGTAAAGTCCTGAATGTCAACTGAGTCAAAGTTTATCTGAACACTTTCGGGAGGTTGTGCCAAAGAGGGCACCGGAGAGAGTAAAAGGAAAGAAACTAAAAAAGCAATCACGTTTTTTCTCATAACCCTAACCCCTCTTATTCAAGCTCGTAGTGGAGTTTAATCTCCTTGCCATGCCTTATCACCGTTATGGTTATGCTATCGGAATTCTTAAGCTGTTCAAAGGCAGAAAAGGAATCTTCTGGAGTCCTTATATGAACGTCGTTTATGGAAGTTATAACGTCTCCGGGACGTAGTCCAAGCTTGTAGATGAAACTCCTACGGTTAACATAGGTAACCTTTAAACCTTCAGGATTTTTCCAGGGAAGGATGCTTATATACCTGAGGAAGTCTCCAGAAGATATTTCGTCTATTATTTCTTTTCTCTCTACTCTAAAAATGTTTCTTTCCTCCTGTTTAGGACCAGAATTGGTGGTCTTACCTTCTTTTTTCCTAAAGAGTTTTAGAATTACAGTTCTTCCTTTACCTTTAAGAACAACCCTATCTGGATGAACTGCAGTTACTTTAAATCCGTCCAGCTCTTGACCGAAAGTTACAGCTAAGCTCTTACCGGTCTTTTTTTCTTTAAAAATGGCTATGCTGTATTTACTCTGATTGCAAACTATAGTTCCCTTAAGAACGTAGTTATCAAGAGCGTAAACCTTTTCTTCTTGATCTACAACTTTGTGATCTTCTTCTAATTCCTTTTCGCCTGAATAGAAGAATCCATCCTTCTCTAAGGAAACGGTAGTAAACTTTTCCTTTTTTGAGGAAATAGAAACAAAAGGGAATTCAACTTTGTGGCAGGATTTTAATCCAAAAGTGGTTGCGGCGGATACGAAGAGGGCTAAGCTGTAAGAGAGAAAAAGTACAGAAAAGATAACAAGCAAATCAGCACTTTTCTGCATTTACGAGCTCCTTAACCCGTGCAAGCTGTTCTTCCCTGTTATTTGGTAATTCTCCATTTATAATTGCATATTTTAGCTCACTTAAAATCTTTTTAAAGATTGGGCCTGGCCTAAGTCCC
This sequence comes from uncultured bacterium, assembly GCA_964594265.1. Taxonomy (GTDB): domain Bacteria; phylum Aquificota; class Aquificia; order Desulfurobacteriales; family Desulfurobacteriaceae; genus Phorcysia. The sequence continues at coordinate 15,946 of CAZQLZ010000094.1, forward strand.
ATAGCTTTTAAGTCCTCACCGTTCACAAGGGGTTTAACAAAACGCCAGCTTTTAAGGTAGTTAAGTACTTTATCTCTGGTTTCATTATCCTGAGGGAGTGCTGCCAGAAAGAGTAAGAGTTCTTCTGGAAGGTCTTGAAGGAGTTTGTAAACTTCACTGTTTTTCTTTGCAGTTTTTACTTTCTTGATAAGAGTTAAGGAGTTTCTAAGAATTTGATATATGACCTCTGCTTCTTTTTCAGGGATGGCAAGTTCCTTTATGTACTTTTCAGCACGGTCTAAAGGTTCTCTTAAGAAGAGAGCTCCAAAGTAAAGGATATGGTACTTTGTTTCTTTCTCTGGAAAGTTGAACTTATGCCAGATAATTACTTTCCTGATCCTCTCAAATAGATCTTTTTTAAACCTGTCCCAAGAAATGGACGGAAAGAGCGAAGGGATTATTTTGTACTTCTCCAATTTGTTCATCACTCTTAGGGGATTATCTTCTAAAAATATCTGCTTAAGTTCGTGGTATATCCTTTGACCTTCCACTGTCTTAAACAGCTTCCTTTGAACTGCCATTTTTAGTAGCCTTTCTGTGTGCTTTCCAAGTTCAAAGCGGTACCTCGTGGCAAATCTGAGAGCTCTTAAAATTCTTGTGGGATCTTCAACAAAAGAGAGAGAATGAAGAACCCTTATTTTTTTGTCTTTTATGTCCTTAAGGCCACCGAAAAAGTCAATGAGCTTTCCAAACTCCTTTTCGTTTATCTTTATGGCCAGTGTGTTTATCGTAAAATCTCTCCTCATTAAATCTTTTTTTAGTGGAGCTGTGTCAACTTCAGGAAGAGCTCCCGGAGCTCTGTAAATTTCTGTCCTTGCAGAGGCAAAGTCTATTCTTTTTCCACCTTCAAAGATAACTGTCGCTGTTTTGAACCTCTCGTAGGTGTGAACTTTTGCGCCAAGATGCTTTGCAAGCTCTTTGGCAAAGACGGTTGCATCTCCCTCTATGACAATATCAACGTCAAAGTTTTTTCTACCGATAATTAGATCCCTAACAAAACCACCAATTATGTAAGCATTGACATTCTTTTTATCTGCAAACTTACCTATCTTTCTGATAAGGTTAAAAAGTTCCGTAGGGAGAACTTCCTTTAACTTAGAGGCAACATTTTTAAAACGGGGAGAGGAATTTACCCTCTTTTCATAAAATCGTGAAATGTCTGCTATTTCGTTCCTGTAAAGATTCATAAGGATATCTGTTCTGGTTATAACTCCCACCGGATGATTGTCTTTAACTACCGGTACAAAAGTCTGATGCCTTTCAACGATGATTTCTTCAACTTCGTCAAGAGAAGTGTCGGGCGACACAAAGAGGAAATCCCTCTCCATAACATCAGAAACTCTTTCTTCTTCAAGTCCCATGTAGATAGCTTTATCAAGGAGAGCTCTGTTTACAATTCCAACAATTCTTCCCTCTCCGTCAACGACGGGAGCGGCATTTATGCTGTTTTTCATCAGGAGAGCTCTCGCTTCCTTTACAGTTGCTCCTTCTTCTACTACGATTGGGGGAGAGGTCATGATGTCGGCGGCCTTTTTAAGGGGCTCAACTTCCTCTTTAAGAACTCTACGGAGTTCTTCTAAAACTTCAAAAACGGTCTTTCCTTTTACCGTAGCAGAAGCTGCCTCAGGGTGTCCTCCACCTCCAAAACGGGCTACCACCTTAGAAACGTCTACCTTCTCTGTCTGAGACCTACCTATAAGGAAAGTGGAGTTCTGAACTTCCACTACAGCTAAAAGAACCGGTAATCCTGTAATTTCAAGGAGTTTACTGACAAGATGGGCTACTTCTCCAACGTAGGAATCAAATCGGGCATAAGTAATGCCTATTCGGTTACCGTGAACTTCGGTGACCACGAGGTTATCCTTTAGAACCTTTAGAACATCAAGTTCTCTGTCTGACATTTCAAGGGGGAGATACTTCTTTACGAACTCTATGCGAGCTCCAACGGCAAGCAGATAAGCAGCCGCAATAAAGTCAAGTGGAGAAGTAGTAGGAAACTTGAAACTCCCTGTATCGGCGTATATGCCGGCTAACATAACGGAAGCCTCTAAGGGAGAAGGAACTATTCCTTTCCCTTTCAAAAGGAGAACCATTAAAGAGGTAACAGAACCTGTATGCTTGTAGTGAACTTCTGCTTCTTTTAGCTTTGAGAAAAAGGGGGAGTGGTGGTCGTAAACGATAACTTCTGAATTCGGGGAAAGTCCTGATGCAACACTGTTAGGAATTCTCTCTAAGGAGTCAGTATCAACGACTATGAGTTTTTTAATGTTTCCCTTAAAAGAGCTCTCTTCTACAAATTCTACGACCTCAGGATTTTCAGAAAGGAGCTTAGTGACGTCATTTCCCTTAGCGTCTGGTAAGACTACAGTAGCTTCTGGAAATAGCTTTTTGGCCGCAACTACCGCTCCCAGAGAATCCAAATCCATATTCTTATGGGTAGTTATTACCGTTTCCATACTCCCTCTGTAAGTATAATTTATGGAAGCTTAATTATAAAGAAGCTTAATTATAAAGGGGTTAAACCGTGCTCATAATTCCAAAGGAGTTTGAAAGCAAGGAAGAACTCAAAAACTACCTCCTGAGCGTAGGTAATACTCTTGAAGGTTCTCAAATCCTTTCAAAGAAGGGAAGAGTTTTTCTCTTTGAGATTTCAGACTTAGACACGAGGGCTGCAAACATCTTAAAGCAAGACGCTATAGCTCTTGGGGGGGACTGTGCCGTTCCAAGAAAGGCCTCAAGCTTTGAAAGGGGAAAGTGCACGGTTCTCCTGATGGTCACAGAGAGGGAGTTTGAGAGGTTGATTGAAAAACTCAAGCTGCAACCTTTCGGACTTAAAGAGCTCTCACAAGAGCTCCAAAAAATCCTCTCAGAATACAGAAGAGACTCTTTCACGATTTCCTACAGGGGAAAAGAACTTTCCTTAAAAAAACCGGTCATAATGGGAATCTTGAATGTAACTCCCGACTCTTTCTCCGACGGGGGACTCTACAACTCTGTAGATAGAGCTCTCAAAAGGTGCGAGAAGATGCTTGAAGAGGGAGCTCAGATCATAGATATTGGCGGTGAGTCAACCCGTCCCGGTGCAGAACCCGTTCCTTTGGAGGAAGAGGTAAGAAGAACTATTCCGGTAATTGAGGAGATAAGAAAGAAGCTCGGAGATGATTTCTTTATCTCCATAGACACTTATAAATCTTTTGTTGCTGAGAGAGCTCTTTCCGCAGGAGCGGATATTGTTAACGACATAAGCGGATTTCACTTTGACGAGAAAATGGCAGAGCTTGTAGCAAAAGAAAAGTGTCCGGCAGTAATCATGCACATTAAGGGAACTCCTAAAGACATGCAGAAAAACCCGTACTACGAAGACGTGGTTAAGGAAATTATTACTTACTTTAGAAAAACTATAAAGATGGCTGAGGAAAAAGGTGTAAAGCGTTCCCAGCTCATAATTGATCCGGGGATAGGTTTTGGTAAAAGAGTGATAGACAACCTATGCATCCTTAAAAGGCTTTCAGAGTTTAAGGTATTTGGGTTGCCAATACTTGTAGGAGCCTCAAGGAAGAGTTTTATAGGTGCTGTAACAGGAGAAGAAATTCCTGTCCGTAGAGTACCAGGAAGCCTTGCAGCGGCGGCAATGGCCATCTTAAAAGGTGCAAAAATCCTTAGAGTACATGACGTAAGGGAAACAAAGCAGTTTCTTGACATCCTTTCAGCAATTAGGGAGGCAAATTGTTAGAGATATTTCCCAAGATAACCCTGTGGGACATTGCTGATATACTGGTTGTGGCTTTCCTGATATACAGGATTTTCGTTTACCTTTCACAAACACGGGCTATTCAAATACTGGTAGGTCTCTTTTTAATCCTTGTTTTAAGCGTCATTGCCAAGTTCTTCCACCTTTACACACTTTCATTTATCTTTAACAACCTGTTAACAATCGGTATCTTTGCACTCTTAGTCATTTTCCAGCCAGAAATCAGGAGAATCCTTGCTCGGATTGGTGAAAAACACTTCGGCATATTTTCGTCTGAAGAGGAAGCGGAAAAGGTAATAGAAGAAATTGTTAGAGCCTCAGCAACGATGTCTGAGGACAGAATAGGAGCTCTAATGGTCATTGAGAGGGAAGTTAACCTTGACAACTACGTTGAAGCCGGAACGGTTATTAATGGAGAAATTTCTAAGGAGCTCCTCATAACAATCTTCTGGCCGGGGACTCCTCTTCACGATGGCGCAACAATAATAAGGAAGAATAAGGTTTATAAGGCTGGAACTTTTCTACCTCTCTCCTTAAATCCTAACCTTCCTCAGACAGTTGGAACAAGACACAGAGCAGCTATAGGGATAACTGAAGAAACCGATGCTGTTGTTGTAGTCGTTTCGGAAGAAACCGGCGCTGTTTCTGTTGCCTATACCGGAAAACTCATAAAGAACCTTGATCCTCAAAAACTTAAGAAAGTTCTCAAAGGACTGCTTGTTAAAAGAGCCAAGGAAAAGAATTCTCTTTTTAGTTTAAGGAGAAGAAACGGTGAAGAAGTTGCTTGACGTGGTATTTTACAGATTTCACTACAAGATTCTTGCTCTACTTTTTGCGGTTCTCCTTTGGCTTTTAGCAGTAAACAGGGAAATCTCTGAAGCTGAAATTGAGCTAAAAGTCCAGCCGGTTTCCACAGGTAACTACAAAATATTGGATTACTATCCGAAGGAGATAACTATAAGAGCTGAGGGATACAGAAAAGATTTAGTAATTCTCAAAGAAAAGGGAAGCGTCAAACTCTTCCTACCTAAGAATTTAATCCCTAACAAGGATGGAAGAATATCTGTAAAAATTGATAAAACAAAACTCGTCTTTCCTATTCAGTCAATAAAAGTCAAAAAAATCAAACCTGACACCATTATAGTAAATGTGGAAAACCTCGTAGGAAAAGCTGTTCCCGTGAAGCTTAACGTTGTTGGTCTGAGAAAAAACTTAGATCTTGTCATCTCTCCTAACTACGTTATTGTTTACCTCCCGAAAGATGCAAAAAACAGCGTAAAATACGTTGAAACAGAAAAGGTTGACCTATCGTCGGTCAAAGGAAAAGGAGAGATTTACCTAAGGCTTGCCAGCAAGTACCGGGTAGAACCGAGTACCGTAAAAATCACAGTAAGGGAGGCGAAATGAAAGTAAAAAGGAGGCTTTTTGGTACAGATGGAATAAGAGGTATTGCTAATAAATATCCATTAACTCCCGAGATGGTTCAAAAAATAGGTATAGCTTACGGCGTTTATCTTAACGCTAAATTTCCGGAAGAAAAGCATACAGTCGTTATCGGTAAAGACACCCGCCTATCTTCCGATATGATTAAAAGTGCTTTTATAAGTGGACTTACAGCCACAGGCGTTGACGTAATAGACGTTGGTACAGTTCCAACTCCAGCTATCTCTTACTTTGTGAAAAATGGTGGTCTCTCCGGTGGCGTAATGGTATCGGCCTCCCACAACCCTTATGAATACAACGGCCTAAAGTTCTTTAACAGAGAAGGTAAAAAGTTTTCTGAATTGGAAGAAGGCAGCTTAGAGCTTGTCGTTTTTAATAAGTTTGAACTTCCCAAAGCTCCGCCGGAGAATATTGGAAGAGTTTTTGACGGAGAGAACCTTGTTGAGTCCTACGAAAAACACCTTGAATCTGCCGGAAGGTACTTAGCAGGTCTAAAGATAGGAATTGACTGTGCAAACGGTGCTACCTTCCAGATAGCACCGCAGGTCTTTAGGTCTCTCGGAGCGAGGGTTTTCGTTTTTAACGCTGAACCTGACGGAAAGAACATAAACCAAGGGTGCGGAGCTCTCCATCCAGAGTTCATAGCCCAGAAAGTCAGAGTCCTTAACCTCCACATGGGATTTGCCTTTGACGGCGACGGTGATAGGTGTATTGCCGTTGACGAAAACGGTCAATTGGTGGACGGTGACAAAATTATAGCCATCCTTGCAGCCTACTACGCTCAAAAGAGTAAAGAAGTGGTCGCAACGGTTATGAGCAACATGGGACTTGAAGTGTTCCTTAAAGAGATGGGACTCAACCTTCACAGGACTCCCGTAGGCGATAGATTTGTAGCAGAGAAGATGGACGAGGTCAAAGCTTTAGTCGGCGGCGAACAGTCCGGCCATGTGATCATCAAAGAGTTCGGCGAAACTGGAGATGGAATCCTAACAGCAATTCTAATCGCTTCAATCACAAAATTCGTCAAAAAACCTCTAAGCCAGCTTGCTTCTATGGTAAGAACCTTCCCTCAGAAGCTCAAGAACATAAGGGTTAAAGAAAAGCCGCCTCTTGAAAAACTTGAAAAGCTTCAGAACGCAATAAAGGAAGCCGAAGAAAAATTAGCTGGAAGAGGAAGGGTTTTAGTCCGCTACTCCGGAACTGAGCCCGTCCTCAGAATAATGGTTGAAGCAGAAGATGAATCTCTGATTGACGTCATAATTGAAACCTTAGAGAAAGCCGTAAAAGAAGAGGGAATAGCTTACTAAAGTTGCAAATGTATCCCAAATAACATACATTAGCTTCAAAACCACAATCTTAGGAAGGTTTTAAAATGGGAACAGGAAAGATACAAACTACATTGAGAGTTAACGAAGAAAATTTCAGGGAAGCCAAGAAAATACTGGAAAGGTGTGGTCTCACAATGAGTCAGGCTTTTAACATTTTTGTCGCCATGATAAGAGAACATAAGGGGCTACCCTTTGAAATCAAGATCCCGAACAAAGAAACTCAAAG
>CAZQLZ010000095.1:0-14511 GCA_964594265.1 uncultured bacterium
TCCCATAGCCTTTAGTTTAAGCTCTGCAACTTTCCTGTCTATGTGACCGGGAACCACGTAGACATCCGGTTTAAGGTTTTTCCCTTCTTTAACTATGTATTCAGCAGAAAGAGCCTGATTTGCAAAGCTCATGTCCATAACGGAAGCTGGATGCCCCTCTGCTGCAGAGAGGTTAACAAGCCTTCCCTCTGCAAGGAGGTATATCCTCCTTCCATCCTGTAGGGTGTACTCCTCCACAAACTCCCTTACTTTCCTCTTCTTAACTGCCATCTTCTCAAGGGCAGGGATATCTATTTCAACGTTGAAGTGCCCGGAATTAGAGATAATCGCTCCATCTTTCATTACTTTAAAGTGCTCTTCCCTTATAACGTTTATGTTTCCCGTAACCGTGCAGAAGATATCACCGACTTTTGCGGCCTCTATCATGGGCATAACTCTAAAACCGTCCATTCTCGCTTCTAAGGCTTTTATCGGATCAACTTCAGTTACTATAACTTCTGCTCCCATTCCGCGGACCCTCATCGCAACGCCCTTACCACACCAACCGTAGCCGGCAACGACAAAGACAGAACCAGAAATAAGCCTGTTCGTAGCTCTTAAGATTCCGTCTATGGTTGACTGGCCAGTTCCGTACCTGTTGTCAAAGAGGTGTTTTGTGAGGGCTTCATTAACGGCTATAACGGGATATTTCAGAGCTCCGTCCTTAGCCATCGCCTTAAGTCTGATGACGCCGGTGGTCGTCTCCTCCGTTCCACCGATGACTTCTTTTGCAAGCTCAGGAAACTCCTTGTGAAGGGTTGAAATGAGGTCAGCACCGTCGTCCATCGTCATGTGGGGCTTTCTTTTAAGGAGCTCCTTTATGTGGCTGTAGTAGGTATCCTCGTCCTCTCCCTTTATGGCAAAGACCGGAATATCGTAGTACTTAACAAGAGCAGCCGCTACGTCATCCTGAGTTGAAAGGGGATTGGAAGCACATAAGAAAACTTCTGCACCTCCCTCTTTCAGAGTCCTCATGAGGTTTGCAGTTTCTGTCGTAACGTGGAGGCAGGCAGCTATGCGAATCCCTTTAAGGGGCTTTTCTTCTATAAACCTCTCTCTTATCTCCTTCCTCAGAACGGGCATATCAATTTCTGCCCACTCTATTCTGTTCTTTCCCTGTTCTGCCAAAGAGAGATCTTTAACGTGAAAATCCATCCTTCCTCCTTGCAAATTTTCGGATAAAAGAATTTTATCAGACTACAAAAGCATTCCTAATTCTTCAAAATTGATGACTCAAATGCCAGTCCAAGCTCCTTAAAGAGCTTTCTCTTTATCTCTTCAAGCTCACCTTCTGTCTCGTAGCCGGCAGCCATTTTATGGCCACCACCTCCAAGTTTTTTAGCTATCTCAGCTACGTTAATCTTTCCCTTAGATCTAAGTGAAACTTTCCAGCTCTCTTTTTCAATTTCTTTGAAGAAGACAGCAACTTCAACACCTGCTATTGAGCGGGGATAGTTGATGAAGCCTTCTGTTTCCTCAAGAAGAGCTCCTGTTTCTTCAAGGAATTTCCTGTAAACCGTTATATGAGCCACTTTTCCGTTAAGGGCAAACTCAAGAGTTTTTAGAACAAGTTCTAAAAGCTTAAAGCGGTTTATCCTGTTCCTCTCAAACAGGTTAAACCTTACGGTATAAGGGTCTATTCCTTTTCTCAGGAGCTCCGCTGCAACCTCGTGGGTTCTTGGAGAGGTATTGTTGTAACTAAAGCCACCTGTATCGGTAAACATGCCGGTGTAGAGCGGAAGGGCTACTTCATAGGTAATTTTTTCGCGGTCTATCAAAACCATGAGCTCGTAAGAAAGCTCACAAGTGCTTGATATTTCTGGCTCAACGATGGAAAAATCTGCAAAGGGCTCAGCCGTTATGTGGTGGTCTATGACTATTGACCTGTCTGCTGGAATACTAAGAAATCCTGTCCTCCTTTCTTCCGAAACGTCGGTTATTATTACCCAGTCGTAGCGCCCCTCTACCTCTTCCCCAACTTCTACTTCATCAATCCCCGGCAGGAAGTCAAAGAAGTAGGGAAGTCTATCCCTGTAAACTACTTTCACATCTTTGCCTATGCTTTTTAAGAAGTTGAACCAACCCAAGGTACTCCCTATGGCATCGCCGTCGGGATTTTTGTGCGTCGTTATCAGAATCTTTCCATCAATACTTTTAAGGAGCTCCGCCATCTCTTTCCTTGATAGTTTCACAGTAACTCCTCCGGTGAAACGACAAATTCGGGTCTTGGAACTATTCTCAGTTTTAGACGCTTACCCAAAAGGTGGTGTATGTAGCCTACAGCCCTATTTAACGTTTCAACTGCTGTTAAGGCATCTTCTTTTTTGAGGGCAGAGATAAAGACGGTAGCTTTACTTCCGTCTTTTGAAAGGTGTACGTCACGAACCGTTATAAAAAGATTCTCGGGTAAGTCTATTTCGCTCCGTATAATGTCAGAGAGCTCCCTTATAAGAAGTGACCTTAACCTCTCTCTCCTTCTTTCCTTCATCACACTCCGCTCACCATCAAAGATTTCACGAGAACAGAAGGACTTGAAATTCTACCTACCCAGCGCTGATCCCTTCCAACTTCGGTTATGCCTGTAAGGAGTTCTTTTAGGTTTCCCGCAACGGTCATTCCAGAAACCGGCTGAACCTTCTTTCCGTCCCTAAGATATATACCGCTTACACCTATGGAAAACTCGCCGGATATGGGATTTACCGTATGTATCCCCATAGCATCAGTTACCAAGAGAACTTCTTCTGGAGTCTTTATAAGCTCTTCAAGTTCCAAAGCTCCCCCTTCAACAACTAAATTTGTTATTCCTGACTGAGGGAGAGATGAGAGGGACGAGCGAATTCCGTTACCGGTCGGCTCTAACCCCAACTTCTTAGCTGAATAAATGTCAAGGAGAAAGTTTTTCAAAACTCCTCTCTCTATAACGGCCTTCCTCTTTGTTACCGTTCCCTCATCGTCAAACGGAATACTGCCAATTCCACCCTTTTGAAGGGGGTCATCGTAGAGGTTAAAGACATGGCTTGCCACTTCAAAGCCAAGCTTATCGGCAAAGAGAGACTTTCCTCTTAAGACGTTATTTCCCAAAAAGACCGGAGAAAGAGCCTCAATGATTTCGGCAAAAACAGTATTCTTAAAAATCACCGGCATCCTTCTTGTTTTCATAGGTTTTGCGCCAAGGAGCTCTAAAGCACTCTCGGCAGCCCTCACGGCAACTAAGTCAACGTTAAGCTCTGAAAAATAACGCTTTACGTCGTAGTCCCACCCCATTTGGGAATCACCATCACCTTCAGCGGCAAGAAGAACAGCTAAGGAAAAGCTTGAAGTTGTGTAAGAAAAACTATGGTCGTTTGAGTTAAAGTAGTAAACCGTAGTTAACGAGTCACCGTAGGAGGCCTTTCTAACCCTCTTTATTCGCCTGTCAAAGCTCATAACTTTTGCTTCAAGCTCAAGGGCAAGCTCAACCTTTTTCTCTACCGGTATTTCAAGGTAAGTTTCATCGCAGAGAGGGAAATCAACGGTAGCAGAGGAGGGCATAGAAAAGAAGTATTCATCCCGAGAAGCCATCTTTGCATTTTCTTTGGCACATTCAATAGCTATCCTGAGACCATCGTCAGAAACGTCGGTTGTATAGGCAAATCCGAGTCTACCGTCCACAACAACCCTTATTGCTATTCCTTTCTTAATAGAAGTCTTCACCTTCTCTACGTTTCCTTTCTTAACCTCAACCGAAAAGCCTGAAGACTCAACACCATAGATGTCAAAATTTTCAACATTTTGTTTTTTCAGAATTCCGGCAGTTCTTTCTATCAGCTTAAACATTACGCACCCCTTTTGCCAAGTGTGGCAAAGAACCTTCTAACATCCTCCGGTTTACCACAAGTTTTTTCCCCTTCAGTGCAGTATCCCAAGTAGTAACAGCTTGGACCGACATGGTTAAAGAGGAAAGGATGTTTTTCTCTCAGTATCTTGAGCATTTCAACGGCCATTTTCCTTATTTCCCACTGAGCTCTTGCACAAGTTCTAAGTCTCAAAAAGTGGACGAGTTCCTCCCCGTTCATCGTAAAGAGAACCCTCGTTGTGCAGGCATTGGGAAGAACGAACCTTGCATCTTCTTTCGGAACTCCAGCATCAACAAGACCTTCGTAGAACTTACCGATAAAAACCATCAAGTCTTTATAAGTTATTGACTTACCCTCTACTGCAACATTTTTACCTTTTACGGACTCCGGCACTACAAAGGGAAAGTTCTTCATTGCCACGTATCTCTGAGACTGCTGGCTGTAGGATGCAGGACGGTGTCTTACAAGCTGGTGGGAACAGGCACGGGATATCCCGTCAACAAGAAAAGTGAAGTGGGAGTGCCTCAAAAGGGCATCCCTGTCAGCTTCTATTTTTGGAACGTTTTGGGAAAGCAAAAGAACCTTCATTACGTTTACTCCCAATCCACTCAAAGCAAAAGTTTAAAACTTTATCAGTGAAAATACCGGATACCCCCTCTTCTGTATTTTCTCCCTTCCCCCCAAGAAAGTTAACTCCAAGAGGAAATCCACGCTTATGATGTTTCCTCCCAACCTCTCAATGAGGTCAATTGCCGCATTCATAGTTCCGCCGGTTGCAAGTACGTCGTCAATGAGGATAACTTTCATTCCTTCCTGAACTGCGTCCTCGTGAACTTCTATTTTGTCCTCGCCGTATTCTAAGGTATAGGTAGCGCTGATTGTTTTATATGGGAGCTTTCCCGGCTTCCTGATGATTGCAAGTCCTGCACCTATCTTGTAGGCAAGGGCTGCCGCAAGCAAGAACCCCCTTGATTCTATCCCGGCTACTATATCTACGCCGAGACCGACGTACCTGTTGCCTATGTAGTCTATGACCTTTTGAAAAGCCCAAGGTTTGTGAAGTAATGGAGTTATGTCCTTAAAGACAATCCCCGGTTTTGGAAAGTCAGGAATGTCCCTTATGAGGGACTTGAGTTCCTCAATCTCCTTGTGAAGGTTGAGATCCGTTTCGTTTATGTAGTTTCCCATCTGTCTCCTCCGATTAATCCTTTATTCCAAGAAGTTTCTTTACAATTTTAACAGCTTCTTGAGCATCTCCTCCGTAGTGGCCTCCTATCTTCTCTGCATACTCAGGAGTGACAACGGCTCCGCCAACAATCACCGGAACATCAAGACCTGCTTCCCTGAGGGCTTTGATTGTATCTTCCATAGCCGGAAGGGTGGTTGTCATTAAAGCACTTAGTCCTACAATATCTGCTTTTTCTTTTTTTACGGCTTCAACCACTTTTTCTGGAGGAACGTTCGTTCCGAGGTCTACCACCTCAAAGCCGCTGTTTTCAAGCATGGTTATTACTATGTTCTTTCCTATCTCGTGAACGTCACCGTAAACGGTAGCCATTACAATCTTTCCACTGGTTTTAAGGTTCTTTCCCTTTTTCTTCATCTCCCTCTTGAGAATCTCAAAGGCTGCCTGAACAGCTTGAGCAGAGCGGAGCATCTGGGGAAGAAAGATTTTTCCTTCTTCAAAACGCTTTCCAACAACGTCAAGGGCAGGGATAAGTGCTTTATCGCTTACCTCCATCGGCTCGTAGCTTTTTAAAGCCTCCTCGGTAGGTTTTATGATTCCTTCCTTGTCTCCTTCAATTACCTTCTTAAAAACTTCTCCGAGTATTCCTTCTGGAGCTCCCTCTTCTTCCTTTTTCTCCCCCTTTACTTCCTTTTTCTTCTCCTCTCCCTCAATCTCAACAGAAACCTTTTTTCCTTCCAAGAAAGAACAGGTGAGAGTGCAGATTTTCTTAAGGAGCTCCCTACACTCTTTATCCTCTGCCTTCGGTTTATAGCCCGTAAATTTTTCAACGTAGCGGGTAGCTCCCCTGTCTTTACCGACAAGAACGTCAGAGGCGTATATGGTCTCAACCATACGGGAATCGCCTGGGTTAACGATTCCAGAGTCAAGACCTTCTCTTATGGCCATCGCCATAAAGGCAGAGTTTATTAAAGGCCTTGCAGGAAGGCCAAAAGATACGTTGCTGACCCCTAAGGTGGTAGCTACGCCAAACTTTTCCTTAACGAGCCTTATAGCCCTCAGAGTCTCCACCGTCGCTTCCTGCATTGCGCTGGCAGCCAAGTTCAGAACGTCAGCTACTATGGAATCTCTCCTGATTCCAAGCTTTTCTGCCTCCCTTATCACCTTCTCTATTACAGCAACCCTATCCTCTGCCTTCTCTTTCAAACCCTCATCGTCTATTCCAAGGGCTAAAAGGTTCGCTCCGTATTTCTTTACAAGAGGAAGTATCTCTTTTATATCCTTCTCCTCCCCAGAGCAGGAGTTAACTATCGGCCTTCCGTCGCACATTTTAAGAGCTTTCTCTATGGCCTTAGGGTCTTTACTATCTATCATTATTGGGACTGTTACCGTTTCCATCACTACTTTTACGGCCTTTTCCATAGCCTCAGCTTCATCTATCCCCGGAACCCCGACGTTTACGTCAAGGATATCTGCTCCCTCCTCTACTTGTTTCTTGGCCTCCTCCTTTACGAGGGAAAAATCTCCCTTTTTGAGGGCTTCCTGCAACTTCTTTTTGCCCGTCGGATTTATCCTCTCGCCGATTATCCTTGTCGGGTGGTCAGAGCCGATAAAGACGAGCTCCGTCCTGCTTGTTACTTTAAGCCCTTTTATCGGATTTCTCTCAACAGGCTTAAGGTTTTTAACAGCCTTCTTTATAGCCCTTATGTGCTCTGGAGTCGTTCCACAGCAACCACCTATGATGTTTGCTCCTGCCTTAACAAGTTCAACGGCAACCCTCTCAAAGGTTTCAGGAGGTTCTGGGTATATGGTCTTACCATCTTTCAGAACGGGCAGTCCCGCATTTGCATAGACAATGATGGGAGTTTCCGTTACCTTTGCCATTTTTCTGACAATTTCAACGAAACTCTCAGGACCTAAGGAACAGTTAGCCCCTACAGCAGCAACATCAAAGCCTTCAAAAATGGCAGCCGCAACTTCTGGAGGAGTTCCAAGGAGAGTTCTTCCATCCTCCTGATAAGTCATGCTGACCATTACAGGAAGGTCGCAAACCTCTCTTGCAGCGATAACTGCAGCCTTGGCCTCCTTTGTATCCGACATCGTTTCTATGAGAATTAGGTCAGCTCCCGCTTCCGCTCCGGCCTCTATTTGCTCTTTAAAGACATCAACGGCCTCGTCAAAGGGGAGCTCCCCGATTGGCTCAACAAAAAGACCGGTAGGACCAACAGAAAGGGCAACAAGAGCTCTGCCGGATGCAGCCTCCTTTGCAAGTTTCACCCCAGCAGCAGTTAGCTCTTTTACCCTGTCCTCAAGTCCGTAGTGGGAGAGCTTTATGCGGTTACTACCGAAGGTGTTCGTCTCTATTATGTCTGCTCCGGCCTCTACGTACTCCCTGTGTATCTCTATGAGAACCTCAGGCCTTTCAACGTTTAAAAGCTCTGGGGCAAAATTAACGTCAAGCCCCTTCTTCATGAGCATCGTTCCCATTCCACCGTCAAGAACCCATATCTTTTCAGAGTCCTTGAAAGGATTTCCCTTCAATCTTTACCTCCTTAAAAAACATTTCGCCTTCCTTAGTATATCCCAATATACCCCTCTTTAACCTTCGGCATCTTGTCTTATTTATCTTTTGCGAATATAATCAAATATGCAGATATCCAAACTACAATAAAGAGAGGTGGAAAATGGTAACCTCTGAAAGCCGATTGAAAATAGGAGTGGTTCTGTGCACCTGCGGAAACAAACTAAACAAAAAAATCAACTACGAGGACTTAAAACAACTTGCCGAATCTCTTCCTTTCGTTGAAGAAGTAATCGTTACAAAAGACTTCTGTAAATCTCCTGAAAAACAGGCCGAAAAGCTTAAAGGCAAGGTTAACGCAATTATTTTCGGAGGCTGTTCTGAAAGGTCATCTCTCCAGTTTAACGAGGACAGAATCCAGAAGTTACTCAAGTTCCTTAACGTAGACACCGCATTCTTTGAGACGGTAAACCTGAGAGAACAGTGCTTCCTCATTCACGAAAACCAAGACGGAATTAACGCAAAAGCAAAAGACATGCTTTTAATGGCCTACGAAAAACTCAAAACAAACACACCGGCCTTTAAGGAGAACGTAAAGAAAAAAGTTCTCGTCATTGGCGGTGGCGTTGCAGGGCAGAGGTGCGCACAAGGACTTGCCGACCTTGGTATAGACGTAACGATTGTTGAAGAAAAACCGTATCTTGGTGGCCAGTCTGCGAAGATAGCCTTCCTGTGGCAGTCAGAGAGCTCTCCTTCAGTATGTACAAGCGAATGCGTTATCCCAGTCGTTGGAAGGGATACATTTTTGCGGGACAACATAGAAGTTTTAGTGAACTCTCAGGTAGTAGACGTAGTAAAGGAAAACGGCAACTTTAAGGTAAAGATAAGGAAAAAAGCCCAGAAAGTTGACCCACAAAAGTGCATAGGCTGCGGAGAGTGCTCTAAGGTCTGTCCGGTAGAAATTCCAAACGAGTTCAACCTCGGTAAAACTAAGAGGAAAGCCATAGACAAAGACTTTCCCTTAGCAATTCCCGATACTTACAACATCGTTGAATCTGCATGTATAGAGTGCGGAGAGTGCGTAAAGGTGTGTCCAACTCAGGCCATTAACCTTCAGGCTCAGGACGAGTACGTTGAAGACGAGTTTGGAGCAATCGTCATTGCTACTGGATTTTCAAGCTACGATATGAGCGTGTATAAAGAACTCGGATACCAGCACAAAGAGGTTGTAACTTTATTAGAATTTGAAAGATACTTGGGCAAAAACTTCTTCGGCAAAAAGCCAAAAGAAATAGCTTTTATCCTCTGTAAAAAGGACAATATCGGCTACTGCTCACGGCTCTGTTGCCTTGCAACCGTCAAGGCCGCCGCGGTACTTGCCAAAAACCACCCGGACATTAAGGTAAAAGTCTTTTATTTGAGCCTCCGCACGGCCGGAAGGGCCTTTGAGGAGTTTAGAAGGAGGGCTGCCGCTGCAGGCGTTGAGTTTATCCAAGAGAGCGTCCTGGAAGTTCAGAAAACCTCTGAGGGCTCTTTAAAGATAAGAACAGAAAACGGTGAATATTCGGCAGACTTAGCCGTCCTTGCAGAACCCCTC
Source organism: uncultured bacterium (assembly GCA_964594265.1). GTDB lineage: Bacteria > Aquificota > Aquificia > Desulfurobacteriales > Desulfurobacteriaceae > Phorcysia. The sequence continues at coordinate 9,180 of CAZQLZ010000095.1, forward strand.
GTTCCTTCCCAAGTAAAGATAACGAAAATTCTTGACGTGCAGACGGACATTTACGGATTCCCCATAGAGTTCCAGCCCAGAGTCATTAATCCCCTTGAAACTTACGTTGAAAGAGTGTTTGTTGTTGGCGGAGCTAAAGGATTTAAGGACGTTCAGGAAAGCATTGAATCGGGACTCGGCGCTGCAGTAAAGGTCTACCAAGCCTTAAAAGGACAAGAAAAGAAGTTCTTCTCCGTCATAGACTTAGAGAAGTGCTCAAGGTGCGAAACCTGCCTAATGTGCTGTCCGCACGGTGCTATCAGCGTTAAAAAAGGAGAAAAAGAAGAAGAAAACTTGGTTGAAATAGATCCCAACCTTTGCCGAGGATGTGGCCTCTGTTACTCTGCGTGTCCGTCAAAGGCAATCAATTTCTCAAACCTTGAGGATTACCAGCTCATAAAAGTAGCGGAAGTCGCCTTTAAACACCTTAAGGAAGGCCAACCGAGAATACTGGGCTTTTTCTGCTACTGGTGCGCCTACGGTGCGGCCGACCTCATGGGAATAAACGGAGAGAAACTACCAGAGAACTTTAGGAGCATCAGAATAAGGTGCTCAGCTTCTTTAAGCCTTGACGTGATAGCGGAAATTCTGGAAAGGGATTTAGCCGATGGAATCATCGTTGCCGGATGTCCAAAGGACAACTGCCACCACATCTGGGGTAACTACATGCAGGAAAACAGAATAGAGATGTTCAGGGAGAGTTTAAACCTCCTTGGAGTTAAAGATAAAGTGGTGAGATGGGAGTACATAGGCGTTCCGGCGTGGAAGAAACTTGCCAACACAATTCGTGAGGTTAACGAAACCCTTTTAAAAGTTAAGGGAGGGAGCTATGCAAAAGCCTAAGGTTGCCTACTACCTTGCAGGTGGATGTGCAGGCTGTGATACGTCCCTTATTGATACAGCAGGAAAACTTATGGACTTCCTTGAAAAGGTTGAGCTCGTATTCTTCGCCCCAACCGTAGCCGACGCAAAGTACGAGGACTTAGAGAAACTTCCAGACGGTTCGGTAGACTTTGGCTTTTTTAGCGGAAACGTCAGGAACTCTGAACATGAGCACCTTGCAAAAGTTATGAGAAGGAAGTGCAAAACCCTTATAGCCTTTGGAATTTGTGCAAGTCTTGGAGGCATAAAAGGTTTAGTTAACCTCCACACTCAAAAGGAACTCCTTGAAAAGGCTTACATAAACACTTTCAGCACAGAAAACCCAGAAGGGGAGTTACCCCAAACAAAGTGCACAGTTCACGGAAAGTACGAGCTGGAGCTCCCCGTCCTAAAGCCCGCAAAGGCCTTAGACCAAGTTGTAGAGGTTGATTACTACGTTGGAGGCTGTCCCCCACACTATGAGCACATAAAGAAAATACTTGAAAGCCTCCTAAGCGGCGACCTTCCCCCCAAAGGCAGTTGGTTAACGATGGGACACGCTGTATGCGACGTCTGCCCAAGAAACCCCATAAGGCACGGGGGTAAGAAAAAAAGGCCTGAGGAAGTTAAAAGGTTTCTTGAAAAGCCGCCGGAAGACGTATGTCTCCTTGAGGCGGGATACCTCTGCCTTGGGCCGGTTACCTTGGGAGACTGCAACGCCGCCTGCATAAAAGTAAACGTTCCGTGTAGAGGTTGCGGAGGTCCAATTCCCGGAGTTAAGGACTTTGGAGTAAAGGCCATGAGCACTGTGGCAACCGCCCTTCAAAGCGTGGAGCTCCTTAAGAAAATTCCCGCTCCGCTCCACCTCTTCTACAGGTACAGCTTACCCAAATCAACCGTTATAAAGCCGAAAGAGTAGAAATTGGGAGGTTTACCATGCGCAAAGTAAAGATAGAGCCCATAACGAGGCTTGAAGGACACGGAAAGATTACGGTCTTCCTTGACGATAACGGTAACGTGGAAGAAGCTTTCCTGCAAGTTGTTGAATTCATGGGATACGAAAAGTTTCTACAAGGAATGCCGATAGAAGAAGTTCCAAGAACTGCAAGCACAATCTGTGGTGTGTGTAGAGCCGTTCACTTTACAGCTTCACTAAAGGCCGCTGATGAAATATTCTCCGTCAAACCTCCTCCCGTTGCTCAAAAACTTAGGGAGCTCCTCCTTTTAGCCCACCACATAGAGGACCACACAGAAATCCTCTACGCTCTCGGACTTCCAGACTTTATCTGCGGTCCAACCGCCCCTCCGCATGAGAGAAACATCTTGGGCGTTGCAAAGAAGCTCGGAAAAGAGCTCGTAAAGGGAATCTTAGAGAAACGGTTTTCAGCCGCGAGAATAGTTGAGATACTCGGAGGGAAACCTGTCCATCCCGTCGCCGCCATTCCGGGAGGATGGGCAAAGAGCATAACGGAAGAAGAGAGGAAGGAAATTCTAAAACTCATAGATGACTGTATCGCACTTGGAAAAACAACGGTAGAGCTCTTTAAGGAAGTGGTAGTTAAGAACCCAGAGTACTCAAAGCTCCTAAAAGAAGAACAGTTCAACGTTGTAACGAACTACATGGGCACGGTGGACGAGAACGGTAAAGTTACCTATTACGATGGAGTTCAGAAAATCGTATCACCAGAAGGAAGAGAGGTTGCAAGGTTTAAAGGCAAGGAGTACTTAAACTACTTGGCTGAAAAAACTCTTCCTTGGAGCTACTCAAAGTTCCCCTACCTTAAACAGGTAGGCTGGAAGGGACTTGTTGACGGCAAAGGAACGAGCCTCTGCAGTGTTGGCCCACTTGCCCGCTTCAACGTCTCTGAAGGTTACTCCACTCCTTTAGCCCAGAAAGCCTACGAGGAAATGGTTGAGTTCTACGGCGGAAAGCCCGTTTACAACATCTTTGCATACCACTGGGCAAGGGCGATAGAGGTTCTAAATCAGGCAGAGCTCCTAAAGGAAATAGCAGAAGATCCAAGCATAACAGACCCCAACACGACCGCTCCACTTGGAGAAGTTTCAGGAGAAGGCATCGGAATAATTGAAGCTCCAAGGGGAACGCTAATCCACCACTACAAAACCGACTCTCAGGGACTCGTTACAGACGCCAACCTAATAGTTCCAACCACCATAAACAACGGAGCGATTCAGGTGGCCGTCAAGAAGGCAGCTAAATACTTTATTAAAGACGGAAAAATTGACGAGGGAGTCCTGAACCTTATAGAGATGGCACACAGACCTTACGACCTGTGTTTAGCCTGCGCTACTCACGTTTACCCCGGCCACTTGCCAATCCAAGTTGAAGTCTACACAAAAGAAGGAAAGCTACTTAAAACTCTGAGGAACTTCTAAAGGTGAAAAAGAGAGGCATTCTAATCGGCATCGGCAACCCCAACTTTAAGGACGATGGAATAGGCTTTCAGGTCGTAAAGGCCCTTAAAGGGGAGGTGGACGCCGTTCACCTCCTCTCTCCTTCCTTAGAAATGCTTGAACGTATGTTTGGATACGAAAAGGCCGTTATAGTTGACGGAGTTAAGCTCGGTAAAAAACCGGGAGAAATCGTTGAGCTTGATTTAAAGCCCCACGAGGACAAAGAGACCTTTGGCGGTCTAACCCATTCAATTTCCTTAAAAGAAATAATAACAACCGGTTACGCCATCTTCAAAGAGAAAATGCCGCAAGAAGTAAAACTAATAGGAATTGAAGTTGAAAGTCTGACTCCCTTTGAAAATTCCCTCAGTAACGCTGTTCAGAGAGCTCTGCCCAAACTCATAGAAAGGATAAGGGAGTTCCTTCTATAACCTCTTCCAGCCCTTCCACAAAAAGCAACAGATTTATGCTACCATTTAACCGTGCTACAAGCTCCTATCAAAGAGGAAACAATGAACGTGTTACTAAAGTCACTCTACCTTTATTCCATCTCCCTGTGGGTCGGCTCTCTCTTCTTCTTCTCGGCCGTAGGAGCTCCAACAGCCTTTAAAGCCCTGCCCAAGGAAGATGCTGGCAAATACACAGGTACTGTCTTCCCAAAGTACTTTGGCCTTGGCTACATTTTCGGGTTAACAGCCCTTATCTCCTTTTACACCCTTACAAAGAGCGCTCTTAGTATAACTTCCTCCTTAATACTTCTCATGCTTCTTGTGATGAACATACTTAACGCAATTAACGGCCTTATAATTACCCCAAAAGCAAGCCTCTTAAAAGCAGAGTTTTACCGTAGCAAAGATGAAAGCTACTACAACCGTTTTTTGAAACTTCACGGAATTTCCATGGCCCTCAATGCCTTAACACTAATCCTTGGACTTATGAGTGTTGGAGTTACATCACTTTACCTAAGCCTATGACGGAGTTGTTATGACTTTCAAGCAGAACGTTTATGCAAGTCTAATCGCACTAATAGTCGTAGGAGTAACTCTCCTCTCCCTTCAAAACTTTCAGGACGTTGACGTCACAATACCTTTTGTGGGAGTATTTCACACCAAACTTTTTGTAGTTATAGTTTTCTCGTTCTTAGCAGGTTTCCTTACTGCCGGATTCCTTTCGCTTATCCTTAAAATATTCACATTTCCCTCAACCCTAAAAGAGAGAAAGAGGAGAAGCAGTGAGACTGGACCAGTTCCTGAAACTCTCAAGGATAGTCAAGAGGAGAACTCAGGCAAAGGAACTGTGTGACGATGGTGTAGTAAAAGTAAACGGTCTGCCGGCAAAACCTTCTAAGAGTATAAAGCCGGGAGATGTTGTAGAAATAGATACCATTACCCGTTATTTTAAGTTCCGTATCTTAGAAGTACCTAAGTCAAAAAACGTTCCCAAAAAGAAGGCCAAAGAGCTAATAGAAATCCTTGAAGACAGGAAAAAGGACATCAGGGACATAATAGACCTGCTTTAGAGAGGCTAAGAATGAAAACGTTTATAGAGCGTGCTCTTGAAAACATAAGGGAATATACAGAGAAAGAAATCCTTGTAGGAAAAAAAGATGGCAAGTATTTTCCACTAACCTACGGTGACGTTGGTAAACAGATTTCAACCTTTCAAGAGGCTATGAACAATCTGGAAGAGGAAGATCGCGTAGTTATCTTTATGGAAAATCGCCCAGAATGGGTATCGGCCTTCTTTGCAACGCTCTTTAAAGGCGGTATAGCCGTTCCAGTTGACTACTTACTATCTGCAAGGGAGCTTTTTAACATCCTAAAGGATTCCCAGCCACGCTACATGGTAACTTCAGGGGAAAACCTAAGAAAGGTTAAGGAAGCCATCAAGAACATCGGCTACCACGTCCACGTTATAAATACAGACGAGCTTGACTTTTCTACAAGCAGTGGAAAGTTCAAGTTCACGGAGAGAAACGTAGACGACGTAATAGTTATACTCTACACCTCTGGAACAA
>CAZQLZ010000096.1:0-15619 GCA_964594265.1 uncultured bacterium
CTGCATAGCCCTTGACTACATGCTCCAGAAGTTTGCCGACCTGATGGAGAACTTGGTCGTCTACCCTGAAAACATGATGAAGAACCTGAACCTCTTAAGGGGACTTGTCTTTTCCCAGAGAGTTCTCCTTACGCTCATTGAAAAGGGAGGACTCACAAGGGAAGAGGCCTACGCCATCGTTCAGGAAAACGCAATGAAGGTCTGGAACGAGGGAGCTGACTTTAAGGAGCTCTTAAAAGGAGACGAGAGGGTCAGAAAGGTTCTAACAGAGGAAGAAATTGAGGACATCTTTGATCTTTCTTACCATACAAAACACGTTGACTACATATTTAAGAGGGTCTTTGGCGAGTAAATACCTTCTGGTGGGCCCTGCCCACCTTTTAACGAGGTAAAGAGTGGAAATAGTCTATACCAAACACTTTTGGGATAGATTTTATCGGAGACAGAGAGAATCACCAGTGCCTTTAACTTTAGAATTGGTAGAACTTGCTATCTCCTCTCCTGACTTTGTACTGCCAGATAAGAATCGTCCCAATAGAGAATGTCGCATTAAAAAGGTGGAAGGCCGATGTTTAAAAGTAGTGGTAGAACCTTGCGGAGAAAAATTGGTGGTTATAACGTTGATGTTTGATCGTAATCTCCGGAGGAAAGGATTATGCGAGTAAAGTATAGCCCTGATGTAGACATCCTTGTTATTGAGCTAACCGATAAGTATCCTGTTGAAAGTGAGCATTTAGAGAACGAAGGAATTGTTATTGACTATGACGAGGATGGTGAGGTCGTTGGGATTGAAATTTTTGACTGGAGCAAGCGAAAAAATCTTGAGTTACCTCTAATTGGAAAATTTTTTATGGTTTCAGTTTAAAGCTATGAAAAAGTTTAAAGTAGTATCCCCCTTTACTCCTAAGGGAGACCAGCCAAAGGCGATAAGGGAGCTCTCAGAAGGGATAAAAAGAGGTCTTAGATTTCAGACTCTACTTGGAATAACCGGAAGCGGTAAGACCTACACAATTGCAAAGGTCATAGAGGAAGTTCAAAAGCCCACCCTCGTTATATCCCACAACAAAGTCTTAGCAGCACAGCTCTACCACGAGCTTAAGAACTTCTTCCCAGAAAATGCCGTTGAGTACTTCATAAGCTACTACGACTACTACCAGCCAGAGGCCTACATTCCAAGCAGAGACCTCTACATAGAGAAGGACTGTGCGATAAACCCCGTCATAGACAGGATGCGACATTCTGCCACCGTCTCCCTTTTAACCCGCAGGGACGTAATCGTCGTCGCTTCCGTTTCCTGCATCTACGGCCTCGGTTCTCCCGACTACTACAAGAACCTCTCTTTAAGGTTCACTGTCGGAGAAGAGATTGAAAGGGATGAAGTAATAAGGAAGCTCGTTACCCTTGGCTATGAGAGGAGCGAGTACGACCTCCGTCCGGGAATTTTTAAGGTAAGGGGAGACGTTATTGACATCTTTCCGGCAGATACGGAGGATTTTTTTGTAAGGGTGGAGCTCTTTGGCGATGAGGTTGATTCAATAGTTATGCTTGACTACTTCAACCAGAAGTTATTTAAGACCTTTGACTCCTACACCGTCTACCCGGCTTCCCACTACGCAACTCCCTACTCGCGAATAGTTGAAGCCGTTAAGTCCATAGAGAAAGAGCTTGAGGAGAGGGTTGCCTACTTCTTAAAGCAGGGAAAAGAGCTTGAGGCAAGGAGGTTAGAACAGAGGACACGTTACGATATGGAGCTCCTTTTAGAGGTCGGTCACTGTAAGGGAATTGAAAACTACTCCCGCCACTTAGACGGCCGAAAGCCCGGAGAGCCCCCTTACACTCTCCTTGACTACTTCCCAGAGGATTTCTTAGTAGTCATAGACGAGTCCCACGTTACGATTCCCCAGATAAAGGCAATGTGGAGAGGGGACAGGGCAAGGAAGTTTAACCTCGTTGAACACGGTTTCCGCCTACCCTCTGCCTACGACAACCGCCCACTAAACTTTGAAGAGTTCCTACAAAGAGTCCCTCAGGCCATATTCGTCTCTGCAACTCCCGGAGAGTTTGAACTCTCAGTTTCAGAAAAGGTGGTTGAACAGATAATAAGGCCGACGGGACTTTTAGACCCCGTTGTTGAAGTGAGAAAGACAGAGGGACAAATTGACCACCTCCTTTCAGAGATAAGGGAAAGAATTAAGAGAAACGAGAGAGTTCTCGTAACAACCCTCACAAAGAGGAGCGCCGAGGAGTTAACTGAGTACTTAATTGAAAAGGGAATAAGGGCAAAGTACATGCACTCAGAGATAGACTCTGTTGAAAGGGTTGAAATAATAAGAGGTTTAAGGAGTGGAGAGTTTGACGTCTTAGTCGGGGTAAACCTTTTAAGGGAAGGACTTGACCTACCGGAGGTTTCCTTAGTTGCAATTCTTGACGCCGACAAGGAAGGTTTCCTCCGCTCAACTACCTCCTTAATTCAGACAATCGGTAGAGCGGCAAGGAACGTAAACGGCAAGGTAATCCTCTACGCCGACAGAATTACAAAGTCAATGAAAAAGGCGATTGAGGAAACAGAAAGAAGAAGGCGAATTCAGGAAGAGTACAACAAAAAGCACGGAATTACTCCCCAGACTGTAAAGAGAAACCTTGACTCAAGCATCTTAGAGGATGCAGGGCTACTACCTTTCCACAAGTTAAAGAAAAAGAAGGGAGAGAGAATACCGAGAACGGAAGAGGAGCTCCTTGAGGAAATTGCCCGCCTTGAAAGGGAAATGAAAGAGGCTGCCAAGAACTGGGAATTTGAGAGGGCGGCAGAACTTAGGGACAGAATTAAAGAACTAAGGAAACTACTTATTCCAACTTAAAAAACGAGGAATAAATGGCGATGAATTGCAGAATATGCAAGTCAAAGGGAAAGAGAACGAAAGCAGTCATATTTATAAGACACCATCGTTTAGCCCTATGTGAAGAACATTTTGTTGGCTGGTTTGAAAGGCAGACCGAAAGGACTATCAAAACCTTCAGAATGTTTTCTAAGAAAGACAAGGTTTTAGTAGCCGTTTCTGGCGGTAAGGATAGTCTTTCTTTGTGGCTTGCCCTTCACCGCCTTGGGTATGAAACCTACGGACTTCACATTAGTCTTGGAATTAAAGAGTGGGAATATTCAAAAAAGTCCCTTGAAACTTGTGAGAAGTTTGCAAGGAGTATCGGAAGGCCGCTAATAGTATTTGACCTAAAAGAAGAGTTTGGCTACTCTATAGAAGAGATTGCAAAGGGGACTGGCAGGAAGGACGTTTGTTCTGTTTGCGGAACGTTTAAGAGGTACATAATGAATAGAGTTTGTCGTGAGAACGGCTTTAAGGTCGTAGCTACGGGGCACAACCTTGACGACGAATCTGCCCTACTTCTTTCAAACATGCTCCGCTGGGAGGTTGGATATCTCGGAAGACAGCATCCGGTACTGCCAGAGGAAAGTGGTTTTGCAAGGAAGGTTAAGCCGTTTTGCTTTTTTACAGAGAAGGAAACGGTTAGCTACGCAATAGTTAACAACATTGAGTTTATGGAAACCGGCTGTCCTAACTCCAAGACTGCCACGTCCAAGCTCTTTAAAAGGGCTTTAGCCATGCTGGAGCACGAGATGCCGGGGACAAAGCTCCGCTTTTACAAGGAGTTTCTTAAAAAGGGACGGCCGCTGTTTGAGAGGGAATTAAGAGAGAGGTTGACTTTGAAGGAGTGTGAAATTTGCGGAATGCCAACGGCGGCTCCGGTATGCTCCGTTTGTAGAACACTTATGAAGTTAAAGGGAAAATGCTAAGGGTTGGGAAGATAGAGTATTTAAATACAGTTCCCGTTTACTATGGATTTTTAAGCGGGAAAATTTCTTCTGAGGGTATAGAGTTTGTTGAGGACGTTCCTTCTGAACTCAACAGACTCTTAAGAGAAGGTTCTCTTGATGTTTCTGTTATTTCTTCCTACGAGTATCTGAGGAACAGCGATAAGTATCTTCTTTTCCCTGACTTTTCTATATCAGCGAAAAAGAGAGTGTTTAGTGTTCTATTTCTTTCTACTGTTCCAATTCATCAACTTCACAGGAAAGATGTATGGCTGACAAGGAGCTCCATGACTTCCCGAGAACTCCTTAAGTTCCTTCTGAGAGAAGTTTACGGAGTAGAACCTAACTTTAGGTATTACTCACTGAAGGACTGCGACCTTCCAAAAAATCCAAGAGCTCTCTTGGTAATAGGAGACGAAGCTCTCAGATTGCTAAGGAGCAAGCAGTTTCCTTTTGTTTACGACCTTGCAGAAGAATGGCATAACCTCTACGGTCTTCCATTCGTATTTGCAGTCTGGGCTGTTAGAAATGATTCATACAAACGGGAGAGGGAAATTGTGACGGACTTTTACAGAAAGCTTTCCATATCTCGGGAAATAGGAATCAGTTCTTTCAGTGAAATATGCTGTAAGTATTCTAAGAAGCTACAACTACCTGAAAAAATGTGTAAGAATTACCTTGAAAACCTTATATTCTCGCTGGGAGAAGAAGAACTAAGAAGCCTTAAAAAATTTGCAGAAATAGTAAATACCACTTCTGAGTTTAAGTTCCTCCCAACAGACTTCTGAGCTTACTTTCAAGCTTTTCTCTTTCACTTTCATCAACTTCATTGAGGATAATTTGTAAGAATTTGTTAATTTCTCCCTTAGATTTCTCAAAAGCATCTTCGGCTACCATTGCTGCGGAGATACCGAAAAATTCTTGCAGTACTGGAAGTACCCTGTCAATCTCAGAACTGTCAAGTTTTCTTTCTGTTGGAAGGCTTTCTGTTTCTGTAGCGCTTTTCTCAATTTCCTCAAGCAAGCAACTAACTTTTTTCAGGACATCTTCCCTTACGTCATCCTCAAGCTCGTTAGCTAAGAAGTCAAGGAGTTCTTCCTTTCTACCGCTCCATACTCTTTTTGCGGATTCAACTAAAACGTTCGTCATAATACCAAAGTGGGGGAAGAGGAGCTGGGTTAATTCTTCTTCTGGGAAAGGAAGAATTTTTTGCTCCTCTTGGAGCTTTGAAGGCTTCTCTTCCACTTTATCAGAGAGAATAGAAAGTATTTCTTCCCTTAGTTCTTTAACCTTTTCCTCTTCAAGCTCACTAAGAAGCCGGCTGATAAAATCTTCCTTAGAAGAGGCATTGCTTGCAGCATCGGACATTACAAGGTAGGTAGCAATACCAAAGAAGGGATATATGGCTGCAGCAATTTTTTCTTCCTGTCCTTTGGTGAGAATGAATGCTTCCTTTTGAACTGTCTTTTTCTTCTCCTTTACAAGAGTTGGTTTTGTAAGTCTTTCAATTACACTGCTGTGGAATTCCTTTATTTGTTCGTCAAGACTTCTATCCTCTTCAACTTCCTTTTCAAGTCTTTTTACCGCTTTACCGTCTTTAAAAATGTTTGAAATAATTTTATTTGAACTTTTGTAATACTCTGTCTGAACGTGATAGGTGCTTTTTCCTGCCTTTATGTTTTGGTTAAGGGATACGGCCATGACCTCTCCTCCTTACCTATTCTCGTAGAGTTTTATTATAAAGTATAACTCAAAGTATCACGTATTCTATCAAATTTTCCTTATTTCATTCTTTCCAAAAAGAAGGAAGCAGTACAGCAAGAACAGCAAAGACTTCAAGTCTTCCCAGAATCATCTCCAACGAAAGGAGCAGTTTTTCAAAGTCAGAGAAAAAGCCAAAGTTGCCGGCGGGTCCTACTTTGGCAAGACCGGGTCCAAGGCTCGTAATACAGGCTATTGAAGCTGAGAAAGATGTTACAAGGTCGTGGCCAAAAGTAGCAATAATAAATCCGAAAACGGCTGCCGTAGAAAAGTAAACCGATATGAATGCCCAAATGGTATTCAGAATAGAGAGCTCCAGCACTCTGTTACCGATAGAGACCCTGTAGACCATTCTTGGGTGAGCAGTTTTTTTTAGCTCGCTGTAAACCGTTTTTAGCATCACTAAGAATCTGAACTGCTTTATACCTCCTGCCGTAGAACCTGAAGAAGCACCTATGAGGGAGAGGAACATTATCAGTGCAAGAATGGACGGAGGCCAGTGGGTATAGTCTGTAGAGGAGAAGCCCGTTGTTGTTGCTGCCGTTACAATCTGAAAGAAAGCGTATCTAAAAGCTGTAAATGGATCTGCATAAACGTGTTCTTTTAAGAGAACTGCCATAGAAAAGAGTGTTGAAATGAGGATTATCGCAAGCAGTCCCTTTACCTCGTGATTTGAAAAGAAAACCTTTAAGCTCTTAGCCCTAAAGGCTCGGTAGTAAAGTGAAAGGTTGGTAGCTCCAAGAACCATAAAGATGGCTATAACCATTTCTATAGCGAAGGAGTTAAAAGCGCCAACGCTTTCATTTTTCGTTGAAAAACCGCCTGTTGCTACAGTAGCGAAAGTGTGATTAACCGCCTCAAATAGATCCATACCGCAAATTTTCAAAAGAATTATTTCAGAAAGTGTAAGAAGCAAGTACACCACGAGAATTGCCCTTGCTGTTTCCTTGACCCTTGGTAGAACCTTTTCTTCAATCGCCTTTGATGCCTCAAATCTCATAAGCTGAGCACCACCCGCTCCAAAGACAGGGAGAAGCGAAAGAGAAAAAACAACGAAGCCAATTCCGCCTATCCAGTGAGTTGTTGAGCGCCAAAGCAGAACGCTCTTTGGCAGTGACTCAATATTGGAAAGGATTGAGGCTCCCGTTGTTGTGAAACCGGATACCGACTCAAAGTAAGCATCGGCAAAATTGGGAATAGCTCCACTTTCTATGTAAAAGAGAGCTGAAAGTGCTGGAAATAGAAACCAAGTGAGAACAACGACCAAAATGGCTTCTTTGACGTTTGGTTCTTTGCTCTCAAACTGGATTCCCAGAAGGAGGAGTGAAGAAGAAAGAAGAAGGGGATAAAGGAAGCTTACAAAGAGGCCATCGTGGGTCCAGAAAGAGTAAACGGCCGGGAAGAGAAACGAAAGAGAGAGAATAAAGAGAAGAGACGCAACGAGACGAAATACTACCTGTAACCTCATTTCCTCTTCTCTATGCAGATTACAGTATCGCCGCTGAGTAAAAGTGTATCTCCTTTTGCAAGCTTTGTCTCTTTTCCTCTCCTAACTGCCACTATCAGTCCGCAGATACTATTCCTTAACTCTGAAACGGTCTTTCCAGAAAATTTTTCCGGAACGGTTCTTTCAACAACTTCAAGGTTGTCTGATAGTTCAAAGACTTCAAGAAAGCCTTTACGGCTAAGCTGCCTATAAACCTTTGAGGCAAGTAGTTTTCTTGGAATTAGTGGGACGTCAATACCTATGGATCCGGCGATGTTTTCGTATTCAGGGTGAAGAATAAGCGAACATACTTTTTTGGTACCGAGCTTCTTTGCTAAAATGCTGGCAAGGATGTTTGTCTCCTCGTCGTCGCTTAAAGAAATTGTAAGGTCAGAATTTCCAATGCCTTCTTCTTTTAGGAGCTCCACATCTGTAAATTCTCCGTGAAACACATCTATTCCAGAGAATCTACCCGAAATACTCTCGCAAATTTTTCTATCAGGAGAGAAAAACTTTACCTTTATTCCTTTAAAGTCCGAAAGAACCGAAAGGAGTTCTTCAGTAAACTTTGAATAACCGAGGATAAAGACCGTTCTAACCGGTTCAAAACGAATCCCAAGGGCCTTTACGAGTTCAGAGATCTTATTTTCTTCAACAGCTATGTAGATTCTATCTTCAGGAAAAATGAAACTTTCTCCCTTAGGGATAATAACCTTACCTTCTCGTTCAATAGCAACAATTGTAAAGTCAACCTTTTCTCTTATGCTTTTAAGCTCCAAGATTCTCTTTCCTGCTAAGAAGTCATCTAAACTTATGAGGTATTTGAGTATAACTATTCTCTCATTCTCAAGCCTTACAGCTTCGTGTGCAAAAGGATACTTGATTTGCGAGAGAACCGTTTGAACAGTTTCTGAAAGGATGTTCACAACTTCACATCCCAAAAACTCCTTAACGGGGGGAGATGAAAAAGCTTTGTTGCTTACTCTTACTATCACCCTCTTTTTACCGAAAATACCCCTGAGTAGTGTGGCTATAGCAATGTTCTTTTCATCGCTCTCAGTAACAACAACAAAGAGTTCAAAGGATTCAACTTGTTTTAAACAATTAACATTGAGAGCATCACAGTTAACGCTGAGAACGTCGTAACCATAGGCAAGCTGTGAGGCCTTGTCAGCGTTAACGTCAACGATAGCTATCTCATGGTTCTCTCGGGATAGCTTTTTGGCAAGGTAACTTCCAACAACTCCAGCACCAATTATGCAAACTTTCACTATAATTCCCCTACTATGGCAAGGTCAGTGGTTAAATCATCCCTTATTGTATCACTTTCCATATTTGGAAGTAGAATCTTAGGGCTGGCAAGAGATGTCGTAATTGCTACGCTATTTGGAGCTACCAGCTTAACGGATGCTTTTTTTGTTGCCTTTAGAATTCCTAATCTCCTAAGGAGAATATTTGCAGAAGGAGCTTTTAGTTCCGCATTTACCCCTGCCTTCTCCCGCAAGCTGAACGTGTCAAGAGAGGAGGCAAAAAGATTTGCCGGAGAATTTTTCTCCATTCTCCTTCTTTCGCTCTTAATAACGGTTGTTCTTGGAGAGCTCTTTTCCCCCCTCATTGTTAAGCTCGTTGCTCCGGGACTTCCTGAAGAGTACTATCCGCTTACGGTAAGGCTCTTAAGGGAGATGTTCCCTTACATCTTTTTAGTTAGTCTCGTAGCCTTTTACGGTGGGATTCTTAACGGCCTTGAACACTTCTTTGCACCGGCCTTCTCAACTGCACTATTTAACCTGAGCTTAATCGTTTCTGCCTTTCTACTCTGCGATAGACTCTTAGTAGAGGCTCTTGCTGTTGGTGTCATAGTAGGTGGAGCTCTTCAGGTTTTACTCCAGTTCATTTTCTTAAAGAGGCTGAATTTTTCGGTAAAGCCCCTTTTAGGACTCTCAAAGGAGGTTAGAGAAACATTAAAAAACATTCTACCGGGAATATTTGGATTTGCCGTAAGGCAGTTTTCTATGCTGATAGACACAGTTTTGGCCTCTTTTCTGTCGGCTGGAGCTATCTCGTATCTTTACTACGCAAACAGGTTTGTCCAGCTTCCTCTCGGAATGTTTGCAATCGGCCTGTCTCAGGTTCTCCTTCCAAGACTTTCAAAACGTTCAGGAAAGAGTTTCAGGGAAGAGCTCCTTACAGGCCTTGTTCTGTGTTCTGTAATCGTCATACCGGCAAGCATGGGACTAATATTCTTCGGAAAGCCAATAGTTGATGTGGTCTTTAACCATGGAAACTTCACCGAAAAGGATCTTACAGGAACATACTTTGTTCTTGTAGGTTATGCTGTAGGCCTTTTTTTCTTCTCTGTAGAGAAAATTGTTACAAATGCATACTACTCCTTGAACGAGTATAAATTTCCTGTAGTTGTCTCGGCGGTAACCCTTATTTTTAACTTCTTTGCTAACCTTCTGCTTTGCTTTGCTTTTAAGCTTGGAGCTCCCGGTCTTGCCCTCGGAACGAGTCTTACATCACTTCTGAACGTTACAGTTCTTTTAAGGGAACTTGAAAGAAGGTATGGAATCTCGGTAAAGGAAGAACTTTTTAGGAAGGCCACCAGTTACCTGTTCTCCTCAATCCCTGTAGCCCTCATTTCAACAGGGGGAGCTCTCCTCTACTTCTCCTTAGAAGGTTTCCTTTTAAAAGTCTTGGCCGTAACTCTTACAATTCTTATAGCCGTAGTAACCTACGCTACAACTCTCCTTGTTAGAAAAGACCGTATAATTAGCCTTCTTAAAGAGAAGGAGGGATAAATGCACCCGATACTTTTTAAACTTGGCCCTGTAACAATTTACACCTACGGCGTTATGGCCGCCCTTGGGATTTTCTTCGGTTCATTGATACTGATGAAACTTGCCGAAAGAGAGGGATTAAACACGAAGGATATTGCAGATACAGCCTTTTGGACGGTCATTGCCGGAGTGATAGGAGCAAGAGTTTTCTTCTTCCTCTACAACCCTGAATACTTAAACCCGTGGTACAGACTCTTTTTCTTCTGGGAAGGTGGTCTTGTGTGGTACGGTGGAGTCTTTTTTGGAAGCTTAACAGCCATCTATTTCATAAAGAAGAGGAACATTCCCCTTTGGAAGTTTGCAGATATTGTCTCTATCCCCCTGTCTGTCGGTCTTGGGTTTGGCCGTATCGGTTGCACAATGGCGGGGTGCTGTTACGGGAAAGTTTGCCATTTACCATTCTCAATAGTCTTTAAAGATCCGCACTCAGCGGCTCCTTTGAACATTCCCCTGTATCCTACCCAGCCCATTTCGGCAGCCGCAAATTTTGCAATTGCTGGAGTTCTCTACTTCCTCTACAAAAAAAGAAGGATTTCCGGTGAGGTTTTTGGTTTCTACTTAGTCCTTTACGGAGTTTTCCGCTTTCTAATAGAGTTTTGGAGGGCTACTCCGAAGGAACTCTTAGGACTATTTAGTAACAACCAAGTGATAAGTATAATAATGGTGGCGGTAGGAACGTTAATTGTTATCTACCGAAGAAAAAAACTTGGAGGAAGTAGATGAGCAGGAGATACGCTTACTTTGAAGGAAAATTCGTACCGATTGAAGAGGCCAACATAAACATACAGACAAACTCCTTCCACTACGGAACTGCAGTCTTTGAGGGAATAAGGGCTTACTGGAATGAGGATAAGAAGCAGCTCTTTGGCCTCTTTATAAAGGAACACTACGAGAGGATGCTTAAGAACTGCAGGATTTTAAATCTGCAGGTTGACAAAAGTGCGGAGGAACTGACAGAAATAACGGTGGAGCTCCTAAGGCTCTGCCAGCACAGGGAAGACACTTACATAAGGCCTATTGCTTACTTTGCAGACCTTAAGATTTCCCCAAAACTGATAGGTTACAGGACAGAAGTTGCAATATACACTCTTCCCTTAGGTGACTACCTTGACCTTTCAAAAGGTCTTAAGGCAAAAACCTCTTCTTGGCACAGAATAAACGACACGATGATTCCCGCTCGCTGTAAGGTAGCCGGAGCTTACGTAAACAGTGCCTTTGCAAAGACAGAAGCTCTCCTGAATGGTTATGATGAAGCCATAATGCTTAATCCCGATGGAACGGTTGCAGAGGGGAGTGGGGAAAACATCTTCATAGTCAGAAACGGAAAACTCATAACTCCTCCACCATCAAGCAACATCCTTGAGGGAATTACGAGGAACGCTGTCATTGAGATTGCCAAGAATGAACTCGGTATAGAGGTTGAAGAAAGACCGCTCTTAAAGAGTGAGCTTTACGTTGCTGATGAAGTCTTCTTTACAGGAACAGCGGCTCAGGTAGCGCCCGTTGTTCAGATAGACCACGTGATAATCGGAAACGGTGAGATAGGAAAGATAACAAAAAGACTTCAAGAAGTTTACTTCTCAATAGTTAAAGGTGAGAATGACAAGTACGCTCACTGGCTAACGCCGATTTACTAAAAGGGTATGTGTTTGAAAATCTCCGTTTTTGTACCCGAGAACGCTACCCTTTACGAGGTATTAAGAGAAAAAGGCTTCATGAAGTCTGCCTACTGCGGCGGGCGGGGGACTTGTAAAAAGTGTGTAGTTAAAATAGACGGGAAAAAAGAACTTGCCTGCCTTATAAAAGGTCCTTTTAAAGGGGAGGTTGAGCTAAGCGAAGAAAACTTCCTGTCAAAGGGAGAAAAACTTGAGGACATAGAAGTTGACTCTGGAAAGACAGGTTACGGTGTAAGTATTGACCTTGGAACAACCGGAGTTGAAGTTGCCCTCTTTAATCTTTCAACGGGGAAATTTTTAAAGAGTCTAAAAGCCTTAAACCTACAGTCGGCCTTTGGGGCAGACGTTGTAACAAGAGTGGAACTTGCCAGAGAAAACTACGAGAAGGAGAGGGAGCTCCTTTTAAAAACCATAAACTTCCTTTTAAGGGAACTCGGCGTAAAAGTGAAAGAAGCCGTTGTTGTCTCTAACCCTGTCCTCCATCACTTCCTCTTAGGACTTCCCGTTTCCGGTTTTGAAAAGTATCCCTTTAAGCTACAGTTGGAAGAAGAAGTAGAGGTTATAGGGAAAGAGCTCGGGCTTGAGGACTTTCCAGAAACCCTATTTTATGTTCCTCCTCCACTAAAAAACTTCATAGGCTCTGATTTCCTTTCAAACGTTTTGTTCCTTGAGCAAAAAGGCTACAGTAACTTCTTAGTTTCAGACCTTGGAACAAACGCAGAGATGGGAATTTACGGAGAGGAGAAAATTGCAACTTCTGTTCCTGCAGGGCCGGCCTTTGAAGGAGTTGGACTATTCTCTGGGCTGAGAGCTCTCCCCGGAAGCATATACAAGGTCTTTTTTGACGGAAGAGCGTTTAGATTCTTGACAATCGGCGGGACAAAGCCCCTTGGAATCTGTGCAAGTGGCTACTTTGACGCCATCTACCTTTTAAAGAGCTTTAAGGTACTAAACCGGGAGGGAACCTTTACCGAAGTCAAAAACCCACTCCTTTCAAGCTACATAAGGGAGATAGGAGGCCAAAAGGCCTTTGTTCTCTACGACGACGGAGAAACGTTAATAGCCATTACTCAGGATGACATAAGGAAATTCCTACTTGCAAAAGGAGCAGTCTTTGGAGGACATTCTGCCCTCCTTTCTGAAGCTAAAGTACCGGAAAAACTCTTTTTCAGCGGAGCTTTTGGAACGCACCTTGATAGGAGGAGCTTAAAAGGAGTGGGGCTAATTCCGGAGGAGCTCCCCGACCCTACTCCTGTTGGCAACGCCGCCCTAAAAGGCGCAAGTCTAATAGTAGGGAGAACAGCTCACAGAAAACGGCTTAAAGAACTGAAAAGAGAGTTTGAAGTTTTGGAACTTGCAGGGAATAAACTTTTTGAAAAGAGGTATATAGAAGGTATGGAGTTTTTTTCTTGAATAAAGGGGCAGGAAAAGGGGAAGTTTGAACTTAAAAACTGTAAGAAATAGAGATTCCGGCTCCAGGAATGATAGTAAACAGATAAGCTCCTATACCTATTGAAAATACTCCATCTTTACCGGTAGGATCATTTCCAGTAGGAATAGAATACTGAGCTCCAATTCCACCATAGGGTAGAATTAAAAGCACTGTTCCGACTTCCCAGAAAGGATGAAGTCCTTTTAGTTGAGTTTGCTTAGAAAAGTATTTTCTATATCCAATTCCCAATCCTGCGCTTAAGCCTACAAGCTTCTGGGGAACACCGTTTTCGTCTCTTTGGATTTTTCCTACTAAAATACTATCAAGTCCTACGTGGATTTGGGAGAAACCGGAAAGGTTGTCTTCTTCGGCTAAAACTGGGGATGGTAAAAGTAGCATTAACGAGAGCAAAAGAGAAGAGATAGCAGCAATAACTTTCTTCATTTCACACCTCCTTTTCATAGTTTTCCCCTTTTCCTACCCCGCCAATTTCCTACTATTTTCCCAAAAACTTCAAGCACTTTTCAACTTCCCACTTGCTTCCGATGATAACTGGAACTCTTTGGTGGAGCTTTTCGGGAACTACGTCAAGAATCCTCTCCTTACCAGTCGTACCGATACCGCCAGCCTGTTCAATGAGGAAGGACATCGGGCTTGCTTCGTATAGAAGTCTCAACTTTCCGCTTGTGTTTTTCTTGTCTGCTGGATAGATGAAAATTCCACCCTTAAAGAGTGTTCTGTGAACATCTGCAACCATTGAGCCGACGTATCGGAGGGTGTACTTCTCTCCTTTAAGGTAGTCTATGAACTTCCTTAAACCTTCTTCTGTCCACTTTTCTCTGTTTGCCTCGTTTATTGAGTAAATCTTACCCTTTTCTGGGAGCTTCACTTCAGAATGGGAGAGGAGGTAGTTACCGGACTCTGTATCAAGGGTAAAGGCGACGACTCCTTTACCAAGAGAAATTACAAGCATAGTGCTTGGGCCGTAAATTACGTAACCTGCGCAAAGGAGCTCTCTTCCCGGCTTTAAAACGCTGTCCCTGTGAACAGAAAAAATTGTTCCGATGCTAACGTTTACGTCAATGTTTGAAGAGCCGTCAAGGGGATCAAAAGAAACGGCATAACCAGAGTCAGAAAGCTTAACGCTTGTTTCAAGCTCTTCTGAGGCTATTTCACAGGCTTTACCGCAGTTTTTAATTCTCTCAAGGAGAATCTCGTTTGCAAGCTCATCAAGCTTTTGAACCTCTTCTCCCTGAATGTTTGTTTTACCAGCACTTCCAAGAATGCTCAAAAGCCCAGCTTTCCTGACTTTCCCAGCAATCTCTTTCGTAGCTGAAACAATTTCGTTGAGAAGAAGAATTAAATCGTCATCAAGATGCGGAATCTCCTCTTTTGCTGTTAAAAGGTATGCCGTAAATGGAATAGCCATTGTACCCTCCTGATTTGTAGTTTCTTTTTCTATTTTACCACTCACCTACTCTTGTTTAATTTTCTAACAAAGTAGTAAGTCTCAACTCCATTGGACGGCTCTGAATCAACCTCTTCATAGGCTTTGTAGATGTAGTTAAGTCGCTCTCCATGCTGTGGTGGAGAAAGCAGGATATCCCTTCCTCTCGTTATTCCTATCCTGCGGTCGTCAAGATGTCCAAAGAAGTACTCTCTCTTTTTTGGATGCTTGGCAGCTTCCGATGCATCTATCCCGTAAATGTAACCTTCTGGAAATGCAAGAACCCAGCAGTGGTAACCTTTTATCTCTCCATCTTTATTTACTGGAAGTCCTATCTCAAAGACCGCCGGGACATTAACAGCCCTTGAAAGGGCAATGAAGAGGGAGTGAAAGTCTGTACAGTTTCCTCTCTTAGCATCGCAAGCCCAGATGGCGTCTCCCCTTCCCCAGCCCTTTCCAGACTTGTCGTACTTCATGTTGGAGACAACGTAGTTGTAAATTGCTTTTACTTTTTTGAGGTCTGTCTTCTCTCTTTTGGTTATTGAAAATGCCATTTTCTTAAACTTTGAAACCGGAACCAATCTATCTGAAAGGTAGTATCTGAGAGGAACAGGATATTCCATTTCTTTAGGCTTTACCTCTTCTCTTTCTACTACAGCCGTTATCTTTATCTCAACCGGCTCTTCCAGTCCTCCCTCTTTTCTAATGTAGATAAATCTGTTTCCGTATTCGTCATCCTTTTGAAGGAGATATGTAAATGGTGATTCTACCTTTAAATTTCTTACCTTCTGCCACTCGTTCTCATAGGGAACGGGAATCCAGACTTCAACAAGCTTTGCATTTGGCTGAGGCTTTAAAACCACCTTCTCTGCGAGCTCGTAGGTTGCTCCAGAACTCTGAGAAGCAAGCAGAACAAAAATAGCAATTAAAAGTTTCCTCATAATTCTATTCCTCCTAAATCTTTTCTATTCTAACTCTTGTACTGCTGAAGTCAGGAATTCCTCCAAGAGGCTCTACTAAAGGCAGATTGTGCATCTTTTCATCCAACCTTGTCAGTTTGTTTGGAGTGATTCCAATACCTCTTTTTGGATCTGGAATGATTCTGTCCCCTTTAGCCACTTTCCTACCACCAAGAAAGACATTCTCACCAT
>CAZQLZ010000097.1:0-3474 GCA_964594265.1 uncultured bacterium
GTCCTCCTTGTAAAAGACCTCTGCGCTCAGGATACCGCCGGCGAAGGGAGCTCTAAACATAGCTCCTATTCCAGCCCCAAGCCCTGCTGCAAGGAGGATGTTCTGTTCCCGTGAGGAGAGCTTTAGCTTTGATGCGATACCTTTTCCTACACTTGCTCCAATGAGAGCCATAGGACCTTCTCTTCCGGAAACCCCTCCAGAACCTATGGTAATGGCAGACGTTAAAAGCTTCATTACTGCAGTTTTAAATCCAACGGGAAGGTTGTGGTGAAATGCCTTTACTGCTGCGTCCGTTCCAACCCCTGCAGATTCAGGAGAAAAGAGGTAAACAAGAATACCCGTTAAAAGACCTCCTAAAGCCGTTACAAAAGGCAGTAAGAACTTGCGTTCCATCAAAAAGGTGTAGTTTGTCGTTCCCCCTTCTCCAAGGGGCTTGGGAGGGGTGTAACCGACTAACTCCGTTAAAAAAAGATGAGTTGAAAGTTCTAAGGCTTTTGAAAAGAGTATTACAAAAATGCCGGCTACTATTCCGACTACTGCCGAAAGCAGAAGAATTTTTCTGACTTCTAACCTTTCGTAAATCATAGTGGAGGAAATTTTATAAAAAAAGACGCATAAAAGGGAGGAGAGCTCCAAGAGCTCTCCTTTAAAAGAACTTACTCTTTAAAGATTTCTTGGAGGTAACAATCTGAAAGGAGTTCTAAGCTCCAGACAGCTAAGGTGGGTATAGTTGCTCCAAGGATTAGAGCTTCTGCCACGGGAACAAATTCAAAAAAGGAAACTACGCCAACTTTTAAAAGGGCAACAAGGAGGAAAACCAAAAAGAAACCAAAGTAGTAGCTATACTTGAAAGGCTCAAGAGCTCCCTTCCAAAGAAGGAGAAGTCTTTTACTCTCCAAGTCGCTAAACTCTCTAAGGGAGATTTCCTTAGAGTTCTTTAAAGCCTTCTGGGCAATTTCCTCCCTTTTAATCTCCTCTCCCTTCTTTAACGAGCTTGCAGCATTTGCTATTTGGGCGTATCCAAAGATTAGCCTGTTTGCAAAGAGCCAAAAACCTAAAAGTCCAAGAAGAAAAGCGGCTATTTCTGGAGAAGAACTTACAGCTGCCGGCAGAAAGAGAGCTCCCACAATCAACGTTCCCAAAAAGAGGATAAAAAAGCTCCACCAAAAAACTCTTTCCATAGCTTACTTCCCTCCCTTTTCTCTTGGCTTAAGCGTAAACGGGTGAATTACATTGTAAAGATCTTTTGAAAGCGGATGAACGTAGGTAAAAGTTGCAAGAACAGCGTCTCCTACTTTTAGCTTTTCCGTTCCGCTTTTCAACTTTAGCTCAACTTCTGTTATTGTTCCCGGAGGTAAAACAACGTGAACGGGAACGTGGGATACGATGTAACTCTTTTCTTTACTCTCTTTTCCCGGTGTAAAAACAAAAGACTCCTCAACCACGTTTAAAGGCATTCCTCCGGGATTCAGGACGGAGTAAATTATTGAGTGTTTTTCCTTGTCGTACTTTGCGTTGATGACCACAGGAGAACCCGGTATTTGAGATACGAGTTTTTCTGCGCTCCTGCCTGCAAAGAAACTTCCTACGTTCCAACCTAAGATTAAAGAGAATACAAGAGTCAACAGGAGTATAGTGGCCGGTCTTTTCATCTTCTTACTCCTCCTTTTTTGGGATTTTAAAAAGAGAGGGGGAATCTGTTCCCCCCTCTTCAAGAAGTTTGAGAGCTTCTTCTTTGTTAACCTGAACCATTATTCTCCCAAGCTGGAAGAAAATTTTTCTGCCTTCAGGGAGAGTTTTGAGAAACCTGATTACTTCTTCTTTACTTTTTTTCATCTTTTTCCTCTCCAGAAGCTTCAGCTTGGCCGTGCTCTCTGATTTTTTGGGAGAGCTCCTCAACCTTTGCGTAAAGCTCAACCATTGCCCTTTCAAGGCTTTCTCTGAGAGCCAAAATCGCAACGATTTCCTTTTCTATTTGCTGGATAGCCTCGTCAAACGGAAGTTCAACAGAAATTCCACTACCGATGTTGATTACTATCTTGTCAACCTCCTCAAGCTTAGCCCCTACCTGCGCTATCCTTCCCACAGGTAGCAAAACTTCTTTCCCAGCTCCTAAGTCCTTTAGGTTTTTAAGGGTTGTTATTGTGCTTCTATACTCGGATATAAGGACGTCAAGCTGGGCAATTTCCACTCTTAGAGCCTCAATTTGAGCGATGATGCTCTTTAGCTGCCTTGTAAGGTTTGCCATTTTCCTTTCGTCCTTTCTCAGCGCCATCTTTCACCTCCTATTTAGTAAGGTTACTAACTAAATAATCAATATAGGTTTTCTACTATTTTGTGTCAACTTTATTAAAACAATGTAGTAACTTGACTTAGTTCTAACTTTGATTTAAGTTAAAACAAAACACTAAAGGAGGTAGAGATGGTAATCAGAAAGGAACACGCACTCGCACTTTTAAGGGCTAAGGAGGGAGAGGTAGAAACCGAAGCTCCGGAGTATTTGGAGCTTGAGAGAATGAACCTTCTTAGAATGGTAAAGCCTCTTCGCTACTCTCTCACCTATTGGGGAGGTTTCCTTGCCAACCTTCTTGAAGAAATGGTAGAAGAAGGACTGATTGAACATCCTGAAAGTTGGAACGAAGAGTTTAGATGGCTTGGTTCAGAAGTGATTATGATGATTGAAACCGCCATTCAAAATGACGGCGTTCCGGGACCTCTTACAGAAGAAGAACTAAGAAAAAGGGGATTTGTAGAGAGGAAAAAGGTAGAGAAGAAAGGAGAGCTTACGGTGGTTAACCGTTTCGGTAGAGACGTTTACGAGGTGTTTAAAAATGCTCGTCCAAGGTTGATAATTGACAGGGAGCTCTCTTACTACATAGCGAAAATGCCTTCTGGACCCGCAAAGTCCTCAATGCTGCCGGCAGGAGGAAGATTCCCCATTTTAATGGGAGCTATGAGGCTCATAGCTTTTTCCGTTCCAACTTCTGATGTTTACACTCTTACGGCCTTAGGGCAGGCAGTTAAAAAGGCCTGTGAGACCCTTGCTCCGACGTACGAAACGGTTATTTCTGAAGACATAATGACTTCTCTTGCGAAAGTAGTGGACGAGGGAGTTGAGGCATTAAGCGATGAAGAGAAAGAAGTTCTTATGGCACTTGCGTACATAGACGGTGAGGGAAGGCTCTTTCCCGCAGGCGAGTATCTTCTTGAAGCTTACAGAATATGGAAAGAAAGGAGCTTTAAGCCGGTTAGGTCCATCAACGTTGAAATCCTTGATGCGGAGCTCCTTAGGGCCATCCGTGAGGTCTGGAAGCGCCACGAGAGTAACCCAGAAGTTATGCCTACGGTAGACGAGCTTGTCCACTACATGTTCTACAAGCCCCTTAAGGACTACAAGCACCTCATCCAGCACTACGGAAGGAGGCTCTATCAGGACTTAGGCTACCAGAAGAAAGAAGAGATTATGAAGAAGTT
>CAZQLZ010000098.1:0-6443 GCA_964594265.1 uncultured bacterium
GGGCGGCTCATACCCGCCAGGTCGGTGGTTCGACTCCACCCGTCGCCACCAAATTTTTTTATAGCCGGCTTTATGCTAAAAGAAAAAGTCCTCAAAACTATAAAAAAATTTCAGTTAGTTCCAAAAGGTTCAAAAGTTCTCGTTGCCCTTTCCGGAGGTCCGGACTCTGTAACCCTCCTTCACGTTCTCCTATCTCTGAAAGAAGAGCTCCAGCTACAGGTTTTCGCCGCCCACCTTAATCACATGCTAAGGGGTGAAGAATCTGAAAGGGACGAAAAGTTTGTTAAAGAGCTCTGCAAAAAGTGGAACGTTCCTCTTTTAACCGGAAAAGTCAATGTGAAGGAGCTTTCAAAGGGAAAAAACGTTGAAGCGGTGGCAAGGGAAGTAAGGTACAAGTTCCTACAAGAGAAACTAAAGGAGGTAAACGGAGATCTCATAGCCACAGGTCACACAGCTTCAGACCTTTTAGAAACAGTTCTTCTTAACTTAGTCAAAGGCACAGGAATAAAAGGCTTAAGAGGTTTTTTACCTAAAAGGGATAGAGTTGTCCGTCCCCTCTTTGAAGTAACAAGGGAAGAGGTTGAAGCTTACGTAAAGGAAAAGGGGTTACCCTTTGTCATTGACAGCTCAAACCTTTCTACAGAGTACGAGAGAAACCTCTTAAGGTTAAAGGTCGTTCCCGTCTTAAAGGAGATAAACCCGTCTTTAGAAACGGCGATCTTAAGAACTACAGAAATCCTCAGAGACGTAGAGGAATTTTTAGAGCTCTCCGTAGAACCTCTCCTGAGGGAGTCTTTAAAAGAAGGGAAATTCTGCATTCCGTTAACAGAGTTCAAAAAGCTTCACGATGCCCTAAAGAAGGAGTTAATCACAAGGGCTTATAAAACTCTCACGGGAGAATCACTATCTTACGAGAATGTTTCATCTGTAATCTCCCTCCTAAGGAAGGAAGGTTACAAAAAGGTAGAACTTGGTAAAGGTTTTATCGCCTGCCGCGACCAGAGAGAGCTCTGCATACAGAAAAAAGAAGAAGGAGAAGTTAAACCCTTTTATTTTGTAGTTAGGGAGCTCCCTGCAAAAGTGCACACCCCCATAGGAATCCTTTTCTTTGAAAAAGACAAGGGAGAACCAATAGTTTCTTATGAGGAGTTTAAGAAAAAGGGTATAACTGTTAGAAGCCGCAAGCCGGGAGACAGACTAATTTTCCGCAAGTTTTCCAAACCACTAAAAAAGTTCCTGATAGAGAAGAAAGTACCTGCTAAAAAAAGGGACAAACTGCCCATCGTCATTTCGGGAGACAGAATTATCTGGATTCCCGACCTCTACAGAGCATATATTAATGATACCTACGTAAGCTACGTTGGCGTGAGGTTGGAAAAAAGTGACTCCAAAAGTTCTAATACCGGAAGAGAAAATAAGACAGAGAGTTCAGGAACTTGCTGATGAAATATCAGAAGCTTTCCAAAATACTCCGGTAACAATTATATCGGTCCTAAAAGGTGCTCTTGTTTTCACGGCAGACCTTATAAGGCTCATGAAAGTTGTAGTTGAAGTTGATTTCATAAGGGTAAAGAGCTATTGCGGTGAGAAAAAAAGTAAACTTGAAGCCACCTACAAACCTGAACTAAGTCTTAAAGAGAAAAATGTCCTCATAGTTGACGATATATTTGATACAGGCGAGAGCCTCCAGTTCGTTTACAAAGAGATCCTTAACCACTCCCCAGCTAACATAAAGACGTGCGTTCTTCTTGAAAAGGAAACAGAGAAGAAAGTTGACATAAGGCCTGACTTTGTTGGCTTTACAATTCCCAACCGCTTTGTCGTAGGTTATGGACTTGACCTTAACGATATGTACAGGAGTCTCCCATACATCGGGTATTTTGAGAGAAAAAACTATGAGGAGAAAAAAGGATGGGAAAAATGAAGGAAGTTGTTAAAAGCTTGGCTCTCTGGCTGGTAATAGCCCTTCTTATTATTCTCGCATTCAACCTCTTTAACTCCGAACAACTTAAAAACCACGCAGAACCATTTTCAACCTTTGTAGAACAGGTGGAAAAAGGCGAAATAAAGAAAGTTATCATTCGGGGACAGAAAATTATTGGTGTAACCATAGACAACAAACCTTTTGAAACTTACATGCCTCCCGGCTACAACGACATAATCAAGAAGATGACCGAAAGAGGAATTGAAATTGAGGTCAGACCAGAAGAAGGTAGTCCGTGGTACATAACTGTTCTTGTATCCTGGCTTCCAATGATATTCCTTATACTCCTATGGCTGAGCATGATGAGACAGATGAGTGCCGGCAACAACAAAGCTCTTTCTTTTGCAAGAAGCCGAGCCAAAGTATTTATAGACAACAAACCAAAAGTTACCTTCAAAGACGTTGCGGGAATTGACGAGGTAAAAGAAGAAGTCGCAGAGATTGTTGACTTTTTGAAAAATCCAAAGAAGTATCAGCAACTTGGAGGAAGAATCCCAAAAGGGATACTTTTGGCGGGAGCTCCCGGAACAGGAAAAACCCTCCTTGCCAAAGCAATAGCAGGTGAAGCAAACGTTCCTTTCCTTTCCGTTAGCGGTTCGGAGTTCGTGGAAATGTTCGTTGGCGTCGGTGCATCAAGGGTCAGAGACCTCTTTGAACAAGCCAAAAGACATGCTCCCTGCATCGTCTTCATTGACGAAATTGATGCTGTAGGAAGGAGAAGAGGAGGAGGCTTTACCGGCGGTCACGATGAAAGAGAGCAAACACTTAACCAGCTTCTTGTTGAAATGGACGGATTTGAGAGCTCCGAAGGAATAATCGTCATAGCAGCAACAAACCGTCCCGACATCCTTGACCCGGCACTTTTAAGACCCGGCAGATTTGACAGGCAGATCTACGTTCCCCTTCCAGACGTCAAAGGAAGGCTTGAAATCCTCAAAATACACACAAAAGACAAACCCTTGGCAGACGACGTTGACCTTGAGGTAATCGCCCGCTCCACTCCCGGCTTTTCAGGAGCAGACCTTGCAAACATCGTAAACGAAGCCGCACTCATAGCAGCCAAAAAGAACCACGGAAAAATAACGATGGAAGACTTTGAAGAAGCCAAGGACAAAGTTACAATGGGTATTGAACGTAAAAGCTTAGTCCTCTCCGAAGAAGAAAAAGTAACAACCGCCTACCACGAAGCCGGTCATACACTCGTTGCCAAGCTCCTGCCCAACGCAGACAAGGTTCACAAAGTTACGATTATTCCTCGCGGCAAGGCTCTCGGAATAACTCAACAGCTACCAGAAGAAGATAGATACACCTACACCAAGGAGTACCTCCTTGATAGACTTTGCGTCCTCTTTGGTGGAAGGGTTGCAGAAGAACTGGCACTTGGAACTATATCAACAGGTGCAGGCAACGACATAGAAAGAGCTACAGAAATTGCCCGCAAGATGGTAGCTGAATGGGGAATGAGTGAAAAAATAGGTCCAATCGCAGTTAAAATAAAAGAAGTTTTTGGAGAACCTTCTGAACTCGTTAGCGAAGAAATGAAAAGGCTCATAGACAAAGAAGTTAAGAGGATCATTAAGGAAACTTACGAAAGAACGAAAGAGCTCATAGCAAACAACATGGATAAGCTGGAAAACTTAGCAAAGGCCCTTTTAGAGAGAGAAACCTTAGTTGGAGAAGAAATTGACTTAGCGATGAAAGGAGAACTTCCTTCGCCTGATACCGATTCAAAAACCCCTCCGTCTCCATCTCCAGAAAAGAAAGAAGAGGAAAAAAGTAAGGAAGAACAAGGAATAGAAGGCTTTGGATTGAACCCACAACTGGAGGCCTAAAGGTGGCTTTTGACAGAGAAAGAATTGAAAGAGCTGTAAGAGAGATACTCTTGGCCATTGGAGAGGATCCGGACAGGGAAGGTCTAAAGGATACTCCCAAGCGCGTAGCAAAAATGTACGAAGAAATTCTTTCCGGTTATCAAGACTCACCGGATAACCATTTAGTCCTCTTTTCAGAAAAATACGACGAAATGATAATCGTCAAGGACATTCCCATATACTCCCTGTGTGAACACCACATGTTGCCCTTCTTCGGTAAAGCCCACGTAGCATATATACCCGGAGACAACAAGGTAACAGGCCTTTCTAAGCTTGCAAGGATTGTTGACGTCTATTCAAAAAGGTTACAACTTCAGGAAAGAATGACAGAACAGATAGCTGACGCTATAATGGAAAAGCTTAACGCCAAGGGTGTAATGGTAGTCATTGAAGCTCAACACCTATGCATGATAATGAGAGGCGTTAGAAAGCCCGGCTCTTACACAGTAACAAGTGCAGTAAAAGGAATCATGAGAAATGAACCCACAAGAATGGAAGCTCTATTTCTCATAAAGGGGAAGTGATGAAAAAGTCAACAGCTTTGGTATTTGTTACACTGATGCTATCGTCCTGTGTTCCTTTCTTAGGAGGACAGGGACAGCCTAAAACTTCCCCTACGCCCCCTCCACCTCCTCCACAGGCAACAAAACCTTCTCCAAAGGAGAAAGCAGAAGGCTACTACCAAATAGGAATTTCCTACCTCCGGTTAGGCGAAATTCCGTTAGCCCTCAACTACCTCTTTAAAGCTAAAAAACTCTCTCCCCGTGATCCCAAGATATACAACGCAATCGGAGTAGCCTTCTTAAAACGGGGAGACCTCCCTAAAGCTGAAGAAAACTTCCAGAAAGCCATAAAGCTCAAAGATAACTTTTCTGAAAGTTATCTAAACCTTGGAATCGTTTACGAAGAAAAGGGAAACTACCAGAAGGCAAGGGAATACTACCTTAAAGCCCTTTCAAACCCCCTTTACTTAACTCCTGAAGTCGCCTACTACCGGTTAGCCCTTCTTGACCTCAAAGAAGGTAAAAAGAAAGAAGCCGAAAAGAACCTGCTTAGAGCTCTAAGAAACAATCCAGACTACATACCAGCCTACTTAGAACTTGCCAGAATCTTTGAAAACGAAGGTAAAACCGAAAAGGCAAAGGAAATTTATTTCAGGCTAATCAATCTCTATCCAAAGCTCCAGTATCCTTACTGTGCTCTTGGCGAAGTCTATCTCAAAGAAGGCAAGCGAAAGCTTTCAAGGAAGTACTTCAAAAAGTGTATGGAAATAAACCCAGCCAGCAACCTCGGAATAAAGGCAAAACTAAGGTTAGAGGAGATAAGTCAACTACCCCCGACTAAAGTCAGAGGCTTGTAGCTGATGCCACACTACGGTAGCACCGCTACATTGGGACGGTTGACAGCACCCCACTGGGAGGGATATACCACTCCCAGTCCCAGCTTATGCTGGATAGTGCTAACTGCTATCGTTTACCCCGAAACCGTTTCTCTCCGCTAAAGCGGAGAGTGCCTTTGGGGTTTAAGGTAAGGTTATTTTAACATATTTGCGGTCTCCTCCCTGCTTTAAAAAGCAGGGGGTTCTGGCTGCAAGGGAGGTGTTTATGAATAAACTCCTTGATTTCTTAGCGATTATTTTTTCCGTAATAATTGCCGTCTCAATAGGTGTAATCGTGGCCTTCTATGAACCAACAACAGGCATTACAAATGCAAAACATGTAGCAACCGAAGAAAATCCCGATATAAGAATTCCAGAACCAATGGAGAATGAAGAAGACAGTGGAAGCATCTCCGATAACGCTCCAGAAGAGGAAAAGCAAGAAGAGGAAATAACCCAAACAATCTCCTCCTTTTTCAAGAGAATAAAAGAAGGAATCGTCTACCACCCTGCCCTCATTCTGAAAGTAAAGGGTGTTAGCAGCGGAACAGAAATTCACCTTATAACCTTCTCAACTATGGAATGGCCTTTTATCAGGACTTACCTCTCCGACGATTTAGTCCTGGAAGAACCTGAAAGAGTTTACCTCTGCAAAAACGGAATAGCTGACGTTATCTATACTGTAAAGGGTATTTGGCCTCCGGAAATTCACCGAGGAAAATTGGAAGGAAAGGGAGTGTTCGTTATACCCGATGAAAAGGGTAACTTAAACTTTGAGGACTTTAACGGTAACTGTAGCGAGAACGGTTTTGTATTTACACCAAGTGGAGAGTTTGCAGGTATTTGTTTTGGAAGTAAATTTGTAGATGCGGGGGAGCTCTACAGAACAATTCCTGCCAACTGTCAGATTATCTACCCAGAAAAAGATAATGCCAACCTTCAGAAAAAATGACTATATTTATAGCTGCAAATTTGCTGGCGTAGCTCAGCTGGCAGAGCGGGGCACTCGTAATGCCCAGGTCGGGGGTTCGAGCCCCCCCGCCAGCACCATTTTGTAAGCAAAAAAAGTAAAAGGCAGGCAAAAGCCTGCCCAAAGTCAGACAAAACAAGAGAAACTTTTAGGTTGTGGAGCTCTCTGCGTCGTTGTAGATGTCCCCAACGATTGGATCGTTAAAGCCTTTAAAGCCTCTAACGGTCTCAACCCTAAACT
>CAZQLZ010000099.1:0-4387 GCA_964594265.1 uncultured bacterium
TGTCGCGATTGTGATACCCCTCTCCCTTTCTTCTGGAGCTTTGTCAATTTGATCGTAGCCCACTTCTTGGGCAAGACCTTTGAGGGCAAGACAGTGAGTAATAGCTGCTGTGAGGGTCGTTTTTCCGTGGTCTACGTGTCCAATTGTTCCCACGTTCTTGTGGGGCTTCTTCCTTTCAAATTTCTGCTTTGCCATACTTATATCCTCCAAAAAATCTATTTAGGCTTTAGTGGATGATGGTGGAAATTTAACAAGGGATAGGAAAAAATTCAAGTGGAGATTTTTTTGATTTTATGAAAGGAAATGGTGCCCACGGGCGGAGTTGAACCGCCGACCTCACCCTTACCAAGGGTGCGCTCTAACCTCCTGAGCCACGTGGGCAGTTATGATGGAAAATATAGGCTAATATACCGTAATTGCAACAGGTGGAGTTACCCAAGAAAGAGGCTTGCGGCATTGTAAACACCAAAGGCTATAATCCAGGCTGTTGTTAGCTCAATAACAATAGCAAGAATTGGGTATTTCCAGCTACCACTCTCCTGCTTTATTGCAGCAATAGTTGCAATGCATGGCATATAGAGAAGGGTGAATACCATGAAAGCTAAGGCACTTGCCGGCGTGAAGGTGTGTGCAATGGCTTCAATCACGTTTTCTTCCGCTCCGTAAAGCGTTCCAAGAGTTCCAACAACTACTTCTTTCGCGAGAGCTCCAAAAATCAGAGCAACTACAGGCTTCCAGTCACTTATACCAAGGGGTTCAAAAAGAGGAAGTAACCATTTTCCAGCATGTCCTACTATGCTTCCCTCGCCTGCATACTCTCCACCCGGTGGAAGACTTGCAAGTATCCAGATGAAAACGGAAAGAGCAAAAATTACAGTCCCTGCTTTATATACGAATTCCCTGACCTCTATCCACGTCTGGTTAAAAACAACGCTCCACGCTGGAAGTTTATAGGAAGGGAGCTCTATAAAGAAATCCTCTTCTTCTGATTCAGACTTGAATGATTTTGAAAGGAGAGCTCCAAGGATTAACGCAAGAAGGACACCCAAGAAGTATAGGAAAAAAATAACCAACGACTTTTTCTCTTTAAAGAACGCAGCAACAAAGACAGTGTAAACGGGCAATCTTGCGCTACACGATATCCACGGAATTATCATCATTGTTATTAGCTTCTGCCTTGTGGATCGCATCGCCCTTGTTGCATAGACTGCCGGAACGTTGCATCCAAACCCGAGTATCATTGGGATTACAGAAGCTCCACTTAGTCCGAAGAGTCTCATAAAGTTATCCCACAGGGCAGCAGCCCTTGCCATGTATCCCGTATCCTCAAGTATGGACATGAGCAGGTAAAGGATTCCAAGAACCGGGAGGAAAACCATAACAGCTCCAACACCGGCGAGAACGCCGTTGTTTATTAGCGAAGTTACAAAGGATGGGAGGAAGGAGAGGTAATTTTCAACAAAGTCTGGGAGAATCCTGCTAAACACAGTATCAATCAAGCCACTTAAAGGAGCACTGAGATCAAAGGTGAGCTTAAAGACCAGCCACATTATTCCAAAGAAGATAGGAATGCCGGTGAAGGGGTTTGTAACAAAACGGTCAATCCTGTCGCTAACTCTTTCTTGGGGGAGCTCTTTACTGCTCTTAATAGCACTTTGAGCAATTTGAGAAGCTAAATTGAACCTCTCTCTTGCTATGTATGACGGAAGATCGCATTTATGTTTGTTTTTTATGAATTCCTCTATTTTCTCTATTTCCTTGAAAATAGCTTGGGGAAGTTTTAACTGTTCCTTTGCTTCTTCTGTTACCTCCGGGTCTTTTTCAAGGAGTTTTATGACAAACCATCTGAGGTTATAAGGAAGTTTTTTTTCTCTCAGTAGATTTTCAATTTTCATAGAAAGAAGCTCTATAGCATTTTCAAGATCTTCCGAATACGTTGGGACTATCCCTTCTGATTCAATTCCTCCCGTTGCCACTATTAACAATGTTTCTGAAAGCTCTTCAAGGCCTTTTCTTTTTGTTGCAGAAACAGTTACCACCGGTAGTTTGAAGATTTCTTCAAGAGCTCTAAAATCAACAGAACAGTTTTCAAGTTCGTCAATCTTATTCAGCACTAAAATAGGCTTTATTCCCATCTCAAGAAGTTCTAAGGTGAGGTAAAGATTTCTTCCAAGTAGCGTAGCATCAATAACGTTCATAACAATGTCGTAGTCTCCTTTTAGTAGAAAACTCCTTGCAACTCTCTCTTCCAGCGTGTAGGAAGTAAGGCTGTATATACCAGGAAGGTCTATAAGTTCTATATCAACACCACGAAAGTTGTACTTTCCGACCTTTTTCTGAACAGTGACACCCGGCCAGTTTCCTATTTTCTCGTTAGTCCCAGCAAGAGCGTTCATTATGGCCGTTTTTCCAACATTAGGATTTCCAGCTAAGGCTACCCTGATATTCCTCTTCATCTTTCTTCCACCTCTATTTTTGCAGCCATGCCCCTTCCAAGAGCTATTCGCGTACCTGCTATTTCCACAATCATAGGCCCCGGTGGAGATTTAACAACTGTAACCTCCGCTCCGGGATAGATACCAATTGCTGCAAGACGATTTCTTAATCCAAGTCCGCCCTTTATGTCAATCACCCTAACTCTTTTCCCTGGA
This sequence comes from uncultured bacterium, assembly GCA_964594265.1. Classification (GTDB taxonomy): domain Bacteria; phylum Aquificota; class Aquificia; order Desulfurobacteriales; family Desulfurobacteriaceae; genus Phorcysia. Next base: position 2,652 of record CAZQLZ010000099.1, read on the forward strand.
GGTGATTCTATTAACTTCATCTTAACCTCCTGGAGTTAAATGATATTAACTTTTTTAGGTATGTTCAACTTTAGACTGAAAAAGTATCTTATAATTCATTCCAAAATTCTAAACAAGAGGAGGAACTGTCATGGATGTAAGGAAAATACCTCCTGGAAAAAACCCTCCTGAGGACATCTATGCTGTAATAGAAATACCTCAGGGTTCTAACGTGAAATACGAGGTTGACAAGGAAAGCGGAGCTGTTTTTGTTGACAGGTTTCTCTTTACTCCGATGTTCTATCCTGCAAACTACGGTTTTGTTCCAAACACTCTTGCAGACGACGGAGACCCTATTGACGTTCTCGTTATTTCAAGACAGCCCGTCGTTCCCGGTAGCGTAATTAGGTGTAGGCCTATCGGCGTTCTCGTAATGGAGGACGAGAGCGGACAGGATGAGAAGATTCTTGCCGTTCCCGTTGACAAGCTTGACCTTACATTCTCTAAGGTTAAGGAGATAACAGACCTTCCAGAGGCTACTCTCAACGAGATAAAACACTTCTTTGAGCACTATAAAGACCTTGAGCCCGGTAAATGGGTTAAGGTTAAGGAGTTTAAGGGAAGCGACGTTGCTAAGGAGATGATTAAGAAAGCTATAGAGAACTGCAAGTAAGAACTTTCAGGCAGCCTTTGGGCTGCCTTTTGATTTGAAATTTTCTCTAAAAGGAGGGGGATTTTATCCTGGAGCTCCAATTGGCGGCTGTTTTTTGCTTTTCCTATATTTAACCAAAACCTTTTGAGGGAATCAGATGGGGCAAGAGCTTATAAGGAACTTCTGCATAATTGCCCATATAGACCACGGTAAGTCTACTTTAGCAGACAGGCTCCTTGAATATACGGGAACGGTTTCAAAGAGGGAGCTCAAGGAGCAGATGTTAGATACCTTAGAGCTTGAAAGGGAGAGGGGTATTACCATTAAGCTTAATGCCGTCCGTATGAAGTATAAGGCCGACGACGGGAAAACTTACACCATGCACCTTATAGATACTCCCGGCCACGTGGACTTTACCTACGAGGTTTCAAGAAGTCTTGCGGCCTGTGAGGGAGCTCTCTTAGTTATTGACGCAACACAAGGAATTGAAGCCCAAACTATTGCCAACTTCTTCTTAGCCCTTGATGCAGGCCTTGAGATTATTCCCGTCATAAACAAGATAGACCTTCCGAACGCAAACGTTGAATGGGTAAAAGAGCAGATTGCAGACGTTCTTGGACTTGACCCCGATGAAGCCATCTTGGCCTCTGCAAAAGAGGGAATAGGAATAAAGGAAATCTTAGAGGCAATAGTAAAGAGAGTGCCTCCTCCCTCTGGAGACCCTGAAAAGCCGTTAAAGGCTCTGATATTTGACTCTTACTACGACAACTACAAGGGAGTTATTCCCTTTATAAGGGTTTTTGACGGTGTTATAAGGCCGGGAATGAGAATAAAGCTCATGTCAAACGACAAGGAATTTGAAGTCGTTGAGGTTGGAACTCAGACTCCCCATAGAGTTACCCTACAGGAGCTAAAAGCCGGTGAAGTGGGCTGGATAGCGGCGAACATTAAGAACATTGAGGACACCCAAGTTGGTGATACGATAACCGATGCAGAGAATCCGACACAAGAGCCCTGTCCCGGATTTAGGCCTGCAAAACCAATGGTCTTTGCCGGACTCTACCCTGTAGATTCAGACGACCATGAGAACTTGAAAGAAGCCCTT
>CAZQLZ010000100.1:0-2647 GCA_964594265.1 uncultured bacterium
AGGACGGAAGCCGGAGGAGTTTTCAGGACGAACGAGAATGTTCTGTCTGCGTAAATTGTAATTACAACTGGGATAACGAGTCCCTTCTTGTCAGCCGTTGCTGCGTTGAACGCCTTTACGAATTCCATAATGTTTACACCGTGCTGACCAAGAGCCGGTCCAACCGGTGGCGCAGGCGTTGCTTCACCAGCAGGCAGCTGAAGTTTAACCTCAGCTACAACTTTCTTAGCCATATCATCCTCCGTTTATCCTTAACTGATTTTCTCTACCTGGTCAAACTCCAGTTCAACCGGAGATTGCCTGTCAAAAATGATCACCAAAACTATAATCTTTTCGTCAACGTGGTCAATCTCTGAAATTGTTCCTTCAAAGCCGATGAACGGACCTTCTTTAATTTTGACTTTGTCTCCAATGTCAAAACCGAGCTTCCTGACTCTGGGCACACCTTTCTTGAGTCTTTCTTTCATGGTGGCAATTTCGGACTCAGGAACTACTACGGGCTTACCGCCAGCACTGACAAAGCCTAAAACTCTTGGAACTCTCCTTATTGTACTCTGAAGGTTTTTGTCAAGTTCTGCCTTGATGAATATGTAGCCGGGATAGAGCCTATCCCTGAGCTCTATTTTAGCCTCTACCCTATTTTCGGGACACTTGATTTTCTGACCAATTTTTTCAATTGGCTTGTCGGGTGTGCACTTTTTCTTTTCGCACTCGCAAGACTCAACCCACACCTTGCCGTCTTCAATTCTGAAAACTACCTTTTTTCCCTCTTCTCCCTCAACCTCAAAAATTCGGGGTTCTTCAGAATAAAGTGGGAGCTCTCCCTTTTCTTTCCCTTTTACCCTAAATACTACTTTCTCTACTGCAGGGACAAATATCTCTTCTACTTTTTCACTAAGTCCCTCTTCTTTCAGAGTCTTAAAAATATTGGCCTTAACCCTGTGTTCAAATCCCGACTGAACGTGAAGGGAATACCACTTTTTTTCTCCCATTGGAATCACCCCTTTATCTGGCAATTATCATCTTCAAAAGCTCGGAAAAGACAAAGTCAAGCACCCAAAAGTAAACTGCAATAAAGGCACAAAAGACCACCACTCCCGCTGTTGCTTCTACAACCTCTTCTTTCTTAGGCCATGTAACTCTGTTTAGCTCTTCACGAACTTCTTTCAAAAACTTTACTGGAGACATGATTTCCTCATTTAAACTTTAAAAAAGCATTTTTGTCTGAAATTTTGATTTGGAGATTTTATCAAAGGAATAAATAAAAATAAATGGCAGGCCAGGAGGGACTCGAACCCCCAACCGCCGGATTTGGAGTCCGGAGCCCTACCAATTGGGCTACTGGCCTACCTGCAAGAGGAAATATAGACTATTTCACCTCTCTGTGCAAGGTGTGTTTGTTACACCACTTGCAGTATTTCCTGAGTTCAAGCCTGTCTGGTGTGTTCCTCTTGTTCTTAGTTGTTGTGTAGTTTCTCCTCTTGCACTCTGTACAGGCAAGCTGGATTATCTCACGTGCTCCTTTCTTTGCCATTTTTAACTCCTATACTTTGTTTTTAAAGAAAAAGTCCCCCAGGAGGGGACGAAAGCTTTATTAGTCAAGAATTTCAGTAACTACGCCAGCTCCAACAGTCTTTCCACCCTCACGAATAGCAAACCTGAGTCCTTCCTCAATAGCTACAGGTTTTAAGAGCTCTACCTCAAAGGTAACGTTGTCTCCAGGCATCACCATCTCTACGCCTTCTGGAAGCTTAACCTTCCCTGTTACGTCCGTCGTCCTAAAGTAAAACTGGGGCTGATATCCGTTAAAGAACGGTGTGTGCCTTCCTCCTTCTTCTTTGGAAAGTACGTAAACTTCTGCCTTGAACCTCTTGTGAGGCTTAATCGTTCCAGGCTTGGCTACTACCATTCCCCTCTCTACTTCGTCCTTTCCTACTCCCCTTAAAAGCACTCCTATGTTGTCTCCAGGAAGTGCTTCATCAAGCACCTTCCTGAACATTTCTATTCCTGTTGCTACCGTCTTAATTGGCTCTTCCCTGAGTCCTACTACCTCTACTTCTTCTCCTACCTTAAGCGTTCCCCTCTCTACTCTTCCTGTTACTACTGTTCCACGTCCAGATATGGAGAATACGTCTTCTATCGGCATGAGGAATGGTTTGTCAATGTCTCTTACTGGCTCAGGTACGTACTCGTCAAGGGCTTCTACAAGCTCGTAGATCGGCTTGCACCATTCACAGTCCGGGGATGTACATTCAAGAGCTTTGAGTGCAGATCCCCTGATTACAGGTACTTCGTCTCCGGGGAATCCGTACTCGTTGAGGAGTTCCCTAACTTCAAGCTCTACGAGCTCAAGGAGTTCCTCGTCGTCTACCATGTCTACTTTGTTGAGGAATACTACGATGTAAGGAACGTTAACCTGTCTTGCAAGGAGAACGTGCTCCCTTGTCTGGGGCATTGGGCCGTCAGCAGCGGATACTACGAGAATAGCACCGTCCATCTGAGCAGCACCGGTAATCATGTTCTTGATGTAGTCAGCGTGACCGGGACAGTCTACGTGGGCGTAGTGGTACTTTTCAGACTCGTACTCTACGTGAGCTGTCGCGATTGTGATACCCCTCTCCCTTTCTTCTGGAGCTTTGTCAATTTG
>CAZQLZ010000101.1:0-43503 GCA_964594265.1 uncultured bacterium
GAGCTCCTTGCCCTTAAAGGCACCATTAAACCGGACTCGGCAGTTGTTAGGACAAGGGGAAGCGTTGACTTTAGCGATATAAGATTTAACTACCCTACCTTTGCCGTTGACATGTCCCTTTTTAACAAACTCCTTCCCTCAGAAAGGAAGAGCCTTATGGTCCAGCTTGAAATAGCCTATGGGATTGTCAAGGACTATTTGACTCCTGAAAATTTCATCGTAACCTCTATAGATGATGAAGTTATCAGAATGCTGAAAGAAGTTTTCTGCCCTTCCATTCCTTTTCAGCTCTACACTAACTTACCAAAAGTAGAAAATGTTATTGTTCTTGACCCTTTTGGTGATAAAGAGTTCACTCACGAAGAGGTAACACCAGATACCCTCATAGTGGTTGGGGGCATTGTTGACAGTAGTGAGAGAATGAAAGGAGCAACTTTAGAGATACTTCCAAAGGTAAAACACAGGCGAGTAACCTATAAGGGAAGTACGGATATCGTTCCAGACAGGATAAATGAAATTATTAAGATTACCTGCCAATATTTAACAGAGGATATAACCTTAGAAGAAGCTGTAAGGAGAAACTTAACAAGGGACTCAAAATTGCGCTTTTTGAGAAAGGAATTCCAAAAAAACCTTGTCCGTTTTCTTGTTGGTGGAAAATTAATAAGAGGTATTTCGGAAGACCTCTACAGGAAATGGAAAGAAGAGTTTGGACTTACTGAATTTTTCTTTAAAAAGGCAGCGGGACACGTTGGAGGAATTACAGTCTTTAAAAAGTCCGTTTTTGATAAAGTTAAAGGAGAGACAAGGAAGAGGAAGAAAAAAATCTTCATCTTAGAGGAACTTAGAAATGAGGATATTCTCGCGGTCTATCCTTGAGAAGGTAGGAAACACGCCCCTTTTAAGGGTTGAAGTTGAAGGTGTTGAGCTTTTCCTAAAGCTTGAGATGTTTAATCCTGGAGGCTCTATAAAGGACAGGGTTGCCCTTGCGATTATTGAGGATGCCGAAAAAAAGGAACTTTTAATACCCGAGAAAGTTGTCATAGAGGCCACAAGCGGTAATACCGGTATAGGGCTTGCGCTTGTCTGTGCTGCGAAAGGCTACCGATGTGCAATCGTTATGCCGGAGAACATGAGTGAGGAGAGAAAAAAAATACTAAGAGCTTACGGAGCAGAACTTATCCTGACACCGGCAGAGGAGGGAATTCCGGGAGCAGTTAAAAAGGTAAGAGAGCTCGTAGAAAGTAACCCAGAAGCTTACTTCCCTACCAAGCAGTTTGAAAATCCTGTAAATCCAGAAGTTCACTACAGAACGACAGCTTTGGAGATACTTGAACAGATGGGAGTCATCCCGGATGTTTTTGTTGCCGGTATTGGAACAGGCGGAACGTTTACAGGTGTTTCAAGGCGCTTTAAGGAGGTAAATCCAGACTGCCTCTGCGTTGCCGTTGAACCTGACACGTCTGCCGTTATTTCTGGAAAGCCGGCAGGGCCCCATAAGATTCAGGGAATAGGCGCAGGATTTATTCCGGCCGTCTTGGATACCTCGCTGATTGACAGGGTGGAAACGGTTTCCTATGAGGAAGCTAAGCATTACGCAAGACTCCTTGCTTCTCGGTTTGGAGTTCTTGCCGGTATTTCCTCCGGCGCTAATCTTGCCGCTTCTTTAAAAGTTGCCAAGGAAACGGGGAGAGTTAAAAGGGTTGTTACGGTACTTCCCGACACGGGAGAAAGATACCTTTCTACTGACCTTTTTGACTAACCAAATAAAGGGAACGAAGTTTGGAAATAAGGCGGATAGAGGGGATTATTCCCCTTGACAGCGTTTCAAGGGATCTTCCCAAAAAACTTGAAAACTTTTCCTACCACGATATGAGAAAGCTCCTCTCAACAATTTCTTCGGGAGCACAGAAAAAAGGCGTAGAGGAGGAGCTAAACTCCCTCCTTATAAAAGCTACCTTTGAGGGTTTTACTCCGGAGGGTAAGGCAAAACTTCGCTCAGGACAGCTTATCCTGATTGCAGACGTTGAAGTCAACAGGGAATTTAAAGTTGGAGAAGAGCTCCTTTTCCGCTTAAAATCTCTCTATCCTCGGATAGAGCTCTCCTTAGTAAAAAAAGATGAGTTCTTAGAAACCGTTCTTGGTAAGTTGAAGCTACTCCTACCGCAGTTTTCTGTTGAGAAGCTTGTCTCAAGCGTAGAGGTTCTCAAGAATCCGAAAGTTCTTAACCTCCTTGCCGAGTATGTATCAGTTCACTATCCTGAACTCAAAGAGGAGTTTGGAAAGTTTTTAAAGAGCTCTTCAGCTGCATTCAGCAGTAGAGTTCTTTCCCCTTTTTCAGTCTTCTCGTTGCTACTCCTTTTAGAAGACGAAGTTTTTGAACGTGCTAAAGGAGAGTTACCCAAAAATCTTACGAAGAAGTTAATCAAAGAGCTGGTCGTATCACTTCTATCACTTCAGGCCGTTTTTGTTGTCAGCGGTATCGTGGTCTTCCCTTTTGCCTTTGACAAGGAATTTAAGGGGAACGCTTATCTTTCTCCTCAAGGTGACGTTCAGAAAGTTTACGTTGAGGTAGAAACCCGTTTTGGAAGCTTGGGGATTTTTATTCAGCTTCTAAATGAAAACCTTTCGGTTGAGGCTATAACCGAGAGGAAAGAGCTTCAGAATATCCTAAGGGAAAACGAAGAAATGTTCAGGAACGAGTTAAAAAAAGAAGGATTTGAACTTGTTCTCTTTCGGATATCTGAAAATCTTAAATACGGCGAGGAAAAAAAGAGAGAAATTTTTAAGGGAGATAAAGGGATTATTGACCTTTCGGCTTAGGGAGAAAGTCCGGCAAAAACTTTGAAATTTCCCTACAGAACCTTAGCTCAGGTTTTTCCTCTAAGAGTTCCAGCATTGTCCTGAGGTTCAAAGAGACGATAAAACCGTCTTTAACTTCCGTTATTTTCAAGAACGGCTTATCAATCATTATCCTGAAGAGCTCTTCTTTAAACGAACTGTCCACTTTAAAGGTCATAACACCGTGTTCAACAACGGATAAATGCCCCATTCCTACTACTTTTTTTATTAAACGCCTATCCTCCTCTTCAGAGTAGCGGGAAAGGAGACATTCAAGCGGCAGCCCGGAGTAGCAAACCCGGGCCGCGGTAGCAATAACTTTCAGCATATCATCGGTTTGAGATAGGAGGGTGACACCCATTTTTAGTACTTACCCTCGTACTTGGCCATAAACTTCTCTACCCTACCCCTCATAACCTTCTGCTTCTGAGTTCCTGTGAAGAAAGGATGACACTGGTTGCACACTTCAACTCTGATTTCTGGGAACTTGGTAGACCTTGTTACCCACGTGTTACCGCAAGCACAGATGACTCTTGTTTCCCTGTACTCGGGATGAATACCCTTTTTCATTTAATAAACCTCCTGATATAATTCGGCCTTGCTGTGCTTGTGAAGTTTAGTTGAGAAGGCTAAGGGTGTCAAGTGGAACTTGGAAACCTTGTTGAAGTCTCGGCGCAGTTTATAAGGAACCACCCGGAACTTTCCTGCTTTTTCCTCTTCCTGTGGGCTTTTCTTGAAACGGGACTTTTGCTTGGCCTTCTTCTTCCGGCCGAAAAAATACTCATTGTTGGCAGCGTTCTCGCTTCAAAGGGCGTTATCTCTCCATTCTCCTTTCTAATCTGTGCAAGTTTCGGTACAGTTCTTGGTTATACAGCTTCCTACTTTATAGGCTATTTTCTGGGTGAGGAAGTTCTTGAAAAGTACCTCTCTTTTTTAAGAGTCTCCCGTGAAGACCTCCAGAAGGCAGGAAAGCTCATAAAGACGAGGGGAGATGTTACCATCATCTTCGGACGATTTATACCCATTGTAAGAGCAGTTCTTCCTGTAGTTATCGGGACTTTCCGTCCTTCTTTCTTGAAGTTTACTCTTTACAACGTTACCGGAGCTCTCCTTTGGATTTTCTCCTACCTTGTGGTTGGTAACTTGATAGGTGAGTTCTTTTCATTTATCATTAAACATAAACTTATCGGCATTACTGTTCTAACTACCGTCTTTCTACTCTACCTTTCCTGGAGAAGGTATGGAAAGAATAAAAAACTGCTTTGAATCCCTTGAGGCCAAAGGTGAAAAGCCGTTAATAGTTTACGCAACGGCCTGCGACCCGGACTGCTCTAAGTCGGTAGATATCTTTAAACTGCTCTTAGAGTACGCCGATATGTTAGAAGTAGGAATGCCCTTCTCTGACCCCCTTGCTGACGGTCCCACGATTCAGAAAGCCCACGAGAGGGCTCTTTCTGCAGGAGCGAACACGCAAAAAGTTTTTGAGCTCGTTGAGAAACTACGAGAATTTGAAAGGGAAAAGCCCATACTCCTCATGGGTTACTACAATCCCATTTTTATTTACGGCGAGGAAAAGTTCATTAGAGACGCTAAGGCTGTCGGGGTTGACGGTTTTATCGTTCCAGACCTTCCTCCAGAAGAGGGGGAGGATTTTGCGAGGAAAGTTAAGTCCTTAAAACTTTCCCCCGTTTTCCTTGCAGCTCCAACCAGTACAGATGAAAGGGTTAAAAAGATTGGAAAAGTTACCGGCGAGTTTATCTACTACGTTTCCGTTACCGGCATAACAGGGGAGAGAGAGAAGCTTGCCTATAAGGAGATAGAAATGGATATCCGCAGGATAAAGGAAATCACTGGCAAGAGAACTGTCGTAGGTTTTGGTATATCGCGAGGAGAACACATAAAGGAGATGTATAATACTCCTGATGGCTTCGTTGTCGGTAGTGCTGTAGTTAGACGAATAGAAAAGGGTGACATGAATAGTCTTAGAACTCTCCTCAAAGAGCTAAAGGAAGCCACAAAATCTTCTTACTAACGGAGGAAAGATGTTTGGTCTTGGAACCCAGGAACTTTTACTAATTTTTGCAATTGCGTTACTCATCTTCGGCCCCAAGAAGCTTCCTGAACTTGCTCGCTCCACCGGAAAAGCTATAAGAGAATTCAGAAAGGCTTCTTCAGGAATGCTTGACGAAGAAGAGGAAAAGAAATCCGAACAGAAAGAAACTGGAGAACAGGTTGCTGAATCAGAGAAAGTAGAAAAAATAAAAATCAAGGAACAGTAGTAGGGACATGTCAACGAAAAGAACTGTTGATCCTCATGAAGAACTACCGGTTACTGAACACGTAGAGGAACTTAGACAGAGAATTTTTCGTTCTATAGTAGCTATTATAGTCGGTTTTCTGGTCGCGTGGCCTTTTAAGAAGAACATACTTCTGTTCCTGGAAAGGCCACTACCAGAAAACATTCAAGGAAAGTTAATATTCCTCTCACCTCCAGAAGCTTTCTTTACTGCACTAAAGGTTACGTTTTTTGCAGGCATCATAATTTCTTTTCCTTACATTCTCTATCAGATTTGGAAATTTGTAGAACCCGGCCTTTACGAGCACGAAAAAAGGTTTGTTCTACCGTTTATGTTCTTTTCCATTCTTTTCTTCTCCCTGGGAGTTTGCTTTGCCTACTTTGTCATTCTTCCTTTTGGTCTTAGGTTTCTGTTGGGATTTATGGGAGACCTTTTGACTCCCCAAATTACGGTGGGAAGCTACATATCCTTTGTAATACAGATGATACTTGCCTTCGGCTTTGTCTTCTTACTCCCCGTCGTTGTATGGTTGCTTTCAAAGCTGGAGGTAATAAATTACACAATGTTAGAAAAGAACAGGAAATTTGCTATCCTTCTAATATTCATAGTAGCCGCGGTACTGACACCTCCTGACGCTTTTTCCCAAGTGATGATGGCTCTACCTCTTCTTGGACTTTACGAACTGAGCATATGGATTGCAAAATTATCCGGAAGGAAAAGAGAGGGAGAAGAGGAATCTTATTAACACAGTTTCATTAAAAAAACCCAAACTTTGTTTGGAGGAGCATCTTTATGGCGGAAAATACTACCCAAGGACTTACTATTGACCAGCTTCAAAAAATGAGCATTTTTGACCTCAGGAAGATAGCCAAATCTCTCGGCATAGACGTTAAGCTCGTAAAAAAGCAGGAACTTATAAGGAAGATACTTGAAAAGGACGCTGAGAGAAGGGGAGCAATTTTCAGAGTTGGAGTCCTTGAAGTTCTACCCGACGGTTTTGGTTTTCTGCGTTCTCCGGAAAACAACTATCTACCAAGTTCAAGTGATATCTATGTTTCACCTTCCCAAATAAGGAAGTTCGGTCTAAGAACCGGCGACACGATTGCGGGAGAGGTAAGGCCTCCGAAAGAGGGTGAGAAGTACTATGCTCTCTTAAAGGTTGATGCGATAAACTGGGAACCCCCAGAAGTTGCAAAAGCGAGACCTCAGTTTGACCAGCTGACTCCTCTCCATCCTACCGAGCGCTTTAGGCTTGAAAACGACTCTGCGGAGCTCTCAACAAGGGTTGTTGACCTCATCACTCCTGTCGGTAAGGGACAGAGGGGACTAATAGTTGCTCCTCCAAGGGCAGGAAAAACTGTTCTCCTCCAAAAGATGGCCAACGCTATAAAAACTAACTATCCAGAAACCTACCTCATTATTCTGCTGATAGACGAGCGTCCTGAAGAAGTTACCGACATGAAGAGAAATACCCTTGCAGACGAGGTTATCAGCTCTACCTTTGACGAACCTCCCGAAAGGCACGCCCAAGTTGCAGAGATAGTTATAGAGAAAGCAAAGAGACTTGTTGAGCATAAAAAGGACGTTGTCATTCTCCTTGACTCTCTCACGAGACTTGCAAGGGCTTACAATACCCTTACTCCTCCCAGTGGAAAGATACTCTCCGGTGGTATTGACGCTCACGCCTTCCACAAGCCAAAGAGGTTCTTCGGTGCGGCAAGAAACATAGAGGAGGGCGGTAGTCTCACGATAATAGCCACGGCTTTAGTAGAGACAGGTAGCAGGATGGATGACGTTATCTTTGAGGAGTTTAAGGGAACCGGTAACATGGAGATAGTCCTTGACAGACAGCTTGTTGAAAGGCGTATCTTCCCGGCGATAAACATTCAGAAGTCTGGAACAAGGAAAGAGGAGCTCCTCCTCTCTGAGTGGGAGCTCAACCGTGTCTGGATTTTAAGGAGACTCCTTACCTCTATGTCTCCGGTTGAGGCGATGGAGTTCCTCCTTGAAAAGCTTAAAAAATATAAGACCAACGAAGACTTCCTAAAGGCGATGAACGCATGAAGGAGCTTATATACTACTCATTTATAGAAAGTGCCGACCTAAAGAGGGCTTTTGTTGAGGAGAACAGGGAGAAGATATATACTGTTTTCCTTGAAATTGCCAAAAGAGTAAAGGAGGGGAGAAAGATACTCCTCTGCGGAAACGGCGGTTCTGCTGCCGATTGTCAACACATAGCGGCAGAGCTTGTTGGTAGGTTTGGAATGGAGAGGAGAGCTCTGCCGGCAATAGCTCTTACAACGGATACTTCAATCCTAACTGCTGTTGGAAACGATTACTCATTTGATAGAATATTTGAAAGACAGGTGGGAGCCTTAGGCGAGGAAGGGGACGTGCTTATAGCAATAAGCACGAGCGGAAATTCTAAAAACGTTGTAAATGCAGCATTAAAGGCTAAGGAGAAAAAGCTCCTTACGGTTGGATTTTCCGGCAGAGACGGTGGCGAACTTGCAAAAGTAGTTGATCACTGCTTTGTTGTTAAAAGTTTCTCTACCCCCAGAATACAGGAAGTTCACATAACCCTCGGGCACGTCCTCTGCGACTTCATTGAAAAATATCTCTTCTCCTATGACAGCTATTTCCCTCCCTTCGGGGAGGGAGGCCAGCAGTAGTTTACTATCCTAAGTAAAGCTCCGTAGTTTTGAAAATCCCCGAAAATTCTATTTTGGAGGTTCTCATAATGAAAATCGGAAAAGAAATAAGAATGGAAAGAATTATTAACAGAGAAACGGGAAACACCGTTATTATCCCAATGGACCACGGCGTTTCAATGGGACCGATTCCGGGCATCATAAACATCAGGGAGTCAATAGACAAAGTTGCCAATGGTGGCGCTAATGCCGTAATCATCCACAAAGGACTTGTAAGGCACGGCCACCGAAGACGCGGTAAAGACGTTGGACTTATCGTTCACCTTTCAGCAAGTACTGCTCTTTCTCCTAAACCAAACTCAAAAGTCCTTGTCTGTTCTGTTGAAGAAGCCATAAAGCTTGGAGCGGACGGCGTTTCTATCCACGTAAACTTGGGAGATGTAAACGAAGATAAGATGCTTGAAGACTTTGGCAGGGTTTCTGAAAAATGTCTTGAATGGGGAATGCCCCTTATTGCTATGATGTACGCCCGCGGTGAACACATCAAGGATCAGTTTGACCCTGACGTTGTTGCTCACTGTGCAAGGGTTGCCGCAGAACTTGGAGCCGATATCGTTAAGGTTCCATACACCGGAGACCCAGACTCTTTCAGGAAGGTAACTGAAGGTTGCCCTATTCCTGTGGTCATTGCCGGTGGTCCTAAGATGGACAGCGACATGGCTATCTTAGAAATGGTTGAAGGAGCAATGAAGGCCGGCGGTAAGGGCGTTTCAATCGGAAGAAACGCCTTCCAGCACGAAAATCCGGAGAAAATCGTTAGAGCTATTGCTGCAATAGTCCACGAAGGTAAAACAGCAAAAGAAGCCGCAGAGCTCTTAAAGTAAAGGGGGACTTTATCCCCCTTTTTTAGTTTAGATCAAAGCATATAGTCTTAATCTCCGTCATCTCCTCAATAGCAAAATGGGGACCTTCCCTTCCTATGCCGCTCTCTTTAACGCCGCCGTAGGGCATCTGGTCAACTCTAAAGGTTGGAATCTCGTTAATCATAATTCCGCCACACTCAACCTCTTCTGCAAACTTGAAGGCCGCTTTGATGCTACCTGTAAAGATTCCGGCCTGAAGTCCGTAAGGGGAGTTGTTAACCTGTTTAATTCCCTCTTCAAGTCCGGAGACGCTGTTTACGAGGATTACGGGGCCAAAGACCTCTTTTGAAAAGAGCTTGGCTTTTTCGGGAACGTTTATAACGATTGTCGGCTCAATGAGGGTGTCTGATAGCCTCCTGCCACCGCATACAACTTGACCGCCAAGGGCGACCGCTTCTTCTATCCACTCCATAATCCTGTCAGCGGCGTTTTTGTCTATTACGGGTCCAACGTCTGTTTCCTCTTTTCTCGGGTCTCCTACTTTTAGGGTTTTCGTGAATTTCGTTATCTCTTCGGTGAACTTTTCAAACAGTTTTTCATGAACGAATACTCTCTGAACGGATATGCAAACCTGTCCGGCAAGGGCAAATCCTCCCCTTGCAACTTTCTCAGCAATTTCTGAGAGCTTTTCTTCTTGGTCTTCATCTATATAAACGCCAGCGTTTGAGCCAAGCTCCATGGCGTACTTTTTGAGTCCTCCTCGGCTCATGATTATCTTTCCTGTCTCAACGCTTCCGGTGAAGGTAATCATCCTAACGTCACTGTGCCTTACAAGGACGTCTCCGGCCTCTTCGCCGTAACCGGTGACGACGTTTACAGCTTCTGGCGGAAAACCGGCCTCTATAAGGACCTCAGCCAGCTTTATAACCGTTAAGGATGTGTTCTCAGATGGCTTTATTATCACGCTGTTTCCTGCTGCGAGCGCTGGGGCTACCTTGTGGCAGGTTAGGTTTAGGGGGAAGTTAAAGGGAGTGATGCAGCCTATTAGTCCTATTGGAACTCTCCTGTAAAAGCCTACCTTGTTCTTAATTCCGGGGGCAACGTCAAAGGGGACTTCTTCTCCGAGAACTCTTTTGGCCTCTTCTGCCGCCAAAGTTATTGTGTTAACGGCTCTTCCTACTTCTCCCATTGATTCTTTTATTGTCTTACCGACTTCTAAGGTAAGAAGCTGGGCAAACTCTAAAGCTCTACTTGAGAGAATCCTTGCCGCTTTCTGAAGACACTGGTAACGTTCGTAGGCCGTCATTTTTTTCATCTTCTCAAAGCCCAACTTTGCAGCCTCAACGGCAAGCTCCACGTCCTCTTCTTTGCCTCTTGGGATAGTGCCTACTAAAGAACCATCGTAGGGAAAAGTAATTTTAATTTCTTCCTTCTTAAAAACTTTTTTTCCTCCTATAAGCATGTAACCTTTCATCCTACACCCCCACAAGTAGTCTTGCTGCTAAGAATTCTGGAAGACCTTCTTTCAGTATGGCCTTTGCTGCACTTTTTACGTCGTAGCTTTTTCTACGGAAGTAAACCCTGCCGTCAGAAACGATTATAAACGAAGCGTCAGGGTTTCTGTCTCGTGGCTGACCGACGCTTCCCGGGTTTATTAGGTATCTACCGGATTTAAGAATTATTTCACTTGCTACGAGCCTAACCGAATTTGCACCTTTTAATTCGTAGGCAACGGGTATATGGGTATGTCCAAAAAAGCACACGGGACGAACCTGTCTTACAAGGGCAAGGTAGGCGTCTTCTACTGTTAAGATGTATTCCATACTTCCCGGAGCTACTGGCGTGTCGTGGACTAACTGGTAGTTTTCGGCAAAGGCCTGAACTCCTTTTTCCATCAGTTTCTTTAAGAGTGAAGGTTTTACTACTTCCCTTGTCCAGAGAATTGACTTTGCAGCGTAATCGTTAAGTGCCGTTATGTCAACAAGTCCTAAGAGAGCTAACTCGTGGTTCCCAAGAACAAAAAGACTGCAGTTTTCAAGTACCCACTCAAGACACTCGTTGGGAAAGGCGCCGTATCCAACTACGTCGCCCAAGCACCATATTTCATCTACGCTTTCTTTTTGGAGCTCCTTGGCTACTGCCTCAAGGGCGTGGTAGTTACCGTGAATGTCGGATATTATTCCCACTTTCATGACAGTTAAAGTTTATTACCGGAGGTAGATTAATGGAAGTGGAAGTTCTAAGGTTTCGTTCAAGAGCTCTGAAAGCCCTTAGGGACTTCTTTTATAGCCAAGGTTTCCTTGAAGTTGAGACTCCTCTTCTTGTGCCCTACGAAAATCCTGATGCAAACGTCAAAAACGTGAAAGTTCTTTTTAAAGATTTCTCAGGAAAAAGCCATCGCTGGTACCTCCACACTTCTCCTGAATTTTTTATGAAAAGGCTCTTGTGGCACGGTGCCAAGCGGATTTTCCAGGTCTGTAAAGTCTTTAGGGACGGAGAGGTAACGGACACCCACAACGTTGAGTTTACTATGGTTGAGTGGTATAGGGTGAATGGAGATTACAGGGATGGAATGGAGGAGACCTTTGAACTTGTTAAAACGGTTCTTGAGGCCTGCGAGAAGGAGGAGTTTGTCTTTAAGGGAAAAAGAGTAAAACCTGAAAAACCTCTCTATTTAACGGTTTCTGAAGCCTTCAGGGAGTTTGCAGGCGTTAAAGATGTCATTGACGAGGAGGAAGTAAAGTTCCTGGCTAAGGAAGAAGACTACGAGGACGGATTCTTTAAACTTCTCGTTGAAAGGGTGGAACCAGCCCTTTCTGAGATTGACGTTCCTGTTTTCCTATATGACTACCCTGAGAAGTTCTCTGCAATGGCTAAGGTAAAAGGAAACTTTGCCGAGAGATTTGAGCTTTACATTGCAGGTCTTGAGGTTGCCAACGGTTACACAGAGCTTACGGGGTTTGAAGACTACAGGAAAAAGTTCCTTGAGAAGGGAGAAAAAGCTGTGGATTTAGGTTTTTTGGAGCTCCTACGCAGGCAACCTCTACCTCCCTGTGAGGGAGTAGCTCTTGGCTTTGATAGGTTGCTCATGCTCACTTTGGGAGCTCCTAAAATTGACGATGTTATACCCTTTACGGTTAAAAGGTTAACTGGCGAGCTTACTTCCCTTTCCAGTCTTCTGTAAGGTTAAAACTTTTACCGGTAAGTAGCCTTAAAGCCTTTTCAACTACAAAATCCACAAGCTCCATAAGCGACGAGGGCTTACTGTAAAAACCGGGACATGCTGGGAGGATGGTAGCTCCCGCATCTATTGCTTTGAGCATGTTTTCCACGTGAATTCTGTTTACTGGCGTTTCTCTGAAAACGAGGACAAGAGGTCTTTTCTCTTTAAGCGTAACATCGGCTGCTCTATGAATGAGGTTGCCTGTTACTCCGTTTGCTATGTGTCCTAAAGTCCCAGCCGAACATGGAACTATCACCATTCCCTTGGTTTGGTAAGAACCGCTTGAAGGAGGAGCAAAAAGGTCATCTGGACTAAAAAAATTAACCTGACACTTGGGAAGTTCTTTAACAAACTCTTCGGGTTTTAGTCCTGTTTCATATTCAAATACTTTTTTCCCCATCTCCGAAAATATCAGGTCAACGCCGTAACCGTGAGCTACCAAAACTTCAACCGTTCTCTTCCCGTAAATTGAACCGCTTGCACCGGTTATTCCAACTATAACCCTATCCACCTTTTTTCTTCTTCTCCTCTAAGGTGTGCTTCCATGCCAAAATCGCAAAAGAAAGTGGAAGAGCTATTGCTATAATAGTACAAATGATACCAAGAATGGTGTTCTGATTCATATTCACACTCCCTTCGGAAGTATGAGCTACGTTGCTTTATAATATTAGCAACTTTAGATAAAAAGGCAAGGGAGCAGAGATGGAAAAACTCGTAGAAAAGGCCACGATTCTACTGGAGGCTCTGCCTTATATAAAGAAGTTTTACGGAAAAACGGTCGTCATCAAGTACGGTGGTAACGCTATGGTTGATGAGAGTTTAAAGGACGCCTTTGCAGAAGATATCGTCCTTCTCAAATATATCGGTATTAATCCCGTTGTTGTTCACGGAGGAGGACCCCAAATAGGCGAATTTCTTAGGAAGCTCAACATTCCTTCCCGTTTCGTCGGAGGAATGAGAGTCACCGATAGGGAAACAATGAACGTTGTTGAGATGGTTCTTGTTGGTAAAGTAAACAAAGAAATTGTCAAACTCATAAACTCCCACGGTGGTAATGCCGTTGGCCTTTCGGGTAAAGATGGAAACCTCATAGTTGCCGAGAAGATAAATTCAAAAAAGTACCTTTCAGAAGTAAAAGCACCTGAAATTATTGATCTTGGTTTCGTCGGGAAGGTCAAGAAGATTAATCCAGAAATTATCACAAGGTTGCTTGAATCTAAGTTTATCCCCGTAATAGCTCCAGTAGGAATAGGAGAGGACTACGAAGCCTACAACATAAACGCAGACCTCGTTGCAGGAGAAGTTGCTGCGGCTTTAAAAGCTGAAAAACTAATTATGCTTACAGACGTGGAGGGGATAAAAGATAGAGCAGGAAATCTTATCAGGTCTATTTCCCGTCAAGAACTTTCTTCTCTCATTGAAAATGGTACAGTTTCGGGAGGTATGATTCCAAAGGTAAAGGCTTGCGAGATAGCTCTTACTGGAGGGGTAAAGAAGGCTCACATCATTGACGGAAGGGTCAAGCATTCTGTCCTGTTGGAAATATTCACACAAGAAGGAATAGGAACGGAAATAATATAAAGCGTAGTTTAATAATATTGTGCATATTACATTCCTAATCACTTTAACAAGGTTTTGATATAATCATTCTGCCAAACGTAAAATAAATTGCAGTTGGAAATAAAAATCCCGTAGGGAGGTGCCGCGATGGACTTTGTGTTACTGGTGTCGCGACTACAGTTCGCGATGACAGCCTTTTTCCACTTTCTCTTTGTTCCGTTAACACTCGGTCTATCAACTATTTCCGCCATCATGTTAACCCTCTACTACACTACAAACAAACAAATCTACCGCGACATGGCTAAGTTCTGGGCCAAACTTTTTGCTATCAACTTCGCTCTCGGAGTTGCAACGGGGCTTGTTCACGAGTTTGAGTTCGGTATGAACTGGTCGGTTTACTCAAGGTTCGTCGGTGATATCTTTGGAGCTCCCCTTGCAATAGAAGGACTCCTTGCATTCTTTATGGAATCAACTTTCATGGGAGTGTTTCTCTTTGGTTGGGACAGAGTGCCAAAAGCTGTTCACCTGCTTGCAGCATGGCTTTCATCTATTGGTTCAAACCTTTCTGCTCTTTGGATTCTTATTGCCAACGGATGGATGCAGCATCCTGTAGGAGCGGAAGTTAGAAATACCTTAGCTGGAGTAAGGGCTGAACTTACTGACTGGTGGGCCGTAGTGTTTAATCCAGTGGCGGATGTGAAGTTCTGGCACACGACAACTGCAGGAATGATTCTGTCAGCAGTGTTTGTTCTTTCCATCAGTGCTTACCACCTCCTTAAAAAACAGCACGTTGAGTTCTTCAAGAAATCTGCTTACATAGCTCTCATCTTTGGATTCATCGCTTCAGTTGGAGAAGTTGTTATTGGAGACATTCACGCTCACGAAGTTACTAAGACCCAGCCAACAAAACTTGCAGCAGGCGAAGCCCTTTGGGAAACAAAGAAAGGAGCTAATATCTTACTCGTAGCTTGGGCTGATGAGAAAAATCAGAGAAACATTGTTGAAATTCCTCTTCCGATTCCCGGTCTTTTGAGCTTACTTGGTGGTCACAGTTTTAACGCTGAAATAAAAGGAATTAAGGACCTTCAAAAGCAATTTGAGGCTACCTTCGGTCCTGGTGACTATGTTCCACCCGTTAACTTCAACTTCTGGGCTTTCCACCTCATGGTATATCTTGGATTTTATTTCATAGTGCTCTTCCTTCTTGGTCTCATGAAGTACAAGAACCTTGAAAACAGTACTGGATACCTCAAAGTGGCTCTTTATTCACTTCCGCTTCCCTATATTGCCTGCTGGCTCGGATGGGCTTTTGCAGAAGTTGGAAGACAACCTTGGATCGTCTATCCGCTCACTGACGATTACGGAAAATTCCTCCGTCCTGAAACTGGACTTAAAACCGCCCAAGCTGTATCCCAACTTACAAACGCAGAAGTTTTGATTACTTATGTCGTGTTTGTCCTTACTTTCGTTGGACTTGCAATTGCAGACTTCTACCTCCTTGCCAAGTTTGCAACCAAAGGTCCAGAAAAAGAAACTGAACTCTATTAATGGGGGAGGTGAAAGATGCACTTTGACCTACCTACTATATGGGCAATATTGGTTACAGTGCTCATTGCGGGATATATCGTAACCGACGGTTTTGATTTGGGAGTTGGTATCCTTCACACGATAGTCGCAAAAACTGATATTGAAAGAAGGGTTACTATTAACGCCATAGGTCCTGTTTGGGACGGTAATGAAGTTTGGTTCATAACGGCCGGTGGTGCAGCTTTTGCTGCCTTTCCTGAACTCTACGCCGCTCTCTTTAGTTCCCTTTATATCGCCCTATTCGTAGTTCTCCTCGCCCTAATCTACAGAGC
Organism: uncultured bacterium; assembly: GCA_964594265.1. Classification (GTDB taxonomy): domain Bacteria; phylum Aquificota; class Aquificia; order Desulfurobacteriales; family Desulfurobacteriaceae; genus Phorcysia. Next base: position 15,295 of record CAZQLZ010000101.1, read on the forward strand.
TGTTTCTTTTGAGTTCAGAAGCAAAGAGGAAAGTGAAAGCTGGAAAAAGTTCTGGGATCAGAGTATCTTCTGGTCAAGCTTGATCGTTTCTCTCCTTCTCGGTGTTGCAATTGGAAATATTCTTGCGGGCATTCCCATCAAGAACATGGCCATTGAAGGAGATATGCTCAGTGGTTTTGTCTACACCGAAAAGTTTCCTATTAGTTTTCTTAACTTAGTTAATCCGTTTACATTCCACGGCTTCTTTGGACTTTTAGTCGGTATAACGACAGTTCTCTTCATCATTCTCCACGGCGTTTCTTGGCTCATCTGGAAAACAGAAGGCGAAATCGCAGAGAGAGCAAGAAACATTGCCCTCAAAATCTGGCCTATCTTTGTAGTCATGTATGTTGTCTGCACAGGCTTTGCATACACCATTTCTTTCAAAATTTCCAACTCAGAGCATATTAGATACCTTGCTCTCCCTGAAGATATGTTGAAGCAAATATCCTCCATGCTCAACAATGGTGTTCTTGAACACGCTCTCTTCAGGTTCCCTGCAATTGAGTTTACCTTAATAGTTCTCGCGGCTCTGTCAGCTGTAGGATATTTCTTTGCGGTTAAGAATATGAACGGTGCTAAAGCATTCCTCTTTTCTACGCTTACCTTCCTCTTTGCTGGATTTGCCGTAATGTTCGGTGCCTATCCATTGGCTGTTCCTTCAAGCTACGGTCTTGAACATTCCATCTCCATCTACAATGGTTGTTCCAGCGACTTAACCCTCACAGTCATGCTTGTTGCGGCAATTATCTTTACGCCAATCGTTATTGCCTACCAAGCTTGGGTTTACAAGATGTTCCTCTTCAAGATTTCTCCTGAGTCCATCAAAAGAGAAATTGAAGAGGCAAGAGCACGCTAAAGGAGGGAGATATGTGGCTTATAATAGCTCTCATCTGGTGGATTGCTGTAGCTTGGCTGACCTACACACTTGCAAAGTCAAAATTTGAGGAAGAGGGAGTTTAAGTAGGAGGGTAGATGTCCGCCTTCGTTGGTCTGAAGGAAAAGTTCCTCCCTGAAAGAAGGGACTTACTTTATAGAGCCGGTCAACTCTACCAGCAAACCGGAAACTGGAAGGAAGTAGAGAGATTCTTGAGAAGAGAATTTGAGTGGGAACTTAGTTTCTTCAGGCCTAATCTCTTTACTTACTTTTTGCTCGTTGGCGGTACCCTTTTACTTCCAACGCTTTACCTATGGAAGATAGTCTTTGAACCAGGAACAGTAGCACATTTTTTCTCAAGACTTGTATTCATTCTCTCAGCGATGTTTACCCTTAAAGGTATTGTCGGCCATTACGTTATTGTCTTCCTAAACCGTGACAGGTTTGAAGCCGAGCTAAAAAGCTTAAAAGCATTGATTACAGGAGGGAAGGATGGAAAACAGCCCAATTAAGAAATTGATGTTTTATGGCATTTTCGGAACATATGTTCTGATAGTTCTCATTACCTCCCTTGTAATTATTTCAATGCAATAGAAGTAGATAGCGAACACCCTAAGGAGGGAGAGCTCAGGCTCTCCCTTTTTCTATTTTCAGAACTCCTGTATAAAAGCCCTGAAACCTTCTTCCGGATCTTCTTTGTAGAGCTCTATCAGTTCCCTTATTCTTTCTTGATTTATTCCGATTTCTTGAAGGAGCTTTTTCTTCCTTATCAAGTGGTAACCGACAAACTGAAGCAAGTTTCTCGGCTTTTCGGAAAACTTAGAACTCTCAAAGTCTATTATCCTTATCCTCTGACCGTCAAAAAGGAGATGTTTCTCTCCCTTTATCTCTGAGTGTTTAACTTTCGCCCTGTCAAGGAAGTAACAACTTTTTAAAGCTTCCTTTACAACAGTTCTCGGGTCGTAGTTCCTTAGAGCTTTAGAAAAAGGGAGTCCTCTTATAAACTCCATCACTAAGTATTCATTGCTACAGTAGTAGACTTTCGGAGCCGGATTTTGTTCTCCGGTCTCTATGGAAAAGCTTTCAATGTGTTTGAGAATTTTACATTCCTTCTCTATAAGCTTTTCTTTTAGAACGTCGGATCTTTTCACCTTTATAGCTACTATGCTCCCGTTAAGTTTGCCTTTAAACACTGCTGCCCTGTAACCTTTGGCCACAAACTCAGAAAGCTCCACTCCAAGTTTCTGCAGTTCCCTTAGTATCTTCAGAGCTCTCTCTTCCCTACAGGCAGGATAGTCAAGAAAGAAGTAGAGCTCCCTTTTCATAGCAGCGTAAACTCTGGAATACCGTGTTTTTTCCTTAGACAAATTTTAATAAGAGCTCTCTCTGTAACTTCGTAAACCTTTTTATGCCAGTAGAACCTGTAAGGTTTAAGCTTCTCTGTAGCCAATTGTTTACACATTCTTGAATGTGGAGAATGTTCAAAAAGGAGTTCGTAGAACCTTTCTTCTAAGTTTATCAGCTCCTCCTCAATTTCTTTCAGACTATCGCAACTTTTAAGTCGTTGAAGTTGCTCTATTATGGACAAATCGTCCACTTCAAGCTCAATCAGAACGGATTTGAGTATCGTATAGAGCTTCTCAAGCTTCCTGTAGGGAATTGTTTCCTCCTGCAAAGAACCAAGGGCGAATTTTGCTTCCTTGCGGGTAAACTGCTTAAAGCGCTCCCTAACAAGTCTATCTATGTCGGAAAGTGTAAAACGTCCCTGCGGAGGATTTTCACTTAGGACTAAGAGGACAAAGTGTAGAGGAATCTGCATTGAATACCAATCCCTTAAAACGGCCGTGTCGTTTGAGCCAGAATAGAAGAAGAGAGAAGGATATTCCTCCTCAAGGTGAGCTACGATTTCTCTGATGTACTCCTTTAGACTCTTTTCCTTATCCATTCAATGAACTCCCCGAAAGCTTCCCTTATTTCCTCTTTAAGCTGAACAATTCTATCACTGTAAGTAATAAAACTACCAAAAAGTCTCTTCTCCGTCTCTGCCTCTCTGATTTTCCTGTAAAGACGGGGAAACTTTTCAAATCCTGAAACTTCTTCAGATAGTACTCTTAAGGCTTTTAAAGTATTACCAAACTGCCTCCTTGAATAGAGCTGGTAAATGTAAGCAATAAACTCAAGATCAACAACTCCGCCAGCAGAGTACTTTATGTCGTTCTTTTCTTTTCCAAGCTCCGTTTCCAGTCTTTCCCTCATGGTCACTATTTCCCGCAAGGTGTCCTTATCAAGGGGACTTCCAAAGAGAAAGTCCTTCACGATTCTTTCTACTTCTTCCTTAAGGTCTCCTTTTAGGAAACGGAAACGGGTGAAGGCGAGCTTTTCCCACACCCGAGCAATTCTTTCTGTGTATTCTCTGAAGTACTTGACGGTAAATACTAACTCCCCTTTTTCTCCAAATGGTCTAAGCCTTGTATCAACTTCATATCCTAAGCTTTCAAGCTCCTTAATGAATCTTAGAGCTCCTTCTGTGCTTTCAAGGGGCTTTTCTGAGAAAAAGAGAAGATCAACATCAGAGCCTACGTTCATCTCTTTACTTCCGTGCTTTCCTAAGGATGCCAAAGAAAACGTTGGAGAGGAACTCTCATAAACGGCATCAATGACAAAATCCGCAATTTCTGTAAGTTCTTTAAAGAACTCTTCTATTTCTATACGTTTTAGCCTCAAGCGTAAAACAGCTCTCACCTCTGCTAAGTTCTTCACAAACTTAAGGTTTTTAAACTCCGATAAATCCCGACGAAGGCTCTCTTTTGTTATTGATTTTTCTATGTAGTCGGGGTTAAATATGAAATCAACGATTTCGGGAGTTTCTCTAAAGCGCTTTACGAAAAAGTCCTTTGTGGAAAGGAGGAAAAATAGCAACTTCAGGGCATGAATTTCCGAAAGGATAGAGAAAAAGAAAACCTTTCCCTCCTTCCTCTCAAAAAAGGTTACAAGGTTCTTCATGGCATTCTTAGAATCTGGAGCTTCAAGAAGGAGCTCTAAAAAGAGTTCTCCCATTACGTCCAAGCGGTTAATTTCTTCTGCAGAGAGGGTTTTGAGATTTAAGAGAACCTCTAAAAAGTGTTTAACCTCTTCGGGTTCTCTGAATCCAAGTTTTTGAAGTTCAAAAGTATTCACTGCCGATAAAGGCTTCCTGTCTCCTGTTGGGAAAAACTTGTTAAAGTGAGAGTTAACCGTTCTCATGACGTTTTGAAGCTTTTTAAGGAATTCTTCCCTACTTTTAAATCCCATCTTTTTAGCAAGCTCTTCTGCTTCTTCGCTTTCAGGATGAAACGTCTGGGTCTGACGAAAATTTGTAATCTGAAGCATATGCTCTGTTTTTCGTAAGAAGATGTAAGCCTCCTTTAGTTTTTCATACTCTTTCTCCTGAAGGAAGCCCCACTTAAATAGTCTTCTAAGAGCTATCAAAGTATTCTTTGAACGTATGTAAGGATGTTTTCCGCCATAGATGAGCTGAAAGGCCTGAACGATAAACTCAAGCTCCCTAATTCCTCCTTCACTGAGTTTAATATCAATCTTCTTTCCTTTCTTTAGAACCTTTGTTTTTATTAGCTCTTTGAGTCTTAAAAGCTCTTCAATTAACGTAAGATCTATGTACTTCCTAAATACAAACGCCCTCGCAAGTTTTAAGAACTCAGTACCTGTTCTCGTTAAATCACCGGCCGACGGTCTTGCCTTTAAGAGGGCAAACCTCTCCCAAGGCCTTGCAATGGCCGTGTAGTACTGTTCTAAGGCCTCTATATCGTTGCACAGAGGCCCCATCGTACCGTTGGGCCTAAGCCTGAGATCAACATTCATGCAAATGCCTTCTTCTGTATTCTTAGCAAGGAGCTCTACCAAGTACTTTGAGAGTATCGTAAAGTAGTCATGATTCTGGAGCTTCCCGTAGCTTCCGCCGCTTGTTTTGCCGTATCTACTCTCGTAGACGAAAATCAAGTCTATGTCCGAGGAATAGTTGAGCTCGTAACCTCCTGCTTTTCCCATATCAACAACTACAAAACCGCAAGAAGGGTTGCCGTAGCGCTTTTTCAGAACTCTTTCGGCAAAGGAAAGAGCCGCCTTTATACAGGCGTCGTGGATAAGAGTTACATCCCTTACAAGCTCCTGAAAGTCAGCAAGGGAGAGTATGTCCCGCAGGACCACCCTTGCCATCTGGAGGTTCTTGTAAATCCTTAGCCTGTTCATAAAGGATTTTTCTGTTTCATTTTCAAAGAGCTCTACACGGAACTCTGAGGGTAAAAACCGCTTTTGATAGATTTCCCTGAGTTCCGGTAGCTTTTCCGTATGCTTTATCAGGAAATCTCCCAAGAATTGGGAAAAAGAAAAGAGCTTTATAAGGTGGAAGAGAAAATCATCTTTTAGCCACTCCGGTATTTGGCCGGATAGCTTTTCTCGTAACCTCTCTGTGAGTATGAGAGCTCTCCTCTTGCTGGGGAGCTCTTCTTTTTCAATAAAGTCCAAAACCTTCTGCCATTCAGGTTCAAAGTAGTTTCTACACTTCTCAAGTAGCAGCTTCATTTTTCTCTCCTTTCAAAAGCCGAAGGTATTCCCATCTCCTCCCTGTACTTTGCCACAGTTCTCCGCGCTATTTTAATCCCCTCTTTTTTCAGAATCTCCGCTATTTTGCTATCACTTAAAGGTTTTTTCTTGTCCTCTTTCTCAATTATTTCTTTAATACGTTCCTTTACTGACTCTACCGAAATACCACTTATACCCTTTTTAAAGAAAAACTTAAGGGGATAAATGCCGTAGGGTGTTTCAACAAATTTATCTTTAACTGCTCTACTGATGGTTGATTCGTGGATTGAAAGTTTCTCTGCAACCTCATGATAGCTTAGAGGTTTTAACGTTTTCCCATCTTTTAGAAATTCTCTTTGGTGTTCAAAAACAACTTTTCCTATTTTCCTTAGAGTCTCGTTTCTCTGCTCTATAGCTTTTTTAAGATTTATAGCCCGCTGGTACTTCTCGTATATGTACTTCTTTAGCTCTTCCCTCGTAGCGTGTTTTAAGTAGAAGGTATTAATTTTCAGGTTAAACGTTACAGACTGTAGTACCTCTACTACTACACTTTCGTCTTTGAGATAAACTCTCAGGTCAGGAACTATTTTAACGTTAAAATCTCCAAAGTTACCGGGTTGAGGATCAAGTCTTTTTAAGAGTGTCAGGAATTCTTTAAGCTCTTTCTCCGTAAAGCCCACCTTTTTTTGAAAGTCCTTTGAGTTTTTTAAAAGGAGCTCCATGTGGTCAATTGCAGATATGAACTTTTGCGGTGCCTCAAGTTCCTGTAATTGCGCTTTAAACGCCTCTTTTACGGAGTAAGAAGCACAACCCACAGGAGTAAAATGTTTAATAATTTCCCGAACCCTTCTGACTGTTTCAACAGGAACAGAAATTTCCTCTGCTATTTCTTCTTCCTTTAAATTTAAAAATCCCCTTTCATCAAGATTTTCAATTATGAACTTAGCTATTTCAAGTTCTTTTCCATCAAACTCCGCTGCTGCCTGTTGTAGGAGAGATTCTCTTAAGGAAAGTCTTGAAGGTATAACGTTTTTCTCATCTCTTTCTACCGGAAATACGTTCCCTCCTTCAAAGATGAACTCCGGAATTTCCCTATCTTCTACTTCCTCCTTCTTCTCTTGCTCCTCTTCAAACTCTAAGAAAGGGTTCTCCTCTACCTCGTTCTTTATGGCCTCTTCAAGCCTTAACAGTGGAAGCTGAAGGACTTCAAGATGAAGGTAAATACCTGGAGTAAGTTTAAGTTGCGTAAAAATTTCCAAATCGTAGCGAGGCTCTACTGTCATGCGTTCCTGCTTGCTTTGATAGAATTTTTGGCATGAAAAGAATATATGCTCACTTATTCATTGTATCATTGCTGATTCTTCTTTCTGCCTGTGGAGTTGTTAAGACATCCCCCTTTGGAGAAAAGGCTTTCATTTTTATTTCCACCCCTCAAGAAGTAAACATCGGTAAACAGGCCGCAAGACAGGTAGAAAAGAAGGTTAAGCTATGTCACGATCCGGTTATAAACGAGTACATCAAGTTTGTAGGCAGTAAAATAGCAGCAGTTAGCGATAGGAAAGATGTCGTCTACCACTTTAAGGTCATAGAGTCTGATGAGATTAACGCCTTTGCCCTCCCCGGTGGATGGGTTTATATCTACACGGGGCTTTTACGCCGCTTAAGGAATGAAGCCGAACTTGCTTTTGTCCTTGGTCATGAGGTAGGTCATATTGTAGGAAGACATGCCATCAGGAGACTGCAGCTTATATACGGCATAGACTTCGTCCTCGCTTTAACCTTTGGAGGAAAGGAGCTCTCTCCGGCAGAGAGGGAGTTTCTCAACCTACTTCTCAACCTTGTAGTGGCAGGATACAGCAGAAAGGAAGAACTTGAAGCTGATGTTATGGGTGCATATTATACGGGAAAGGCAGGCTGGAATCCTGAAGCTTCAGTTGAAACTATTAAGCTCCTTGACTCTCTAATAAAGTTTAAACCAAGTGGTGTAACGGAGCTCTTCATGGATCATCCCACAAACAGAAAAAGGATAAAGAACCTTAACCGCTGGTTAAATAACTTCCCAAAAGAGTGGCAAAAGAATTCTTTTAATGAAGAAAGGTATAAAGAGAAAATCCTAAGGAGGCTTGAGGTTGGATATTGTAAGTGAGGCAAGACGGGTCATTCTGCAGGAAGCAGAGTCCTTAAAGAAACTCGCTAAAGCTCTTGACGAAAACTTTATAAAGGCTGTTGACATACTCATTAAAACAAAGGGAAGGGTTGTTCTAACGGGAGTTGGAAAATCCGGTCTTATATGCAAAAAAATAGCCGCTACACTTTCAAGTACTGGAACTCCAGCCTTTTTCCTCCATCCCGCCGATGCCGCTCACGGTGACCTTGGTATGGTTAGGGGAGATGATACTGTCATTGCCGTTTCAAACAGCGGAGAGACAGCAGAACTCCTAAACGTTGTTCCAATAATAAAGAGTTTTGGTATTCCCGTCATAGCGGTGACCAATAACCCAAATTCTTCCTTAGCAAAGCTTGCTGACGTAACGTTGCTTTTGCACGTAGAAAAGGAAGCCTGTCCTCTTGGCCTTGCTCCTACAACCTCAACAACGGCAACCCTTGCTCTCGGTGACGCCATTGCAGCTGTCCTCATGAAACTGAAAGGATTCACGAGCCGTGACTTTGCCAAATTCCACCCCGGCGGTAAGCTCGGCATAAGGCTTTCAAGAGTTAAGGATTTAATGAGGACGGGGGAAGAAATACCCGTTGTTTCGCCCAGCACAGTTCTTAAAGACGTTATTTATGAAATTTCTTCCAAGAAACTCGGAGCTACTCTCGTCCTTGACGGCGAAAGGCTCGTCGGGATAATAACCGATGGTGACCTCAGAAGGGCTTTTGAAAGAGGAGTTGATTTCTCCACAAGAGCCGAGGAGATAATGACCAAAGATCCTAAGACGGTTAATGAGGATGTTTTTGCAGAAAAGGCTATAGAAATTATGGAAAAGTACAAGATAACCGTTCTACCTGTCATCGGCAAAAACAAAGAAGTAAAAGGAATAATTCATCTTCATGATATTCTGGGTAGAAGAATATTTTAAACCTCAGGCTTTTTTACTTTTCAGTTAACTTCCTTTTATGCCTTATTTGGAATCTTTTGTCAATTTGTTACAATTAAAATAAATGATTCACTGCAATTAGAACAAAATCGGCAGGAATAAAATCGTTCAAAGGAGGATGATATGGCACGAGGAAGGAAACCGGGAAAAAGAGCTAACAAGGTTGTAAAGCTTTCTCTTCCAAAAAAAATATACTACGTTCTCTACGGGCTTGCCGGAAATAATGAGCAGAAGATGAACAAGCTCATCAGGGCCATCTTAGAAGAAAAGCTTGAAAACTCAACACTTGCCGAGCTTGCAGGCCTACTGGAAACCGGTAGAAAGGAAAAAGAAGAGGAAACTGCGGAGTAATTTCTGCTACAGTTTGATCCCAAGACTTTCTAAAATAGCCCTCCCTTTGTGGAGGGTTTCTTTAAACTCTTTTTCTGGTATGGAATCCCAAACGATACCTGCTCCTACTTGAAGAAATCCCAAGTCTTCCTTGAAAAGAAGAGTTCTTATTGCAATGTTTAAATCCATTGTATCGTTAAAACCAATGTAACCAACAGAACCGGTATAGAGTGAGCGCCTTGTAGGTTCAAGCTCTGCAATTATCTCCATAGTTCTAACTTTTGGAGCTCCCGTTATAGTCCCTCCAGGAAACATGGCCTTTATAACATCTACACTGTCTAATCCTTCCCTTAATTCTCCTCTAACGTTAGAAACAATATGAATAACGTGGGAATACTTCTCCTTTACCATAAGTTCGTCAACTTCTACGCTACCGTAACGGCACACTCTTCCAAGGTCGTTTCTCTCAAGGTCAACAAGCATTATGTGTTCTGCTCTCTCCTTCTCTGAAAGGAAGAGCTCTTCTTCAAGTTTCTTGTCCTCTTCGGGATTCTTTCCTCTTTTCCTCGTTCCGGCTATGGGTCTTGTCTCAAGGGATTTTCCATTCCTCTTAATCAGCCTCTCCGGAGAGCACGAGACAGCCTTTATCTCTCCAAAATCAAGAAAGAAGGAAAATGGAGAAGGGTTTATCTTTCTGAGTCTATCGTAGAGAGTTAGAACATTTCCTTTAAAGCATACATCAATTCTCTGGGAAAAATTAACCTGAAACGTATCTCCAGCAGCAATGTACTCCTTTATTTTCTCAACGCACTCTACAAAGTATTCTTTCGTCATGTTAAAGCTTTTAAGTTCCGACGAGAATTCTCCAAAATTTGGCGGTTCTAAGGAAAGATCCGGAAATCCAGAAAAGGTTACAGCGTATAGTTCCCTCTCAACATTATCAAATATGAGGGTAGTTTCCGGAAGAAAAAAGAGGAGGTCTGGAAAGCCTATATCATCAACCTGTTTTCCTTCTATCCTTTCAAGGAACCTGTTAGCATCGTAAGAAATAAAACCGTATATTCCAAAAGGTATATTCTCTTCTATTCTGTACTTCTGCAGAAGCTTTTTATGGAAATCTCTCAGCTCCTCAAATAGTAATGGGTCGTTCTTAGACCGGAGCTCTTCCACACAGCCAACAGCTATTATTGAATAACGACCTGTTCTGGGATTTACACTGGCCGAGTCAAGAAATAACTTAACAGGATAACCTCTCCTTTTCAGGGATAAAAATGTTCTATACGGATCTTGAAATGGAAATTTTTTCAGCTTCAAATCCTTTCTCCCTCTAAGGAATGTTACGGAGGAATATAGGCGTAAAAAGTCTTTTATGCTAATATTTCCAATTACAAGTAAACGGGAGGAACCAATGAAGCTTTCCGGTGCAGAAATTCTCCTAAGGGCTCTTGAGCTTGAAGGAGTTGATAAGATATTTGGGTATCCGGGCGGTGCGGTTCTTGATATCTACGATAGACTTCCATTTTCCTCCATAAAGCACTATTTAACAAGGCACGAACAAGGAGCAGCTCACGCTGCCGACGGTTACGCAAGAGTAACGGGAAAGGTTGGTGTGTGCTTTGCAACCTCCGGTCCCGGTGCGACAAACCTTGTCACCGGCCTTGCAACAGCTCAGATTGATTCCGTTCCTATCGTTGCCTTTACCGGAAATGTTCCAACATTCATGATCGGAAACGATGCCTTTCAGGAAGTTAACACGGTTGGAATAACAAGGCCTATAACAAAGCACAACTTTTTAGTAAAAGACGTTAAAGACTTGGCCGATACTGTCAAGAAGGCCTTTCACATAGCAAAGACCGGACGTCCCGGTGTAGTTCTTGTTGACCTGCCAAAGGATGTAACAAGGGAAATTGAGGACTTCTTTGAAGAGGAGTACAGAACACCTGTTCAAATAAGAAGTTACAAGCCAGTTCTTAAAGGACATCCCGGTCAAATAAAGAAAGCAGCAAAAGCAATTGCCTCTGCTGAGAGACCTGTTCTCTACATTGGCGGCGGAGTTGTCTCTTCTGGTGCCTCCGAACTTGTAGTTAAAATGGCTGAAGTTGCAAACATTCCTATGGTCGCAACTCTTATGGGACTTTCTGCCGTTCCGGGCAATCATCCTTTCTTTTTTGGAATGCTTGGAATGCACGGAACGTACGCGGCCAACATGGCAGTAACTGAATGTGATCTCCTGATAGCAATAGGTGCAAGGTTTGACGATAGGGTCACCGGAAAGCTCTCAGAGTTTGCTCCAAACGCAAAAGTTATTCATATAGACATTGACAGTGCTGAAATTGGAAAGAATAAGCCTGCAGACATTCCGATAGTTGGTGATGCAAAGCTCGTTATGGAAGAGCTCCTACCTGAAGTTGAAAAACAGGTTGCAAAGAACAGGGAGTTCTATGCTGCTCGTGAAAAGTGGATAAGGCAGGTTAGAAGGTGGGCAGAAAGATACCCCCTCTGGTACGAGCCAAGCGATAGAGTTATAAAACCTCAATTCGTCATTCAAAAAGTCTGGGAAGTTACAAAGGGGGAGGCAATAATCGCGACTGACGTCGGTCAACACCAAATGTGGGTTGCTCAGTACTACAAGTTCAGCTTCCCGAGGCAACTTGTAACTTCTGGTGGACTTGGAACGATGGGATTCGGCGTTCCTGCGGCAATAGGTGCTAAGGTGGGAAGACCAGATAAAACTGTTTTCTGCATTTCCGGTGACGGCTCTTTCCAGATGAACATGCAGGAAATCGTCACAGCAGTTCAGTACGGCATTGCCATAAAGGTTGCAATCCTTAATAACGGATTCTTGGGAATGGTTCGCCAGTGGCAGGGAATTTTCTACGACAGGAACTACTCTCAGGTTCACCTTGACGTTCAACCAGACTTTGTAAGACTCGTTGAGGCTATGGGAGGCGTTGGGCTCAGGGCTGAAAGACCTCAAGATGTTGAGAAAGTTCTCAAAGAAGCAATGGCAATTAACGATAGGCCTGTCGTTATAGACTTTATCGTTGACAGGGAGGAGGATGTATTCCCGATGGTTCCTCCGGGGGGTGCCTTGCGTGAGATGATACTGCCAGATTACGGCAGGAAGAGGGAGAAAAAGGCCGTTTAGAGGGGTAGTTATGGAAAAGTTCCGCTACAGGAAGCATGTAATAAGCGTTCTTGTTGAGAATAAGCCGGGAGCCTTAGCGAGGATCATAGAGCTCTTTAGCTCTCGCGGTTACAACATAGAGAGTTTAAACGTTGGCCATACGGAAGACCCTACAATTTCAAGAATTACTATGGTGGCAAGGGGTGATGAACATACAATAGAGCAGATAGTTAAACAGCTCAGGCGAATAATAGACGTGTTTAAGGTTAGGGACTTAACAGACAAGAAGAAGCTTGATAGGGAGCTCCTCATAGTCCGCGTAAATGTAGAATCTGCGGAGAAAAAAGAAGAGGTAAAACGGCTTGTTGACATCTTTGGAGCTCAGATAGTTGACGTTTCCCACGATACCTACACCGTAGAACTTACAGGGGACGAGGAGCAAATTGACGCATTCTTAGAGCTTATAAAACCTCTTGGAATCAGGGAAATGGCAAGAACCGGCAGAGTAGCGATGGTGAGAGCTCTTCAGGGAGATACTTTTAGCGAAAAGAAGGAAAATTGAAATAATTCACGGAGGTGAAAATGGCAAAGGTCTACTACGACGAGGACGCAAAGCTGGAATATCTGAAGGATAAGACGGTAGCAATTCTTGGCTATGGAAGTCAGGGACACGCTCATGCTTTAAATTTGAGGGATAGTGGTATCAACGTTATCATCGGCCTGAGGGCCGGAAAGTCTTTTGAAAAGGCTAAAGCCGATGGATTTGAGGTTCTTTCCCCAGACGAGGCTACTAAAAAAGCTGACGTCATTATGTTTCTCCTCCCGGATCCTGTGCAAAAGAAGGTTTACGAAGAGGCTGTAAAACCTAACTTAGAGCCCGGAAAGGCTTTAGCCTTCGCCCACGGTTTCAACATCCACTTTAACCAGATTGTTCCACCAGCAGATGTTGACGTCTTCATGGTAGCTCCAAAGGGCCCCGGACACTTGGTACGCTGGACCTATCTTGAAGGAGCAGGAGTTCCAGCACTTGTTGCCGTTCATCAGGACGCAACAGGAAACGCAAAGGAAATTGCCCTTGCCTACGCTAAGGGGATTGGTGCAACAAGGGCCGGCGTTATAGAGACGACATTCAAGGAAGAAACAGAAACCGACCTCTTTGGCGAACAGACGGTTCTCTGCGGAGGAGTTTCTGCCCTCATCAAGGCCGGTTTTGAGACCCTCGTTGAGGCAGGTTATCAGCCAGAAGTTGCTTACTTTGAGTGCCTCCACGAGCTAAAACTTATAGTTGACCTCATCTACCAGCACGGACTTGCCGGTATGAGATACTCCATTTCTGATACTGCTGAGTACGGCGACTATACAAGAGGCCCAAGGGTAATTGACGAACGCGTTAAGGAGAACATGAAGAAAATCCTAAAAGAAATCCAGTCTGGCGAGTTTGCAAGGGAATTTGTCCTTGAGGCTCAGGCAGGCTATCCCGTTCTTAACGCCTACAGGAAGATGGAAGCAGAACATCCAATTGAAAAAGTTGGAAAACAGCTCAGAGAGATGATGCCTTTCTTGAAAGCCCAGAAGAAAGACCTAAAATAGCTTTGTGGGGGGTTACCCCCCTTTAAATTCTTTGCTTGATAGACTCTCTGCTTTTTTCTCAAACGTATCCGCTAAGATGTTCAGTCCTTTCTTCCTTAACTCCTCTGCAATTTCAACGTATAAAGTAGAGGCTTCTAAGTACCTTCCAGTCTTTTCTAAACTTTCCGCTACTACCTTCTTTATAAAGGTGTCTTCGGGATGCTTACTAAGGTAGGGAATACCGATCTCTAAGACTCTTTCGTAGTTGTCCTCTTCTAAGAGAGACGCTATGAACTTTTCAAAGTCCGCCTCTTTCACTTTTTTGCCTTTATCTTTCCTGACGCGTCTGGCTGTAAGAGCTCCCAAAGGTATTAGAATTGCAGGTATGAGGAGAAGCGGAAAATAGTTTTTTTGTGTAGAGTTTTTCTCCGCCACGTCAACGGAGCTCTCGTCCAATTTCTGGAGCTCCTCTTCTATTCTATCTAAGGCTTGAAGAGGAACTTTCGTTCTTTCCTCCTCGGGCAGGGTTTTTGGTGAAACGACAGAAGAAACGTTTTCAGGCAGTTCTTTTTCTACTGAAACCTCAGGAGAAGAGGTTACCTTTACGGTCTTACCAATCGTGTCTTGTTGACTTTCTGATTCTTCTGTACCCGTGGAAGTTTCATTCCCCTTTACGAGTTCATTCAAATGTTCTTCTACCTCTGAAGGTTTTTCCACTTTTGTGGGTGGAGGGGAAGTAGAGAAAAATTCAACATTTTCAGGAGAGAATTGTATGACAGTTACATAGTAATCGGGAGCTATTTTATCAAGTCTTTTTTCCTTGCCAAATGCAGATGCTTTTTTGAATGTTCTAAAAAAGCCGACTCTAACCTTGAATCTTCCATCCCTATAGCTTATTCTGGCATACGGAAAATCTTTTACTTTTTCAAGAACTTCCATCGCCTTTTTCTTAGTTTTGAACGAACCAACCTGAATCGTAAAAACCTTTTCCCCTGCCTTCGGAATACCTACGGCAAAGGAATGCGAAAAGAAAACCACAAGAAAAAAAGCTAAACATATGAACCTTCTCATTTCTTCAGTTCTTTCCTCAACAATTTAACTTCAAGCTCTAAGTCGTGGATAATGTCAAGCATCTGTCTGAGCGACTCCATAACAGGATCGGGAAGTTTACCGTGTTCAAGATCTACCTTAGTAGGTTTTATTCCCTCTCTCTTTACCACTTTTCCCGGAATACCAACAACGGTTGAATTGGGAGGAACATCCTTAATAACAACAGAGTTAGCTCCTATCTTGCAATTATCCCCTATTTTCACAGGTCCAAGTATCTTAGCTCCAGCACCTATAACAACGTTGTTTCCCACAGTAGGGTGCCTTTTCCCTTTTTTAGTACTAGTTCCTCCAAGAGTGACCTGATGGTAAATAGTAACGTCATCCCCTATTTCTGCCGTTTCGCCGATAACGACTCCCATACCGTGGTCTATAAAGAAACGCCTTCCTATCTTCGCACCAGGATGAATTTCTATACCTGTAAGCCATCTGGAAAAATGTGAAATGAGCCTTGCAAGAAGTTTTAAATTGTGATTCCAAAGCCAATGGGCAATCCTGTGAAGCCATATAGCGTGTAATCCCGGGTAGCAGAGAATAACCTCTATCACGCTTCTTGCCGCCGGATCTCTCTCAAAAACGGTCTCTATATCTTCCTTCAACCTTTTAAACATTTCCTTTCCTGTAAGCACCTATGTAGCTCTGTGCTAAAATTCATTCACATGAACAAGGACACCGCAGAGAGGTAAGTGAATGATAGCAAACAAGTTGTGAAAGACCAACTTAGCAGGAATTTTAACAGAAACGCAGGAAAAATTGTACTGTTTGTGTGTAAGGAGGTATGAATGGACGAACCATGCCAGAAACTTTACGAAAAGTATGGCGAATATGCCAAGCTCTTTGAAATTCTCTCCAATCCTATAAGAATCGGTATTATTGTAACGCTTGCTGAGGGACCAAAGAAACCTAAGGAAATAAGAGAAAAACTCGGAGTTCCTCAACCACTTCTTTCCCAGCATGCTTCAATACTAAAGGAGATGGGAATAATAGAAAAGGTTGACCGGTTTAATGTCAAATCTCCATGTAGGTTAAAAGACCAAAAAGTCTTGGAAATACTAAAAGCAGCCGGTATTGAGGTCTAACGTATTTTTAACATACTTAAGGCTAAAAGCGCGAGAATTATTGAGATTATCCAAAATCTGACAGTTATTTTGGGTTCTTCCCAACCTTTTTTCTCAAAATGGTGATGAATAGGAGCCATTCTGAAGATTCTTCTACCTTTTCCATACTTCTTCTTCGTATACTTAAAGTAATACCGTTGAACGATCACGGATAATGTTTCAAGGACAAAAATCCCTCCTGCAATTGCAAGAATAAACTCCTGCTTTGTAAGAATAGCAACCGTTCCAAGGAGAGCTCCAAGCGACAGCGAACCGACATCTCCCATAAAAATCTCGGCCGGATAGGTGTTAAACCAGAGGAAGGCTAAGGAAGCCCCTATTACTGCAGCACAGATTATTGTCAGTTCTCCCGTTCCCGGAACGTAGGGAAATTGAAGGTATTGGGAAAGTTTTACGTTACCGATAACATAGGAGAAAATCATAAACACAAAAGAGGTAGTTATCACCGGCCCTATTGCAAGGCCATCAAGCCCGTCTGTTAGGTTCACGGCGTTTGAAGTTCCAACTATCACAAATACAGCCCAAAGGATAAAGAAAAGTCCCAAGTCTATATGAAGGTTTTTAAAGACAGGAAAGTAAACTTCCGTAGAGAATCCCATCTTGTAAAGAACTACTGCGATAACTGTCGCTACAGCAACTTGTGAGATGAACTTTTTCCTTTCAGATAGTCCTTCTGGATTTTTCTTCTTTGCCTTTATGTAGTCATCCACAAAACCGATAATCCCAAATCCCGTAACTGCTACTATAACAAGCCAGACATAGGAATTTTTCAGATTACTCCAGAGAAAAGTAGAAATAAGCAAAGCCGCAATTATGAGTAGTCCCCCCATCGTGGGGACGTTTTTCTTCTTGTGGGTCTCTGGAAGGTACTCCTTAACTGTCTGCTTAAACTGTAAATCCTTTAACTTCTTTTCAAAGTAAGGGTAGAGAGCAAAACCTATGAACATAGCAGTGATGGCAGCGTATATACTTCTAAAGGTAATGTACTTGAAGAGAATTATTCCTAAAACCTGGTAGAACAGGAAGTAGAGCATTCGTTACCTCTCAAGCTTCACGTCAAAGTAGTCCCTTAAGCCATCGCCAAGTAGGTTGAAGGCCACTATAACTAAGAAAATTGCAAGTCCGGGAACGAGCACCCACGGGTATGCTGACAACGTATGAACATTTGTAGCTTCAGAGAGCATATTACCCCATGAAGGATAGGGTTCTTGGATTCCAAGTCCTATAAGACTAAGAGCTGACTCTCCAAGGATATAACCCGGAACGCTAAGCGTTGCGGCAATGATAACATAAGAGAGCGTATTCGGGATAACGTGCCTAAAAATTACGTAAAGGTGACTACCTCCTAAGACCCTTGCTGCTTTTACAAATTCCCGTTCCCTTATTGACAAAACCATTCCCCTTATTACCCGCGAAAGTCCTGCCCAGCCGATAAGGGAAAGGATAGCAACGATAATTATGAAGACGAAGACACTTGGCATATCCACCGGAAACATTGAACGGAGAGCAAGCATCAGGTAGAAGGCGGGGAAAGCCATCAGTATCTCTATGAACCTCATTATGATGTTGTCCACTTTGCCACCAAAGTAGCCGGCGATAGAACCGACCAAAATGCCTACGGAAAATGAAATAGCAACGCCTACGAGCCCTATGGTCAGAGATATTCTCGTGCCGTATATAAGCCTTGAGAATATGTCCCTGCCGAGCCTATCTGTTCCGAGCAAGAATACGTGTCCACCGTCTTCAACCCCAAAAAGGTGAATGTTTGTTCTCACAAAACCAAGAAGATAGTGAGTTTCACCTCTTACAAAAAACTTTATAGGGTAAATTTTTGAATAATCGGTTTCGTAAGTCTTTGTCACGGGATCTACAAGTCGGTGACCGTAAACGAATGGCCTTAGGTGAAAGTTTCCTTCCCTGTCAAAAAAGTGAACAGGAGTTGGTGGGTGGTAGGGGTACTGTCTGAACTGGGTGTCGTAGGGGTAAGGAGCTATAAAATCAGCAAAGAGAGCGATAAAGTACAGAAAGACAAGAATAGCTAAGGAGTAAGCGGCCAACCTGTTCTTGTTGTAGAGCTTCTCAATGAAGGAAACTTTACCTGACAACTTTTCCCTCTATCTCCTTCTCCCTGATTCTTGGGTCGTTCAGGGCAAGGAGAATATCAGAGATTAAGTTGCCTACTACAAGCATTATTCCGCCAATATAGAGAGAACCCATCACCAAGAACAAATCTTGAGACATGACGGCGTCAAACATGAGCCTTCCCATTCCCGGCCATGCGGTAATTATCTCAACGAGGGCAGCTCCTGAAAGTAGTCCAGCAATGTCAAAACCTATAAGAGTTAGGAATGGGTTCATAGCATTCCTGAAAGCGTGTTTCAGCACTACTGTTCTGTAGGGAAGTCCTTTTGCAATGGCTACTTTAACGTAGTCCTTGTTTAGTTCCTCTATTATGGTGCTCCTCACAAGCCTTAAAAGTCCTGCTACGCTTCCAACAACAAGAACTGTAAGAGGTATTGCCATGTGCCAGAGTCTATCGGAAATCTTCCCAAGTAGGGAGAGCTCCCCGTAATTCTCCGACACTACTCCACCTATCGGGAAGAGTCCCGTTTTGGCAGCGATATACATCAGTATGAAAGCTAAGAAAAAGTTGGGCAGAGATATACCGAAAAGGGAAAAGAGCGTAATTAACCTGTCAAGGAATCTGCCGTTATAGACGCCGGCGATAATCCCAAGGGGAACTGCAACGAGCCAGGAAAGGACGAAGGAGGAGACTGTAAGCTGGAGAGTATTCAGTAGCCTCTCTCCTATTAGTTCAGTTACAGGTTTATGGTAGGCGAAGGAGTATCCTAAGTTAAACTGGAGAGCGTTAATTAGCCAGTGGAAATACTGCAAAAATAAGTTTTGGTCAAGGCCGTAGGCTTTGCGGAGCTCTTTGATCGTTTCTTTTGAAACAGCAGGGTTCATTTCAAGCTGAGTAAAAAAGTCACCGGGAGCGAGCTTAATGATGAGGAAAGATACAAATGTCATCCCAATAACAATTGGAATCATTTGAAGGAAACGTTTTAAAAGAAAGAAGAACATTGTTCATACCCTATATTCACACCCTCTCATATTCAGTTATTACCTGATTGCCACACTGAAAAACTCTTTTAATCTTGAACTTTTTAACTGCATCAAGGGTTTTAAAACCTTCTCCAGACATTAGGGAAGGAACGTCGTTTCCTCCAACAACTACCGGAAGATGGATGAGCCTTATCTCATCAACCAAGTCGTTCTTTATCAGTTCCCAGTTAATTTTACTGCCTCCTTCAACCATGAGCTTCTTTATGCCCATATCAAAGAGTTTCTCAAAGAGCTCTACAAAATCCACTTTCTCCTTTCCCGCAACAATAACCTTAGCTCCCTTTTCTTCTATTGCCTTTATCTTTTCTTCAGGAGCTCTTTCCGATACAACGACAACAGTCGGAGCAACTTTCGTATTTAAGACGTTTGAGTCAAGAGGAATATCTGCCGTTGAGGCGGGAATAATTCTTACTGGATTTTTTCCCTCAACATACCGAACCGTAAGGTTTGGATTATCTATCCTAACAGTATTAGCTCCCACCATTATACCGTCACACTCTGCTCTTATTCTGTGGAGATACTTGTTGGCTTCTTCATCCATAAGCTTCATTATTTCCTTACTGGATACACCCTTTGCAAGGGTTAACTTTCCGTCAATAGTTACCTCAGAAACTATCATTACGTAAGGTTTTTTCATGACTACTCCTCATACACCTTGCCGTATCTTTTGTAAAGGTAGCAAACCCTGTGCATAAGGGACAAGAATGTCATAACAGCCACAAGTTCTATTCCGTAAGTCAAGGACTTGTGATAAAAGGGATAAATAATTGAGCTTATAAATAAAACCACAAAAGTTTCTGGTCTTCCGAAAAATCCCGTATTTTCCAGAGGGTCTTTTATCTTCCCTATCTTCCTTTCCTCATACCCTATTTCTGCATAAACTACAGGTTTTATAAAGGTATGAAGCATAGTAGAAACAACAGCAAAAAGAGCTACCCATTCGGAGGAATACTTAAGGGCAATAGCCCCAAGAACAAAACCATCAACCCACTTATCTGCAAGCCAGTCAAAGACTGCACCAAACTTGGTGGCTTTTCTATTACTAACTGCAACGTATCCATCGCATAGGTCAAGGACGCCTGAAGCAAATAGAAGAAATGCTCCAACGACTGGGTGTCCTAAATAATAAAGAATAGCTGCAAGTGTTCCAATGGTAATGGCCATTAGAGTTACAACATTTGGAGAAACGTTAGTCTTTGCGAGAACCCACCCAAACGGGGTGTATAGTTTTTTAAGAGAATCTCTCTTACTGGTAATATTCATCATGGTCTCCCTATACTTTCGTATGTGCAGATGCTCTTCATAACGGAAGGCTCCCAGAGGTTCCTTCCATCAATCACTACTTTTCCCGTAAGTTTACCAAAATCAACGTCCCTAAACTCTTCCCACTCGGTAACGAGTATCAGTGCATCTGCTCCTTCAAGAGCACTATCCTTGTTCGTGACCAGTTGAAGTTGCCGGCCGTATTTTTCAATTTCTCTGCTAAACACTCTCTTTGCATTTTCTAACGCTACAGGATCATAAGCTTTTACAATAGCACCAAGCTCAAGAAGTTTCCTAATGATGGGAATTGACGGAGCCTCTCTCATGTCGTCGGTTTCTGGCTTGAAGGCAAGTCCCCACACTGCTACTGTTTTACCCTTAAGCTCAGGTATGTGTTTTAGAAGCTTCTCAATCGGTTTGAGCTTCTGTTTCTCATTTACCTCAATCACGGCTTTAAGAATCTCGGGTTCACCGTATACCTGCTTGGCCGTATAGATAAGAGCTTTTACATCCTTAGGAAAGCAACTTCCACCAAAACCACAACCAGCTCTTAAAAAGTGGGGACTTATCCTGTGGTCTAATCCCATTCCTCTTGCAACTACTGTTACGTCTGCCCCTGTGGCTTCGCATATATTGGCTATTTCATTAATGAAAGAAATTTTTGTAGCCAAAAAGGCATTTGAGGCGTATTTAATCATTTCTGCCGTAGGAAGGTCGGTTATTATCATTGTCGGCTGGAGCTTTTCGTAGAGGGAGGCCACCATTCCGGCAATGTCCCTGTTGTCTGCTCCAACTACGACTCTATCCGGATTCATAAAGTCCTCTACTGCCTTACCTTCCCTTAAGAACTCTGGATTGGACACTACTTCAAATCTCTCCTCAGGATTCTTTACACCTCTTTTGTAAAGGAGCTCCGCTATAAACTTCTTAGCCCATCTTCCCGTCCCTACGGGAACGGTTGACTTGTTTACTATTACCTTAAAATCTTCATCTTCAATGTATTCCGCTATGCTCCTATAGGCACTTTCAACAAAAGAAAGGTCTGCCGAACCGTCTTCCTTTGATGGTGTCCCGACAGCAATAAAGATAAAGTCAGAGTTCTTAACGGCGTAGGCGTAATCGGTCGTGAACTCTATGTTTCCTTTTTCAAGAGCTCTCTGTAAGATCTTGTCCAATCCCGGCTCGTATATCGGGACTTCTCCTTTCCTCAGTCTTCCTATTTTTTCTTCGTCTATATCAAGTCCTATAACCTTGTGCCCTAAGTAGGCAAAACATGCACCAGAAACTAAACCAACGTATCCAGTTCCAATTACGGATATTTTCTTTACTGACACTTTAAGGCCTCCTTTAGTGCTAAAGCGTAAAGTAAGCCAAGTTCGCTAACAGTCAATTCTTTAATTTCAAAGACATCACAAAAAACCTTAAAAAACGATAGTCCCGGGATGATTACGTCAGCTCTCTTTTCCTCAAGCCCTTTTACTTTCTTCCTCTCCTCTATTTTCATTGAAGAAAGTTTTCCGTACCACTTTTCAATCATTTCCTTTGTTACCGCGTAGCCGTGAACAATTTCCGGCTTATAAACGGTCATCTTCTCTTCCATAGCAACGACAGATGTAATCGTTCCTCCTACGGCGTAAACGATGGGTTTTTCCTTTATCTCAGGTTTTATCTTAGAGAGCTCTTCCCTTATAAAGTCCTCCATTTTAAGAAGCTCTTCTCCCCTTGGCGGATCTGACTTTATAAAGTCTTCATAGAGAGTAACAACGCCAAATTTAAGGCTCTTCAAGAAATTAATTTTTTCCTTATCACCGTAAACTATTTCAGTACTTCCTCCTCCAAGATCAACGGTCATTGCTTTTCCTTTCGGGCTAAAGTGGAGAACGTTCGCCCAGAAGACCAGCTCTGCCTCCTCTCTATCCTGAAGGATCTCTACCTTAAAGCCAAGTTCTGTGGCCGCGGAGAGAAATTCTGATGCGTTTTCAGCTATCCTTGCGGCTTCTGTTGTTACTACTATAACTTTTTCAACGCAGTATTTTTCTATAATTTCCTTAAACTCTTTAAGGGCGTTGATTGTCCTTTCTATTCCCTCTTTTGAAAGCTTTTTCCTCTCCCTAACTCCTTCACCAAGGCGGGTTACTCTTCCGGTTTTGAAAATCTGATAAACTTTTCCGTTCTTTATTTCTGAGACTAAGAGTCTTGTTGAGTTAGTTCCTATATCAATAGTTGCTATTTTCAAACCTCTCTCCTCCACTTTGGTTTAAATTTTGGATACCAAATTTTACACGAGGACGGCTCATGTTCACAGGTCTTGTTGAAGAGGTAGGAAAAGTAGTAGAGCTAAGAAGGACTTCTTCTTTTGGAAGATTGAAGGTTAAATGTTCTAAAATCCTTGAAGATGTTAAGAAAGGAGACAGCATCGCTGTTAACGGTGCGTGTCTAACGGCTGTTGAAATCGGTAATAATTACTTAGTTTTTGATGTTTCCGCCGAAACGCTTAAAAGAACGACGTTAAGGAATTTTAAACCCGGAGATCCTGTTAATCTTGAGAGAGCTCTAAAACTCTCAGATAGACTGGGAGGCCACATTTTACAGGGACACGTTGATACAGTTACAAAGTTGATGGGAGTTAAAAGAGAAGGAAATGGCTTTCTATTTACTTTCCGCTTGCCTTTTGAGTTTACTCACTTGGTCGTTGAAAAAGGTTCAATCGGAATAGATGGAATAAGTCTTACCGTTGCTAATCTCTTCTCCGATTCTTTTACGGTGGCAGTGATTCCCCATACCTACGAGAACACAAACCTTAAGTATAAAAAGCCGGGAGAACTTGTAAACGTTGAGTTTGACATAATTGGGAAGTACGTTGATAGGATTTTAAAGACGGGAAGGAAATGAATACTTTAATTAGGTGGCTTGTTCTAAGAAGTTTTCGGTTGAAGAGGGGATACTCTTCTTTCGCCCTTTTTATTGCAGTCCTTGGAGTCATCGTCGGTGTAGCAGCTTTGATAGTTGTTAACGCCGTAATGACAGGATTTCAGGACGCTATCAAGGAGAGGCTTCTCTCAAGTAACGCTGACATTATCGTTATGAAGAGAAATGGAGGCTTTTATAAGTATGAATACGCTGAAAAGAAAATATCCGAAATTCCCCACGTTGTTGGAACAGAAAGTTTTCTCTACGTTCCCGTTATGGCAGCTTCTACCGATGTTTCTGCCGCTTCAAGCGCCTCAATTAGAGGATGCGATCCAGACAAAGAACCCTTAGTAACCGACCTTCCTAAAAAACTCATTTTGGGGGACTGGGAACTCTTTAAATCCTCAAAAAACGGCGTTGTAATTGGAAAGATACTTGCGGACACTCTCGGCGTTACCTTAGGAGACGAAATAACCGTTTTTTCTCCAATTGGAAGAAAGACGCCCTTTGGAATAATCCCGAGGAGCTCCAAGTTCACCGTTGTTGGCATCTTTGAAGCCGGAATGTACCAGTTTGACTCTTCCTTGATTCTTGCCCACATAGAGACTGTGAGGAAAAAGTTTGGCTTTGGGAACGTTGTAACGGGAATAATGGTAAAACTTGACAACCCCGAACACGCCAAAAATGTTGAAGGAGAAATAGAGAGAGTTTTAGGAAAGGACTACATAGCTCAGGACTGGATAAGTTTAAACAAGAGCCTTTTTTCTGCTCTAAAGCTTGAAAAGTTAGCAATGTTTTTAATCCTTACCCTTATAGTAATAGTTGCCTCTTTTAACATATCAAGCCTTTTAATGATGACCGTTAACTCAAGAGCTCGTGAGATAGCAATACTAAAAGCCGTTGGAGCTCTTGACTCCTTTATACTTAAAGTTTTTATCCTTAGAGGACTTTTTATCGGCCTTCTCGGAACGGTAATCGGAGAAATTGTAGGAATTTCTATTTCTCTCTTTGGTGAGAAATATAAACTCTTTCCCCTCCCTCCAGATGTTTACTATATTGACCACCTGCCCTTCAAACTCCATATTTTAGACTGTTTACTTGCAGCCGTTGCAGCTATACTTATAAGTGTCTCAGCCACAATTTACCCAGCAAGAAGAGCGGCAAAAACAGACCCGGTTAAAGTTCTAAGGATGGGAGAGAATTAGCGTTGCCAAAGAGGAATGTAAGAAAGGCAAAAATTTCTGACGCTCAAAGAATCCAGTATTTAATAAACGAATACGCCAAGCAGGGACTCATGCTTCCCCGTTCTATCAGTAGCATCTACGAAAGCATAAGGGATTTCTGGGTTTACGAGGAAAACGGGGAAATTTTGGGAACCTGTGCTCTTACTATATTCTGGAACGACTTAGCTGAAATTCGCTCCTTAGCCGTTGACCCAAGACACACAGGAAGAGGAATAGGTACCGCCCTTGTAAAAAAGGCTCTTGAAGAGGCCAAGGAGTTCGGAATATGCAGGGTTTTTACTCTAACCTACCAGGTAAAGTTCTTTGAAAAGCTTGGCTTTAAAGTTATTGACAAAAACACCCTTCCCCATAAAATCTGGCGAGACTGTATAAACTGTGTAAAATTTCCAAACTGCGACGAAACAGCAATGGAAATTTGGTTAGAAGAGGTGGAAGGATGACTCCGGAAGAGCAACTAAAGATCATAAAAAGAGGAACTGCGGAAATAATTGGCGAAGAGGAGCTCCTTGAAAAATTAAAAAACGGCAGAACTTTAAAAGTAAAGGCAGGTTTTGACCCAACAGCTCCAGACCTTCACCTCGGGCATACAGTTTTGCTCTGGAAGTTAAGGGACTTTCAGGAGCTTGGACATAAAGTTTACTTCCTCATAGGCGACTTTACGGCAATGATTGGAGACCCGACAGGAAAATCAGAGACCCGACCTCCTTTAAGCAGGGAGGAGGTCTTAAAGAACGCAGAAACCTACGCCCAGCAGGTCTTTAAGATTCTTGACCCAGAAAAAACGGTTGTTGTCTTTAACAGCGAGTGGCTCGGGAAACTCTCAGCTACCGATCTTATAAAACTTTCCTCAAAGTACACCGTTGCAAGGATGCTTGAAAGGGACGACTTTGCAAAGAGATTTAAAGAAGGCCGTCCAATACACATTCACGAGTTCATATATCCCCTTCTTCAAGGGTATGACTCGGTTTACCTGCAGGCAGATGTTGAACTTGGAGGAACTGACCAGAAGTTTAATCTCCTCATCGGAAGGCATCTACAGAGGGAGTTCGGTCAGGAAGAACAAACTTGCATAATGATGCCCATCTTGGAAGGACTTGACGGTGTTCAAAAGATGAGTAAGTCACTCGGCAACTACATTGGAATATTAGAGCCTCCTGAGGAACAGTTTGGAAAGGTTATGAGAATTTCTGATAAGCTCATGTGGCGCTACTACAGGCTCGTTACCCGCATCCCTGAAGAAGAGATAGACGAAATGGAAAAGGCCGTTCAAGAAGGGAAACTTCATCCGATGGAGGCAAAAAAACACCTTGCAGAGACCATAGTTAAAACCTTCCACGGTGAGGAAGCGGCAAAGAGGGCAAGAGAACACTTTGAAAGGGTATTTTCAAGAAGGGAGCTCCCAGAAAACATCCCAGAGCCAAAAGTAACCGTTACTGAAAACCCAATCTGGTTTCCAAAGCTATTAAAGCTTGTAGGCCTTGTTCCGTCAACCTCCGAAGGAAGAAGGCAGATAAAGGGAGGCGGAGTTAGGATAAACGGCGAAAAAATCCTTGATGAGAACTTTAAGGTTGACCTTCTTGAAAGGGAGTTCATCCTTCAGGTTGGTAAGAGAAGATTTGCAAGGATAAAGCCAGAGAACGTGAAAATAGAGGAAAGCTAAAAAGGGGTTGACTTTAGAGTTGGCATAGGCAATATTGATATTGCGTGGCTCCGGGGCGTGGCGCAGCCTGGTTAGCGCGCTTGGTTCGGGACCAAGAGGTCGGGGGTTCAAATCCCCCCGCCCCGACCATTTATTTTTTTGAGGAGGGAGGTGTTATGTTTATTGCGATCTTAACTCTTATAGACTTTGTAAGTTTTATTTTAAGCCTTTACCTTTTAAAAAGAATTAAGCTTGGTTATAAAGGAAAAGGTTCGTTGGGAGCTCTATTTCTTCCTCTCTTCGTTACCCTCGCCACTTACGTTGGAATTGTTTTCTTAGGCCCGGCAGGTCTTTCTCTCACGTTTCTTCTGACAGTTCTTATTGCCTTTTATTATGCAAGTTTCCCTATCAAACTCTTGGGATTTTTTGAAAAGATTAAACCAATTTTCTTGCTTTTACTTACTTTTCTGTTTAGCAGTATTGCAGGCTACGTTTTTGAACTGTTCCAGTACAATCTGATTGACTTACCCTTTTGGGTTGCTATTGTTGTTTTCTTACTGAGCCTTTACATCCTTATTTTTTCAAGGTGTGTGCTTGTTTCTCTCTGTAGCATAATTTTAAAGGAGAAAGGTTACAAAAGAGAATGGGCTGTTCCCTTGGCTTTTTTAAATTTTGTAGGACTTTTGATAGCTATACTTCTTAAACCTTCTGGAGATTTTAAGGTTGCTTAGGCTGATTCTTACCGGAATAACTTTTACCCAACTTGCCACCTTGAAAAAAATCTCCCAGAATAGAGCAACAAGCCCCATTCTGGTAGGTGAAAATTGTAGAAAACCACCCGCCTACAAAATTTTGTAGAGATATTCAACGTGACCTGTAGAAGTTTGAACTTGGTAGTCGGAAAGGAATGGAAAGAGCTCCTTCACTCCTTTGTTTACCTTTATAACGACCCTCTTCCTTGCTACCCTCTCTGCCTCTTTAAGGGTTTCGGGAGAAACAAAGTCTTTGACGGCAACTTCTCTAAAAGGTGCCATGACGCTACAATGCCACTTGGGTTTTATGAACATAGGGGAGAAGTAAACGATATCGTAAGAATTGTTGGGTAACTGTTTTAAAAAAGCGTAGTTGTCACCGCAAACGGGTTTAACGAGGCTAAAAGCAAACTCTGCTACTTTGAGTTTTCCTTCCGGCCGATACCTTTTAAGTCCTCTCCTCACTATCTCGTAAATTACCGGGTCTTTTTCTACTCCTACCACCTTCCTTTTTGAGACAAAAGCAGCAAGCAAAGCATCCTGAGCAAGCCCCAAGTTACAGTCAAGGACAGTCTCTCCCTCTTTTAGATCCATCGCAGAAATCATTGATTCCTTTCCGCCCGAGAGGTAATTAAGGAGCCGGATCTTAAAGAGTCCTGGATGGAAGAAGAGCCTGTTACCAGAAAGAGTATGAAGCGTAAGGAGAAGATCCTTTCCCACTACAAGGACGTTTTTCCCGCACCTCTTCTTTATTGATTCAATAGTGTTATGGCGGCGTTTAACGTAAACCGTTTTAAGTTCTTGTGAAAGCCTTTTAGCTTCTTCAATCATCTCTGGAGTTGGTTTTCTATCGGTAGTCACTACAACTTCCATACCTACTCCGCAATTAAATCCGGTCTCTTCCTTTCAAGATATTTACGTGTATAAGAACACAACGGCCAAACTTTGTAACCGTTTTCGTCAGCAAACTCTACCAGCTTAGAAGTAAGTTTCCCGGCTATTCCCCTTCCTCTGTAAGACTCAGGAACAAAAGTTGTAGTTACCACAATGACCCTTTTCTCTTCAACTACACTGAAAACGATGTAAGCCTCTTCTCCCTCAAGTTCCATATAAATCCTGTTTTTTGTAAGTTTGACCTCAGACACCTATCCCTCCACGAGAGATTTCTACGGGAGGCTAATATACCAGAAAATTTGCCAAGTTTCCCAAAATTCCTAAAATTCACAGCGTCACGGGTGAACGGGAAGTCCGGTGAAAGTCCGGCGCTGTCCTCGCAACCGTGAGCAGGGAATAAAAAGGGCTTTAGCCACTGGAGTGACGGGGTAAAGAGCTCCCGCTCTGGGAAGGCTATTGCCCACTAAAACCCTGCGAGCCGGGAGACCGGCCCGTGATGGGTAGGTGAAAACCTACCCCTTCGCGTCCTGCGGGG
>CAZQLZ010000102.1:0-2966 GCA_964594265.1 uncultured bacterium
ATGGAGAACGAGCCGTTTCTGCCTTTTATTTCAAAGGCAAACTTTGTTTCAAGCTTTCTCTTTGCTACAGCTCACTCTCTTATATACTACGACCCTTCTATGTTTAAGGTTTTCTTTCCCTCCCTTGTTATGGGATGGCTGTTTGAAAGGAGTTCTTCTATAGGAGCTCCTATTATTTTCCACTGGCTTTCTGATATCATTTACCAGTTCGCTTCGTGCTGAGTGTTAAAATTCTTGACACACTCCAGCAGAAGGCGGAGAGTAAGGGTTGAAGAAGCTCTTTTTGGCGGTCGCACTTTTTTCTTTTTTCCTTGATAGAGTTACAAAGTTCCTTGCAACGAAGTTTCTCTACGGAAAATCTGTGCCAGTTATTCCGCACTTTTTCAGCCTGAGGTATGCTGAGAATTCCGGAGCTGCTTTCAGCATTCTGTCTTCCGGGAATGAAATCCTTAGAAAGCTCTTCCTGATAGTTGTTCCTCTTTTAATAGTAGCAGCAATCCTCTACTACGGCCTTTTTAAGGAAACTACGGCTAAACTAAACGCAGTTGGACTTGGTCTAATCCTTGGGGGAGCAGCAGGAAACCTCTACGATAGAATACTTCACGGGAGGGTTATAGACTTCTTTGATTTTTACATCGGGATTTATCACTATCCTACCTTTAACATAGCTGACGCTTGCGTCTTTGTGGGTTGTCTTTTCCTTATTGTCCATCACCACATAAGGAATAAAAAGGAAAGTTGACTTTAATACCCGCACGAATAATTTTTACCATAGGCATTTTAGACTTGAAATGAGGTGATATAGTTGGGGAGAAAAATCCCCCTCTCTTTTATTCAGGAGCTCCTCTCTCGGGTTGATATCGTTGACATAGTATCCCACTACTTATCCCTCAAGCAGGTAGGGAGGAATTTTACAGCCCTCTGTCCCTTCCATCCGGAAAAGACACCTTCCTTCGTTGTAAGTCCAGAAAAGCAGATATTTAAGTGCTTTGGCTGTGGAATAGGCGGAAATGCCATAACCTTTGTTGAAAAGTACGAAAACCTATCATTCGTAGAGGCTGTAAAGCGGGTAGCAGAGCTTGCAGGTATAGAAATTCCGGCGAGTTTTACAGAAGACGACAGGGGAGCAGTAATTGAAGAGGCTGGTTTTAAAGCGGCAAGGTACTTTCACTCGGAGCTCCATCAGGTCTCCCAATACATAATAGAAGAAAGAGGTATTTCTCCAAGAGAGGCAGAAAGGTTCTTGATAGGTTACGCCCCAAGGGGATATTCAAGAAAGTTGGACATCAAGGCAGAAATTGCTAAGGAGCTTGGACTCTTAAATGAAAGAGGTAGAGAGTTCTTTGCAGAACGCCTCATAATTCCAATATTTAGCCACTCAGGTAAAGTAATAGCCTTTGCCGGAAGGACGCTCAAAAACGATAGCTCTCTTCCCAAGTACGTCAACAGCCCTGAGAGCTCCCTCTTCAAAAAAAATTCAACACTCTACGGCTTTTATCAGGCAAGAGAAACGATACTGAAAGAAAAAAGAGTTGTTATTGTTGAAGGTTACTTTGACGTAATATCCCTGCATCAGATTGGAGTAAAAAACACCGTAGCTCCAATGGGAACTTCCTTAACGGAAAACCACGTAAAAATAGTCAAACGCTATACCGAAAATCCTATCTTAATGTTTGACGGCGACAGTGCCGGCAGGAAGGCAACGATAAGAAGCGCCGGACTATTCCTCCAGAGAGGCATTGAACCCTTAGTCGTCCAACTTCCCCAAGGTGAAGATCCTGACTCTATGGCTAAGAAAAATCCTTTGGAGCTGAAAAAACTCATTTCTTCTCCTCTGACCTTTATAGACTGGAGCATTCAAGCCGTTAAAAGTTTAAGCGACCACGAAAAACCTACCGTCCTTAGAGAAATAGGACAGGCCATAGCTCCGCTAAAAACCTTAAACCCTTTCATCTACAAGCGTTACGTTTCAAAACTTTCAGCAGAGTTTGGTATTGACGAACACTGGATAAAATTAAATACGCAGGCTTTTCGCCGACTAAGAGAAGAAACGGCCGCAAATCCCGTTCCTCCTCACGAAAAAGCCTTCCTCAGGGCACTCCTTGAAAGAAAATTCCAGCTTCCCTTAGAGGTTTCTCCCAACGTCTTCGTTTCGGAAGAGGTTTCAAGGGTTTATTCAATTATCAGAAACTCTGAGTTTCAAGATCCAACGGTTTTACAGACGGAGTTTCCGGAGCTCTCAGGATTCATTTCAGAAGTTCTCTTCAGCGATTTTTCCGAAGAAGAAATGAAAATGGCCGTCTGTAGGGTTCTGTGCAAAGAGCTTGAAAGAAGATTAAAGAAGTTGCACGACCTGAACGAGAAGAAAGAACTCAAAAGCCTGATTTTTTCCCTAAGGAGAGGAAACCTTAACGCTTTAGCCTGCGCCTTAGCCAGAACAACCAATTAAAGGAGGTAGCCTTGGAAAGGCTGAACTTTGAAGAAATTATAGCACTGGGAAGGGACAAAGGCTACATCACCTTTGACGAGCTAATGGAACACTTAGACGAAGAAGCCCTAACGCCGGAGCTTATAGAGGAGCTTATAACCCAACTTGACGAGTTCGATATTCATATTATACCAAAAGAGGGTGAAGACCACGTAGATCTTTCCAAGCTTCAGATCACCATTGCTCCTGATACTATGCCCCGATCAGATGATCCTATAAGGCTGTACTTGCGAGAGATGAGTGGTATATCTCTACTCAAAAGGCACGAAGAGATAGCTCTCGCAAAGAGGGTGGAACTCGGAAGGAAGGCTCTTTTAAGGTATCTTCTGAAAACAAGAGTTGTTCTGGATTACATTCTGGAAATGGAAGAGAAAATCAAAAATGGAGAGGTAAAGGTAAGGGATATTATGCGTTCTCCCGATGACTTTGCAGAAGGAGGAGAATCTCAGAGGAAGAAGAAGTTTTTTGCAATAGTGGA
>CAZQLZ010000103.1:0-5305 GCA_964594265.1 uncultured bacterium
AATTGTGGATAACTTTTAAGTTATCCACAGGGTTATCCACAGGAGTTATCCACAGGTTGTGAAAAAATATTGTAGAATATCAAGGGCTTGAGGCCTCTGTGCACAAAATTTGTGCACCCTATATACTATTACTACTATATAGATATTTAGGAGGTATATAGATATGGAGGTAAAAATTAGTAAGAGTAAGATAAGAGAGGCTGTGAAAAAAGTTGCATCCGCTGCAGATAAAAAGGGAAATATTCCTATTTTGTCAAACATACTGGTGGAGGCTGAGGATAACCTCCTTAGGTTAACGGCTACAAATCTTGAAGTTGGAATTTCTACTCTTGTGGACTGTGAGGTTGTAGAACCGGGAAAGACTACTGTAAACGCTGCAAAGGTGACAAAACTTTTCTCCAGCTTGACGGGTGAAGAGTTTGTTCTTGTAACTGACGACAGCAAGCTTGTAGTTAAGTCTGTAAATTCTCGTTTTTCCCTTGCTACCCTACCTTCAGAAGAGTTCCCCGAGGTGGAAATACCGGAGACTTATAGCGTAAAGTTACCCTCTGCAGAAGTAGAAAGAGCAATAAAAAAAGTTTCATATGCAGTTAGTAAGGATGAAGCTCGCTATATTCTTACAGGTGTCCTTTTGAGATCTTTTGGAGACAAATTACACGCTGTTGCAACCGATGGACATAGGCTTGCACTTTATGAGATGAAAGCCGAAGCAGAGGAATTTTCTGCCATAGTTCCTAAAAAATCCCTTGCTGAGTTAAGAAAACTCCTGAAAGAGAGTTCTGAAGTGGAGCTCCTTTTAAAAGCGAACAGGCTTTACTTCAGGGTTGGTGATACGGTTATGTGGACTTCCGTTATAGAAGGTGAATATCCAGACTACCTTGCAGTTATCCCTGAAGATAATCCACTGAGGTGTATTGCAGGTAAGGAAGAGCTTGTTGGAGCTCTCAAAGAAGTTTCCGTCATCTACGACAAGGAGGAAGTTAGGGCTGTTATCATCAATATCACTCCGGGTAATATGAAGCTAACGGCAAGGAAAGTAGATGTAGATTCCGCTTCTGAAGAGGCTGAGGTAAACATACCGGTAGAGTACACAGGAGAAGAGTTTGAGATAGGATTCAACATCAATCATCTTCTTGAATCTGTTTCTTCCTTTGACGGTGATACTGTGCAGATTCTCATGGATCAGCCTGTATCTCCTGTTCTTATAGTTTCAGAAGAAGAACCCGAACTCAAAAATGTCATAATGCCGATGAAAGTATAATGGGTAGGGTGAAGACACTTCCCAATTTTCTGACTCTTATAAGAATACTTCTGCTTCCCTTCTTAGTAATTTTGATAATAAAGGAGCAGTTTAAGGCAGCTCTTTTTCTCTTCGTTGTATGTGCTGCTACCGATTTTCTTGACGGTTACGTAGCAAGGAAATCTAAAAGTATAACGAGTCTTGGAATGCTACTTGATCCGGTAGCCGATAAGTTACTTACCTCTTCCACACTAATATCTCTTGCCTATGTAAAGCTCTGTGATCCCTACTCTGTTATAGCAATAGTTGGGAGAGAAGAAGCCGTTACAGGAATGAGGGCTATAGCTGCATCACGGGGACTTGTTATTCCTGCTTCTAAAGGAGGGAAACTTAAAACAGCTTTGATTGTAGCGTCTATCATTTTTCTCTTGTCAGGAAAAAAACTCTTAGGAGAAGGATTTCTTATTCTTTCTGCCGTTGTAGCTATGTATACCGGTGTTGTTTACTTTTGTAGATTTCTTAAAGTTCTTAGAGAGGAGTAAAAATGGACAGTACTTTCTTGTTGGTTTGCTTTCTTGCCTTTGTTTTAGGGTCTATTCCCTTTGGGTTTGTGATAGGTAAGCTTAAAGGGGTTGACGTTAGACAGCACGGAAGTGGAAACATAGGGGCAACGAACGTTTCAAGGGTTCTTGGGAAAAAGTGGGGAGCTTTAGTTCTCCTCCTTGATGCTATAAAAGGAGCTTTCCCCGTTCTTTTCCTAAAAGTAGCCGGTTATTCCATGGAGTATCAGGTAATTGCCGGCCTCTTTGCCATTTTAGGCCACTGCTTTTCTCCCTTTCTAAAGGGGAGAGGAGGAAAGGGAGTAGCTACAGGGCTTGGAGTTTTCCTTGTAGTTTCCCCAAAAGTTACTCTAATTGCCTTCCTCGTTTTTCTTTCTGTGTTTTTCATTACCCGTTATGTATCACTCTCTTCAATAACAGCTGCTCTTTCGTTTCCCCTTGTTTTCAAGTTTCTTGAAAGGCCTTCAGATTTTACCTCCTTAGTTCTCTTCCTCACTGCTCTTGTCGTTGTTGGAAAGCACTACCAGAACATTATCAGACTCCTTAAGGGAGAGGAGAAAAAGTACAGGTAACTTAGTGGGGAGAAAAAGATGGAACTTAAAAAGTACCTGAGGGAGAGAAAGAAGATTATAGACACGGAGATACTCAAATACCTTCCGGAGAATCCTCCCTTTGGGAAGAGGCTTTACGAGGCGGTTCGCTATTCGCTTACAGTTGGGGGAAAACGCTTAAGGCCTATTCTCTGTATGGCTGGCTGTGAAGCTGTTGGGGAAGACTACAGGCTTGCTATCTTACCGGCATGTGCAATAGAGATGATTCACACCTATTCCCTCGTCCACGATGACCTTCCGGCTATGGATAACGATACTTTAAGGCGGGGACATCCTACTACCTGGTGTAAGTTTGATGAGGCAACGGCTATTTTAGCAGGAGACGCTCTTTTAAACAGGGCTTTTGAAGTGCTTTCTGAGTGGGAGTTTGACTGTGAGAGAAAGGTTAGGGTAATTCAGGAGATAGCAAAGGCTTCTGGGATGCTTGGGATGGTTTTAGGGCAGCAGTGCGATATGGACGCTGAGGGTAGGGAGGGCGTTACCTTAGAGGAGCTCCTCTTTATGCACCGCCATAAAACGGGCAGACTGATAACAGCCTCTGTTGTTTCCGGCGGTATAACTGGAGGGGGAAGTGAGGAAGAGATAGAGGCTCTTAGAAAGTACGGTGACAGTGTAGGCCTTGCATTCCAGATTATTGACGACGTTTTAGATGTTGTAGGGGACCAGAAAAAACTCGGCAAAAACGTAGGTTCTGATGCTCAAAAGGGAAAAGTAACCTTTGTTACCTTTTTTGGAGTTGATGGTGCTAAAAAAAGAGCAAGAGAAGAGGTTGAAAAGGCGATAGCAGCCCTTGAGGTATTTCCAAAAAGTAGAGTTGAACCGCTCATAGGTATTGCTAAATTTATTGTAGAGAGGGATTACTGAGTGAGAGGTAACTTGCTTTTAGAACAGATTGCTTCTCCTGAAGATGTCAAGAAACTAAGCATAGAGGAGCTCAATAAACTTGCAGAGGAAGTAAGAAAGTTCATCATTGATGTTGTTGAAAAAACCGGTGGACACCTTGCTTCCTCTTTGGGAGTTGTTGAACTAACGATTGCTCTCCTTAAAGTTTTCTCTCCTCCAAAAGATGAGATAGTCTGGGATGTAGGTCACCAATCTTACCCTTACAAGATACTAACTGACAGGAAGGAAAGGTTTCATACTTTACGCCAGTTTGGGGGGATATCCGGTTTTCCTTCTATAAAGGAGAGTCCTTACGACGCTTTTGGAACGGGTCACAGCTCAACTTCAATCTCTGCCGCTTTAGGGATAAGGATAGGGAAAAAGTTAAAGGGAGAAGAAGGACATGTAATTGCCGTTATAGGTGATGGAGCTCTAACTGCCGGAGAGGCCTATGAAGGTCTTAACAACGCCGGACAGCTTGGTGAAGACCTGATAGTAATCCTTAACGATAACGAGATGTCAATATCAAGAAATATAGGAGCTATTTCAAGCTACCTTACTAAACTTACTACCGGAGAAAACTTTAGAAAAGCAAAAAAGAAATTTGAAGAAGTAACAAAGAAAATATTCGGAGAAAGGATATATAAGAGGTTAAAAAGGGTTGAAGATCTCATAATAAAAGGGCTTTTCTCTCCGGGGATGCTTTTTGAAGAGTTGGGATTTAGATACGTTGGTCCAATAGATGGTCATGACTTAGAGACGCTCGTTATTACGCTTAAAAACGTTTCAATGATGAAAGGACCAACCTTGGTTCACGTTGTAACCAAAAAGGGTAAAGGCTACGAGCCGGCAGAGAAAAAACCCGAGGAGTTTCACGGAATCCCACCAAGAAAAAAGAAGAAGGAAAATCTTCCTCCGACCTATACTGAAGTTTTCTCCAAAACCCTTGTTGAAATAGCAAAAGAGGATAAAGATGTTGTGGCGATAACAGCTGCAATGCCTTCGGGGACTGGACTTGATAGATTTAAGGAACACTTTCCGGAGCGCTATTTTGACGTTGGAATAGCCGAACAGCATGCCGTTACCTTCGCCGCTGGAATGGCGAAAAAAGGCTTGAAGCCAGTAGTTGCTATCTACTCAACATTCCTCCAAAGAGCTTATGATCAGATAGTTCACGATGTAGCCCTTCAGGAGCTCCCAGTTGTTTTCGCCATAGATAGGGCAGGACTTGTCGGCGAGGATGGAGCCACCCACCATGGCGCTTTTGACCTTTCTTACTTAAGGCACATCCCAAATATGGTTGTTTCAGCTCCAAAAGACGAAGAGGAGCTCCGCCACCTCCTCTTTACTGCAATCAAGACGGGTAAACCCTTTGCTGTTCGTTATCCCCGTGGAAGGGGGTATGGAGTTCCCTTAAGAGAGCCGTTAAAAGAGATTCCGATTGGAAGCTGGGAGCTCCTGAAGAGAGGAAATGATATTGCCATCCTTGCAACCGGTTGGACTGTCTATCAGGCGCTTAAAGCTGCTGAAAGCCTTGAAAAGAAGGGAATCTATGTAACAGTTGTAAACGCCCGGTTTGTAAAGCCGATAGATGAGGAGCTCTTAAAGAGAATTGCTTCTGAACATTCCATCATCGTTACGGTTGAGGAGAATACCGTTAAGGGAGGCTTTGGCTCTGGCGTTGATGAGTTCCTTTCTCCTTGGTATTCTGGAAGAGTTGTTAACTTAGGGCTTCCGGACGAGTTTATAGAACACGGAGAGCAAAATCTGCTTCGCCGTATTACCGGAATTGATGCAAAAGGAATTGAAGAGAAAATCCTTAAGCTTCTTTAAAAATAAAAAAGGCCTGGCACCGCCCTACTTTCCCGCCCCGTCTCCAGGGCAGTATCATCGGCGCTGGCGGGCTTAACTTCCGTGTTCGGAATGGGAACGGGTGTTTCCCCGCCGCTATGGGCACCAGGCCTTTTTGTCCTTGACAGACGAATACGGGAACTGAAGCGCCTGATAGCTAT
>CAZQLZ010000104.1:0-3055 GCA_964594265.1 uncultured bacterium
AACTTAACAGCCCTTGAGGAGGCCTTCGCTAAATTCAGGGATATTTTCCGTTAACGCTTGACCAGATTATCCATATTGCATATAAATTAACTCCTCACTTTAACCATGTAGGGAGGTTCTTGAAATGTACGCTGTTATCAAAACAGGCGGCAAGCAGTACGTTGTAGAGCCCGGTCAGGTTTTAAAGGTTGAGAAGCTCAACCTACCTGAGGGCTCTGAGGTAGAGTTTGAAGCGCTCATGGTAAGGGACGAAAACGGCGTAAAGGTAGGAGAGGAAGCTAAGGGAGTAAAGGTAAAAGCTACCGTTGTAAGACACGGTAAGGGCAAGAAAATCATCGTATTCAAGTACAAGGCCAAGAAGCACTACCAGAGGAAGTACGGTCACCGTCAGCACTTTACAGAAATCCAGATTAACGAAATCGTAAGTTAGTCGGGGGTTCGCTATGGCTCATAAAAAAGGAATGGGTTCTACGAAAAACGGTAGAGATTCCATAGGCAAGAGACTCGGAGTAAAAAGACACGACGGACAGATTGTAAAGGCGGGTAACATCTTGGTAAGGCAGAGGGGAACTTCTATTCATCCCGGCCTTAACGTTGGAATGGGAAGGGATTATACTCTCTTTGCTCTCGTTGACGGGGTTGTTAGGTACGAAAGAAGACGTGGAAAGAAAGTTGTAAGCGTATATCCCATACAGTAACTCCTGCCCCGCTCCTGCGGGGTTTTCCCCTCCCTTATCCCACCATGATAAGAATAACAATTCCAATAACCTCTCCGACAATTAAGGCTATAAATCCCGGAGTAACAACCTTAAAGAGTTCTTTCTTCCCTATGGAGAGAGTTAGAAACCACTTAAAGAACGTGTTCATCGCCGCCGCAAGCAGTATGGCAATGACTCCCGGAATAATTCTTAAGTCTCCAGCCGAAAAGAGCTTTGAAACCGATAGGGTAATAGCATCAACGTCTGAAAGCCCAGAGATAGCCGCAACTGCATAGAGTCCATAGTCGCCAAGAACCTGTAAGGCATTTACAGAAAAGAAGAGGACAAAAGCGTAGAGGAGTCCAAACTTAATGGCCGTTGAGAGCTCGTAAGGGTTTTTCACCTCAACATCAGCTTTACTCTTTCTATCCATAGACAGTTTATAAGCAAAAGCAATTCCCAACACAAAAGCAACTACCGCCGGCACGAATAGAAACTCAGCGAACTTTATATCAACAATACTGGCCAGTAAGGCCATGCGGGGAAACATAATTGCCGAAGCTCCCACGATTCCAGCACCATACTCTGACATCAGAGTCGGATTTGTTCTCGCAAGGGAGGAAAACGTTGCCGTTACAGCTGTGCTTGAAACTATTCCTCCTATGAGTCCCGTTATCAGGATGCCCCTTTCGCCCGCAAGCTTTGTCAGAACGTAACCCAAGAAGTCAACGGTAGAAATTACTACGACCATCGTCCAGACTTCCCGGGGGTTAACGCCGCTGATGGAAATATCCGGTAGGAGAGGATAGATGATGACGGTAACGGCCGTAAACTTAAGGAGGGCAAAGAGATCCTCAAGTTGTAGGTGCTTCACAAAATCGTGCATCTGCTCTTTAAAGGAAAGGATAAAGAGAGTGGTAACTGCAACTGCAGAGGCTAACTGGAGCTCCATCCTGTAACAGAGAATGCCGACCAAAAAGGTTACAATCGCCGAGATTTCTGACGTAAGGCCGGGAAGCCTTTCAAAAACTTGAGCAACAACAAGAAGTGCCGTTATTGAAGCTAAAACAACGTAGAGTAGGAAGCTTCCATAGACAGAAGCTAAATGAGCTGAAATAGTCCCTGTAAGGGCTATGAGCATAAAGGTTCTTATTCCCCCAAAAGAGGGCGTTCCTTCCTTCTGTTTTTTATACTCCCTTTCTATTCCGACTAACCCGCCCAGAACTATTGATACAAGGTAAGGTTCGTAAAGCCTCCAGACCTCTGAATTAACCAACTCTTTTAAAAAATCAACCATAAAGTTCCTCTTCCAGTACCTTCCTCATAACGTCAACAGGAGCCTTTCTGCCGGTCCATATTTCAAATGCAAAGGCTCCCTGCCAGAGTAACATTCCAAGACCGTTTATAGCTTTACATCCCTTCTTTTTAGCTGCCGCAAGTAGTGGAGTTTCGGGCGGGTTGTAGATGATATCAACAACAGTAATCCCTTCGGGGATAAGGGAGTAGTCAAAGAGGGAAGGGTCCTCCGGTTTCATACCAACAGAAGTAGTGTTTATAATGATGTCTGTATCCTTCAAGAGGGTGGCAACAGTCTCATCTTTTAGCGGAAATACGAGAACGTTTCCCCTCCTTCCTAAGAGCTCTCCGACCTCCTTCCCTCTTGAAAAGTTCCTGTTAACAATGTTTAAAAACTTGGCTCCACCCTTTAAAACTGCGTACCCTACAGCCCTTGCGGCCCCTCCAGCTCCAAACATCGTAACCCTTTTCCCTTCAAGCTCAACGCCCTCATCTACAAGGGATTGGAGAAAGCCATCAACGACGGTGTTGTAACCAAAGAGTTCTCCGTCAACGTTCTTCACAACGTTAACAGCTCCTAAAAACTCTGCATCCTCACTTAAATAATCAACAAGTTCGGCTATTTTTTCCTTATGGGGAACAGTAACGTTGACTCCTTTAATGTTCAGAGCTCTCAAACCTTCGGCGGCCTCTTTTATCCTTTCGGGCTTTACTTCAAAGGGAACATAAACGGCATCAATTCCAAGAGATTGAAAGGCTTTTGTTTGCATAGGAGGAGAAAGGGAATGCTTAACAGGATACCCGATAAGTCCATAAACTTCCGTTTTACCTGAAAGCTTCATAGCTACTCCCTACTTTTAGGATACCTAAGGAAAATTATAACGGGAGGAGGAAGGGGAGGAATTTCTGGTGGGAAAATAAAAAATGGCGGGGACGACGGGACTCGAACCCGCGACCTCCGGCGTGACAGGCCGGCGTTCTAACCAGAACTGAACTACGTCCCCGCTAAGTGGTGGGCGGAACAGGGATCGAACCTGTGACCTCCAGCTTGTAAGGCTGGC
>CAZQLZ010000105.1:0-6758 GCA_964594265.1 uncultured bacterium
GGTGAGGGAAGGGGCACAAGGGTAAAAGCTGGGGAAAGCCCAGCCAGGGTGAAAGTCCCGCCCTATAGCCCTGACTGTCTCTGCACTACCGAAGTTTGGGCGTAGGGGTCCCCCACCCCGCCCAATAACTCCTGCCCGCAGAATCAAAGAGAAAAGTTCCAATAGACCCCACCCTTGAAAAAGTACCAATAGGACGACATACAACGGCGGAGCTCCGGCTACTCCTGCCCGCAGGAGCAAAATTTTCGCGCCGTCGCAACTTTTAAAAAGGCCGTAAGGCCTTGATTTTTAGGCAGAAGTGGCTTCTTTACAAATTCCGTTTATATTCTAAAAAGCCAATGGGCTTGTCAATTTTCTTTCCTTTCTCGTTGCCGTTCTGGCTATATATCTGTTAGCAAATCTGTTAGATATATCTGTATAGGTGCCGAAAGGCTTTGTTTTTCAATGTTTTCGGGATTTTTTCTTGTTTGAAAGTGCTCAAAAACTTGTTTGAAAGTGCTCAAAAACATTCTCTTTTTTGAGCTCCCTTTAAAACAAAGTAATCTCTGGAAGTATTGTATAATACAGACAACTCAACCCAATAAGAGGACAAAATTGAATGGGAGCTCAAAAATCAAAGTGGATTTCAACCTTCTTCAGAGTGGAACTTGGGTTCTTGAAAAAAGGGGGACCCAAAGGATTCACTATTTTGAGAAAGAACTGGAGGGAGGCGGAAAGATAATCATTTACAACGCTTTAGATGTCCCAAGTCCTTTAGACAGCAAAGTTTTAGACTACCTAATGCTTAAATCACAAGAAAATGATTGGATTGAAGAAATAATGTTAGGTTCCTTGAGGCAAATAGCCTCAGAGATATGGAGAGGGAAACTACCTAACAACAAAAAGTTAGAGCGACTCAAGAAGAGCTTTAAAATCCTTGCTAACACAAGAATTGAATTTGAAAACTGCTTTATTGATACTGGGATTCTGGAACACTTTGAAAGCGGATATTGGCAGACAATTAGCATTGGAATATTAGCCGATTACGGCTTTATACCGCTTAAAACTCGCGGAAATCCTCTCGGTGTTAAAGTAGTTTTTGACAAAAACTTTATTGCCCTCTGCCGTTATTCTCTTGGCTACAAGCTCATTCCTTACGCTCCTATCAACGGCCTACGCGACACAGCCTACGCTCTCTATAAGTGGGCATTTCGCTGGTATGACTCAGAAAAAGGCTACGGTGAACGCTGGATAGGAGACGGAAAAAAGCTCGTAGAGTGGTATAAAAACGAGCTCAACAGCGTTGCTCAATATAAGTATCCCTCGGAAGTCCTCAGGCGCCTTAAAAGTGCTATTAAGCAACTTAACGAAAACAAAGAAGTCCCGTTCGCTCTCAGGCTTAAAGAGGAAAACGGAAGCCACAAGATAGAAATCTACCGCAAGGAAGGCGTTACTCTCAGACGCGAAGTTCCCTTTGACACTCTTCCTTATCCTATCAGGAAAGCAATTATCAAACTGCTGAACCAAAGAAAAGATATCAAAGAACCTTACGCTCTCGCCCGTTCCATGAGTTGGAAAGAAATTGAAAATTGGCTGGAGAAGCTGGTAGTTCTGGAAATAAGCAACTGGGATTTTGTCAAAGAAATGCTTGAATGGGGTAAAGAACTAAAAACCTTTGAAAGCGAAACGCTTGTGATAGAGGAGAAAGGAGAAAAAGAGGCCGTTATTGTATTTGAAAAATCCAAGCTCAGAAAAGGTTACATAGCCCAGTTCTTTAAGGCATTTCCTAATCTAAAGACTTTCCTCTATCCGGCCAAAGACTGGACCAGAGGAGAGAAAATTCTTAAAGGAAGCGCAAAATGATAGTCTCTCGTCACGGATTTGGCCGTAAAGCAGGTATTAGGGAAATGAAAAATCAGCCAAAATTCGGCGACGAGAAAGGAAAGAAATGAGAAGGGAAGAGGAGCTCCATCGCATTAAGACCATACCGCCTGAAGTAATTCTCTCCGACTTAGGCATTCCCTTTGTCAAAAGGCCATCCTACATAGAAGCTCAAGCAGTCTGGAGAGGAGAAAAAAGGCCATCGGTTTCAATACAGCAAAACGACTTAGGAGAATGGCTCTGGCACGATTTCGGAAGCGACAAGGGCGGGAGCTGGATAGACCTTGTAATGGAGCTCTACAACTGGGATTACGTAACAGCTGTTAGTTTTTTGAGAGAGAAGTATTTAGAAACTTCCCACACTCCTGCTCCAAAGATAATTCCAAAGTCCCGAAAACTTCCCATCGCTAAAATCCTTGAAGTCAAAGAAGTTTCCCATCCTGCCCTCAAAAATTACCTGCTGGAAAGGAAAATCAGAAAAATTCCCGTGTGGCTGAAAGAAATCCATTGGGAAGTTAACGGAAAGAGGTTTTTCGGCATCGGAGCTCCGACAGTTTCAGGAACCTGGACGGTCAGGAACCGGCTGGGCAAGTGGAACATTAGAGAGAGCTCTGAACAACGGCACTCTTACACGCTGATAGAAAGAGGGAGCTCCTACCTTGCAGTCTTTGAGGGACTCTTTGACGCCCTAACTTGGGAACAGCTGGACCTAAAAGAGGCCGACATTCTGATTCTCAACTCAACTTCCAACCTAAATAGAGCTCTGGCAGTCCTTGAAAGGTATGAAAGCCTGATACTCGGACTGGACAACGACAATGCGGGAACTCTTGCCTCCAGGAAAATAGAGAGTCTCTACGGCGGGAGAATCTTCAAGCTGCAATTTTTGGCTAAGGACCTTAACGATGCATTCTGTAAAGGAGAGAAAATAGGCCTCTCCCATTAACATATTCGCCGAATTTCGGCCGTTTGTGTGCTCCTCAATAATGTGCTATAGTAGAAATA
The DNA here is from genome assembly GCA_964594265.1 of uncultured bacterium. Classification (GTDB taxonomy): domain Bacteria; phylum Aquificota; class Aquificia; order Desulfurobacteriales; family Desulfurobacteriaceae; genus Phorcysia. The sequence goes on from CAZQLZ010000105.1 coordinate 2,863, forward strand.
CCGGTATCCGTTCCTTTCGTATAAAAGAGGAGCGAGGCGCATGAAAGGAGGAAAAAATTTAAGTTCCGTACTGATTCTTTTCACCCTACTTTTTTGTCTTACTTCATGTGTTCCTACTTTGGTAAAGGTAAATGCTAATGCCTATAGATTTCAGCCTATTGATAAAAATAAAAACTTTTGCGTGTTTAGATTAAGGAACGCAAATACAAACATTGCCTTGGAAGAAGATTTAGCAAGGAAGATAGAAAAATTGCTGGAAAGCAAAGGGTTTAGAGTAGTCAATGATTGTGAAAAAGCAGACTATATCGTTGCTTTCCAGTTTGGAATAGATTCAAGCAAGATAGACTATACCTTCTACATACCTCAAGTTGTTCAAAAAAGTGAAAGTGGCTACTTCTCAGGCAACAGTTATAACTATTACTTAGGAAATACAGATTACGATGGAAACTATTATGCTACTAAGCAAGAGGTTGTATATCTTCCTGTCACTACAACTGAAACGATATATACCAGAGTAATTTCTGTTTTTATAGTAGATACAAACTTGTCAAAAAAGAATGGAAGAATAGAACTTGCTTGGCAAGGTAATTTCGTATCTTCTGGAGAGAGCGGAGATTTTAGACGCATTGCAGACTACATATTAGTTGCTGTAAATAAGCTTTTCGGAAAAGACACTCACGGAATCGTTAGTTTGGAAATTTGGGAAGATGACCAAGAGTACCAACAGCTAAAGAAAATTTTGTATGGAAACTCTAAATAAAACCATTTAAAGGAGGGATAAAAATGAGTTTCAAGGTGGGTGATGTAGTAAGGTTGAAAAGCGGTAGTCCAAAAATGACGGTGGAGTATATTGAAAGGACTTCCACTAAGATATCTGTTCACTGTATATGGTGGAATGAGAATACGAATGAGTTCGATAGAGAGGTATTTCCTGCAGATGCTTTGAAAATTGATGATGGTGAAAATAAAATACAAATACCAGAATATAGCCCTGTATAATTTGTACAGTTTGAAAAGATTCAATACTAAAGTCATGGATAGTCCACACTGAAACTTTTATTTTTCATCCACCCTTTTTGAAAAGTCAAGGATTGTCAGTCCTACAACTTCATCTGTTTCAGGATTCACCCTGAGAATCGTTCCATCTCCAATGTCTAAGCCCTCAGCAGGTTGAGGTTCTCCGAAAGAGATATATAGAACGTCAGCTTCAGAATCGTAATGAATAACTGAATTAGCTCTTTCCGGAATTTTCAGCGTTGCCATATTACTTTCCTCCACTTAGACAGCCTTCTTGTAAAGTAAGCCGTTATCACAAAACCGTCATCTTCCTGTTCCTTGTAAACCACGACGAGATATTTGTTTTCAGAAACAGGAGTTTTTGCATATTTCCTTACTGCCATAAGAGCTCCGTTATCTCCTTCAAGTATCTTCTCAGGAACAGAAATAGTTTCTTCTATCCAGTCTTCGCAACTTTCCATTTCGGGGTGTCCTTGGTAAATATGGAAAAGTCTCTCTTGAGTAAGCCTTATCGGAATACCGTTAACTGATAGGGCAATCCGCAAACTTCCCTCCCAAACACATTTTTCTCTTTGACTGCCAACATGTTACTTCTGGTAGGATTCGCTTTATGCGACAGAGCTCTTCCTGTCTGCCCAAATTCCTGTCCCTCTACAGATGAAAAGGTTGACAAAACAGGAAAGTAGGTGATATTTTACGCCGACAGGAAACTTTGGAGAATTAGAAAAAAGTGGGGCTTAGAGCCCCTAAAACAGCAGAATGGAAGGCAGTCCTACCTCAAACGAGAGGTGGAAAGTTCCTAACTTAAGAACCAGCCTAAGGTAGACCTCCCTGTTACCTGCAGCAGGGAGGCTTCTCTTTTTACGTTTCATGTTAAAAACCCTCCATCTTTTTCTCGTGCCCGACACTGCAGGCACCAGGAGGGTCTACCTGGTATAAACACCCCGCCTGAGGCTAAGATATTCTTTCTCCTAAAGCCGTCAAGTCTTTATTACAACTCATTGCTCTAAGTCTCTTAAGTATTTAAATTTTTCTTTAGGATGCTGGGGAAGAACAACTGGCAAAGTAACGGTAAAGTTACATTTAGCAGAGCAAGGTAAAGCTAAGCTTAGCAGTGCAACGGTAAAGTTGCGTTTAGTAGGGTGACGGTAAAGCTACGTTTAGTAGGGTGACTATATTCATAGCTTCTTCCCCAGCATCCTGCTCTAAAAATCTTCGGTTTTTGACTTTGTAAAACTTTAAGATTTCATTGCCTTCCAAGTTTTTCAAGTGAGGAGTGTAAATAATCCGTAAGTTTTCCCCTAAAAAACACATTTTTCCCTTTGACCGCCAACCTGTTACTTTTCAAAGTCCGGCGCCCGTAGCGCCCGCAGTCAAGGGGGGGACCCGCGGACCAGAGCTCCACCATAAGCGAAAAAGTGAGGTTTTACCGGGAGCTCCACCTTCACCGATAGAGCTCCGCCCATTGCACTGGTCCACGGGGCGGAGACCTTGACGAGGACGCAGGGCGCCGAAATTATCCTTTCAAAGGTTGGCGGTCAAAAAACTTGGAAAAAACATTTTCTCCCTCACTAAACTTGAAAACCATTTCCCAATATTTCTGCTGTTGCCATTTCTTGTACTTGTGCGTTCCTAACCAACGAAAGAGCTTTTTCTTCAATCTCCTATCAAAACCTTTCAGTTGCTCAATCGGTATGTAAACATCTTTAAAACGCCTATAAAACTCCGCTCGGATTTTGTTAATCCGATAGACTGCGTGGGCAGGTTTCCAAAACTTTGTAGTGTTCAAGATTTTTTCCTGTTCTATCCAAAACTTACGGACTTCTTTCGGGTGGGGTTGCAGGTAAAGGCGTCGGCCTTCCCTCCTCAAAAGGTAGTAATCATCAATGCTACAACCTTGCGTAAGACGTCCGTAAGTGATGTCTTTAGGTTCCACAAGCTCTAAGAGCTCTTGAATGTCGCTTAAGAAGTGAAGTCTATCCTGATGAGTCCCAAGTATTAGTGTTCTCTTTTTAGGCAAAGGAAAATACTTGACATAAGGACGACCCGCTTTCTGCCTGTTTATCCAAAATTTTGAGGGTATATACTTCTCAGCAAGTTTTATACTTATCGGTAGTATGCAATATTGGCGGTAACTGTTTTCCCTTACTAAAACCTTGAAGATTTCATCTAAAAATTCTCTGTATTGTTCTCGTATTTCTGTTTGTAAACTTTCCATATCTCTCTTAACCTCTCTTTTCCAAGCATTTTCCAAACCTGAGCAAGCTCATCATTGTTCATACTGTTTAAGATGCGAAATGCATAGTTAACTTTTGTCTCCTTTGCTACCTCTGGAATCAGCTTTTTAATATACTCGGTAGTTGTCTTTATTTTATGCTCTTCCTTTAAGTATTCAGTTATTGCTGAAAGTGATAGACCTTCCTTGCGTAATTCTAAAATCTCATCTTTTAGCTCAAGTATCTTATCCTTTAGTTTGCCTTTTCTTCTTGACTTTTGTTTTAGCTTTTCTATTAGCTCTCTATTAAGCATATCCAAACCTCCTAATTCAGTTTTTTGTTTAGATATAGTTTACCAAACTAATACCAAACTAAGTTGGTAGTCTTTAAAAGAAGACAGAAATGAACCAATTGAAAGAGGTTAAGAGCTTGATTTAATTATCCGCACGATGGGGTGGGAAGGGTGCGCAAGATGGTGGGAATCTACCGGTCAGTCCAGAATCACCGCTCCATCAGAGAAAGACAACCAACAACCGAAAACATCCTTCAAGAACAACCTGAATAGCGAATGTCTAACCTGATTAGGGAATCGGCAACGAGAAGAGAAAGAGTTCTGAATTACCCAAATCATCGCCTGTGAGCCACAGAAACGGCGAATAACCG
>CAZQLZ010000106.1:0-29833 GCA_964594265.1 uncultured bacterium
GACAGATATTAAAAGGAAAGGGAAAAAGGGAGAGGAGAGCTCTCTCAAAGCCAGCGCAAAGAAAGAAAGGAAGAGAACGTAAACTGTATGCTTTTCAAGGGGTTTTGAAGCTACAGCTCAACCTCCTTGTGGCGGGATGCGTGACACTGGATATTAACAGCCACAGGGAGGGATGCTATATGGCAAGGATACCACTCAATCTTAACATCAAGGGCTGTAACTTTCCCACCAAAGCCGGAAGGTCCTATTCCAAGCTTATTTATCTCTTCAAGGAGTTCTTCTTCAAGTCTTGCGTACCTTGGATCTGGATTTCTGTGACCTATAGGCCTAAGGAGGGCTTTTTTAGCAAGGTAAGCTACTTTTTCAAAAGTTCCCCCAATTCCTACTCCGACAATTATTGGCGGGCAAGGATTTGGTCCGGCGTTGCTAACTGTTTCAATTACAAACCTCTTTACACCCTCAATGCCATCGGCAGGCTTTAGCATAGCAAGGCGGCTCATATTCTCGCTACCGCCACCCTTAGCGGCCATCGTAATTTTTACCTTATCTCCCGGAACTATCTCGTAGTGGATAACGGCCGGAGTATTATTCCCTGTATTCTTCCTGTCAAAGAGGGGATCAGATACAATGGACTTCCTTAAGTAACCTTCTGTATACCCTTCTGCAACACCTCTATTTATTGCCTCCTCCAAACTTCCACCGATAAACCTTACATCCTGCCCAATTTCAACGAAGATAACGGCAAAACCGGTATCCTGACAGTAAGGTATTCTTTCCTCTGCCGCTATCCTTGCGTTTTCACAGAGTATATCAAGAACGTTCTTGCCGACGGGAGATACTTCTTTCTCCTTACCTTCTTTAAAGGCGTTCAGGACATCTTCAGGGAGAAAATAGTTTGCTTCCATGCAGAGCCTTTTCACTGCTTCCTTCACACGGTCAACGTGAATTTCCCTCATCTTCTTCTCCTAAAGGGGTAGTTTTTCTACAAGTTTCTTTACAGACTCAACAGACCTTCTCCACTGCTGCCACTCTTCTTCTGATAGGTCAAGCTTGATAATTTCTTCAACTCCTTCTTTACCAAGAACTATCGGAACACCAACACAAAGGCCAGAAGCTCCGTAGTACTCACCAATTTCGCCGTCAAGGTAAACGCTTGCAGAGAGGATTTTTCTCTTATTCCACAAGATAGCAATAACCATTTCCAAAATGGAGGCGGCCGGAGCGTAAAAGGCGCTACCCGTCTTTAAGAGCTGAACAATTTCACCGCCGCCAAAACGGGTCCTTTCAATTATTTCGCTCAGCTCCTCGTCAGAAAGAAAGTTTGTTACAGGCATACCGCTGATTGTTGTGTATTTTTTTAGAGGAACCATATCATCGCCGTGACCGCCAATAACAAAAGCTTTTATGTTTTCCACGGATATTCCTGTCTTTTCTGAAATGAAGTACGCAAAACGAGCTGAGTCTAAAACGCCGGCCATCCCCAAGACTTTTTCTTTCGGGAAACCTGTAACCTTTAAGGCAGTATAAGTCATAGCGTCAAGAGGATTTGTCACAACAATTACAAAAGCATTAGGAGAATACTTCTTAATTTGTTCGGAAACGCTTTTTACAACTTCAAAGTTCTTGAAAAGAAGATCATCCCTGCTCATTCCAGGCTTTCGGGGAAAACCAGCCGTAATAATAACAACGTCGGAGTTGGCTGTGTCGGCATAGTCAGCGGTTCCGGTAACGTGAGCGTTAAATCCGAGAATTGGAGATGCCTCCATAATATCAAGAGCTTTTCCTTTGGCTATACCTTCATCAATGTCCACAAGTGTTATATCGGCTGTTTCTCTTCTTGCAAGGAGTAAAGCAAGAGTTGCACCTATGTTTCCTGCACCGACTATTGTTATTTTTTTTCTGTTCAACGTTCCCTCCTTTGGGTAATGTCAAAATGTCAAAAGGTGATAAATATTTTACCACGAATTTAACACGCTTTTTAAAATTCTTTTTCCTTACAAAAGAATTTTCGGAAAAGCAGAAAATTATCTCTCCTGCGAACTACCCCATCCTGATGGACGGAACAGTTCACTTTCCAAGGCTTTCATCCCCTCCCTTACGGGAGGGGGCTTTTAACCCGATTATTTTTTCTTCTTCTTGGAAGCAAGCCAGGCCTTCTTGCTTTCGTCGGCTTTCTTCTCTAAGGAATCCCAGTCCGGGATAGTAGTAGATGTTGCCGGAGGAGCTACTTCTTGAGAATGGGTCAAGCAACCCGGTTTGGGGCAGGCTCTTACGCACTCTCCGCAGTAGATGCACAGATAGGGATTGTAGTGAAACTCTTTATTGCCTTCGGTGTCGTAGGTAAACCTTATAGCTCCCGGAGGGCAGACCATTTCGCACTTGGTACAAAAGATACAGAGCTCCTTTTTGTAAACGATAAATCCTCTGTAACCTGGTGGTGTTGGAGAAGGTTCAAAAGGATACTTTAGAGTGGCAGGTTTTGAAAAGAGATTCTTTATAGATTCAATTAACATCTGCTTCACTTTCAACCTCCGATAAGCTGGTTATAGAGCTCTTCAACTGCTGGATCACTTCCGGAGAGCTTTTTATGGCAGTCTATACACTGGCCTATAACCTTATGAGCTGGAGAAGACTCCATTACCTTCGCTACAGAATGGCAGTCAAAACAATCAGCTCCACATTTGCTGTTGAAAGCCTCTTCATCGTGATCGGGATGACAGGATGTGCAGCTCTTTAAAACTTCGTGTGTTTTATCTGCTGGTATGTTCGTGTGGCACTTGTAACAATCGCTGCTACAAGGGAAAACACGTTGAAGAGGGAACAAAAGCATTAGTCCAACAAATAAGCAGAGAAAAAGCCTAAGCATCCTTTACCTCGCTGTACAGGATAAACAGGGATCAAAGCTGATTACGGTAGCTGGCACGTCAGCATATTCCATTCCAACAAAGAGCTCTTTTATAACGGGTATGTTAGCAAATGTTGGAACTCTTATTCTGAGTCTTTCAAGAACCATCTTCTTGTTGCCCCTTACGTAATAAAAGAGCTCTCCCCTTGGAGCTTCTACTCTAACAAAAGATTCTCCTTCAGGTAATCCCTTAACGTTTACCTTTATTTCTCCTTCGGGCATACCGTCAAGAATGTTAAAGAGCATTTCTATAGAGTTAACTGTTTCTTCTGCTCTGACCATGTTCCTTGCGTATATATCTCCCTCGTCTCTCACGACCATACGATAGCCAACTTCCTTGAAAGGTAAATAATCAAACTCATCTCTGGCATCAGTTGCAAGGCCAGAAGCCCTCGCAGGAGGTCCTACTACGTTAAGCTCTTTGGCCATTTCCTTAGTTATAACTCCGACCCCTTTCCAGCGGTACTTGATAGTATAATCGTTTTCAAAGACATCCTTTAGCCAGAGAACTTTTTCTTCTAAGACCTTCAGCTTTTCTCGGAGCTCTTTTTCAACCTCAGGGATGAGATCCCTGTTAACTCCTCCCAGACATACGTAGTCAAACTGGATTCTATTACCGGTAACGAGTTCTTGGAGCTCCATAACGAGTTCTCTGTCGCGGAAGGTGTGCATGAATAGGTTTTCATAACCGGCAACTTCTGCAAGATGTCCCATTGCAAGAAGGTGAGAGTGAACCCTATCAAGTTCGCTTACGAGAAGCCGCAAATAAAGAGCCTTCTTTGGAACTTCAATTCCCATGAGCCTTTCAACAGCTGTAACGTAGGCTAAGGTGTGCGATATAGCACAAAGACCACAAACCCTTGCGACGACATAGCCCACCTGCATATACTTAAACTTTGTCATGCAGGCTTTCTCTATTCCTCTATGGACATAGCCAACGTCAACGTCAACATCAACAATCTTTTCATTTTCCGTTTGGAAAATGAACCTTATAGGTTCAGGCAGAGCAACATGCTGACTACCAAAGGGTATCGTTATTCTCCTTCCCATCTTAACCTCTCCTTAAAGGTGCTTGGGGACTATCCGGTTCAAGGAAGAGCCCTTTCTTAGCTCCTTCAACGTTTAATCCTAAAAGGTCGGCAAGTTCCCACTCAGAAATCCAGGCGGAAGGAATGATGTAAGTAATGGTCGGAATTTCATCGTCGTAACCTGCTTCGGCAGTGAAAACTTTAAAGACCTCTTTTTCACCGTACTTGGCGAAGAACCACTTAAGCTCTACTTTTCCACCAAGGTCTGTTCCGTTTACGGTTATAAAGTGCCACTCCTCAGGGTTATAAAATTCCTTAATTGCTCTCCTTACTTCTCTTAAGGGTACCTTAACCTCATCTACCTTCATGGCACCTCCTCGTGCATTCGGCAAGAAGCTTTCTACGGTTATTTTCTCCCCTCAGTTCCTTACACTTATGCGGTAGTTCCAAATCCCTTCTCTTCTTTTCAAGAATCTCAAGAGCTTTAACTACGCCGTCTATAATGCTTTCCGGCCTTGCTGCACAGCCGGGAACGTAGACGTCAACTGGAATAAAGTTATCCACGCCATTACCAACGTTGTACATACCCCTGAAGACTCCTCCGCTACAAGCACAGGCACCAACGGCTACAACAACCTTTGGTTCTGGCATTTCCATGTAGAGCCTCAAGAGTCTGTCCCTTGCTCTTTTTGTAACTGGTCCTGTCACGAGCAGGATATCTGACTGCTTGGGATTTCCTCTGTTAAGGATTCCGAATCTTTCAAGGTCATATTTTGGCCCAAGGCATGCTAAGATCTCTACATCGCATCCGTTACAGCTACCCGTGTTGTAGTGAAGTATCCATGGTGATTTCTTTCTAAAACCGTTCAGTTTCATCTACGCCCTCCAGAGTGCAAGTAGCATAAGGTTTACTACAACAAGCGGTATAAGAACATACCAATGGAAAGCTACCATCTGACGGAAAGTAACCCTTGCTGTTGCATTGTCTATTAGGTTGACAAAAAGGAAGGCGAAGGCTACCAACAGAGCTCCAAGTAGATAGTTACCACCTGCGAAGAGAAAGACGAAGAAGAAAGCATAAACGTACTCTATCCACTTGGCCGTGTAAACAGCCTCGTAGAACTTACCGGAGTATTCAATTTCCGGTCCGCCAATAATTTCTTGGTGAGCCTCTGCAATGTCAAATGGAGACTTTTTGAGAACTGCCGGAAGCGTAAAGAGAAAAGCTACGAATACAAGCGGTAACGAGAAAATAGGAGCAGCTTCGGACTTAAGAATTTCTGAAATCTGGAAAGTTCCAGTCACAAGATAAAGACCGGCCGCAGTCATTACAAAAACCGGTTCGTAAGCGACCATGTGGAGGAGCTCCCTCATTGCACCAACAACAGAGTAGGGAGAACGAACACTAAATCCACCAACGACTAAAAAGGCTAAGGAAAGAACGTGGAAGAAAATAGCTACCAGAATATCTCCTCCTGAAAAGAGGACGTAAAGGGCAAACCAAGTTCCTACTAAGTACATAATTCCCATAAAGGCGTGGAAAGAGTGAACGACGATAGAACGCTTGTCCATGAGTTTTAGAAAATCGTAGAAAGGCTGGAGTAGAGGAGGCCCTTGGCGGTTCTGCATCCTTGCTCTTACGACTCTCTCAAGACCGTAGATAAGACCTCCAATTACAGGAGCCAAGATGGTCAGGATAAGCGCTAAGGTTCCGCTCATACCAAACCTCCACCAAAGACAAGGGTCATAACAAAGAGAGCAACTGCTGCTGTTTCCATGAAGGGTTCCAGTTTAGAAATACACTCAAAGTCATAGGTACCTAAGTTTAATTCCACATTTTCTCCACAGGTATATTCGTAGACTCTATCTGTAGATTTAAAGTGAACAAAGTAGGCAAAGATAGGAACAAGCAAGAGAAGAACTATCGCACCTACAATTTGCCAACCGTAAATTTCTGAGAAAGGTGTGTAGAAGGTAAGACCGGAAGCTTTTATTTGTGCGGCAACTCCTACAACGTCTTTAACCACAGAGTTGATAAAGTCTGTTGAAAGACGGCCAATTCCTATTGCTCCTACCATTGCAGCAACAACGTAAAGAGTAGTTGTAAAGAAGTAGATAAATGGAAGTTTCTCAAGACGTAGATAAAAGGCTTCTCCGCTTTTTCTTGCCATTACACCGATAACCTTAAAGTAGAGGAGGGTTAAAATGACTCCTCCAGTTGCAACAAGAACAATTGAAGCAATGTAGGCACCGTGAGATAGGAAGTTTGAGGCTGTTTCTAAGGTAATCCACTTAGCAACGAATATTCCGAAAGGAACCACTGTCATGTTCATAAGACCAATAGAGGTAAACAGAACGGTAATGGGGGCTTTTTCTATAAGACGTCTCATCTGTTCTATATATTTGGCGTTAAAGAGCTTTTCCATAATTCCTGCTTCAAGGAATAGAAGAGCTTTGACAATAGCATGGAAGAGTATAAGGAGGAGTGAAGCAAGAACGGCAATGGAGCTCCCCATACTGGCAGTGAGCATCATAAGTCCAAGTAAAGAAATTGTAGAGTAAGCAAGGATTTTCTTAAAGTTATCCTGTGTCAGAGCTAAAAGTCCAGCTGCAACAAAGACAAAACCTGTTGTTGTAATTAGAAGTTTTGCAAGTAGTGTTCCTTTAATTACAGGTGAAATTCTAAGTATAAGGTAGGGAGCAATCTTAACCATTGTAGCTGAATGAAGTATCGCACTAACAGGTGTTGGAGCTACCATAGCACCAAGAAGCCATCTATGGAAGGGCATTTGAGCACCTTTAACGAGAGCCGAAATAGCAAGGAAACCAAGCGGTATCATTGAAAGGGTTTTCTTGTTAATCGCTAAGATATCGGTAAAGTTGTAAACTCCATAGTGTTTAACAGCAAAGAGAATTGCAAAAAGAATAGCTATTCCACCTATTTGGTTCATCCAGAGAGCCAAAATGGCATTTCTAATAGAAATGTCATCCCACCTAAACCTTATGAGGATGTAAGAAGCAAGGGTTGTAGTTTCAAAGAGGGCAAAGAACCACTCAATGTTGTTCACAGAAACTGCGAAGTTCATTACGCCCAAGAACCAAAGAAGTACGGCAACGAACCTGTTCTCTCTCTCAACATTCTCTTGTTCCATGTATTTGGTAGCGTAAATGCAGATGATTGAACCTACGGTTGCAACGATGAAGTACATGAAGGCCGTTAGTCTGTCAACGTAAAGGGGAGGCGTTTGAGACTCCGGAAGTATCATGAGAACCCATGTAAGAAGGGTAACTTGAACAGCTGCAAGAACCGAAACCAAGAAGCTTCTAAACTTTATACCTTGGTAGAAGAAATAACCTAAGAGTAGGTAGTCAAAGAGGGTTACTGCTACCTCTACCCAGTGGGGCGTGTGTATGGAAAGCGGGAGTTCCGCATTCCAGACCTTGCAGGCAAGAAAAGTAAGAAGTGGAAGTGAGAGGAACGTGACAACTTGTCTTCCTCTGTGAGATGGGATGAGAAAGACCAACAGTGCCATGAGCCATGGAAGAAGAATCAGCCCTCCTATTACCTGTTCCATTGCTTACCTCCTCTCCACTCTTACTAAGGCTGTTTCTCCACCAAACTGGTGGACTGCACAGGCAATTCAGGGATCGTAAGCTCTTACAAGCATCTCTGCCCGCTTTTTGAGTTCCTCTTCGGATGCCTTAAGAGACCTTTCTACAAGCGTTTTGAGATCTCTCTCAATAATGGCCTGAAGCTGAGCTGTTGGAGTAATGATGTTAGCTGAGATACACCTTCCGGTATCGTCAAAAGAGTACCGATGATAAAGCGTTCCCCGAGGGGCTTCTTTAACGCCAAAACCTGTTCCTTTCTTAGGAGTTACAGGAACTTCGCATTTGAAGGGAGACGCATTTATCAGCATGTCTGTTATTTCAATTCCTCTGACAGCAAACTCTAAGATTTCCAGTGCTCTTGCCAAGTTGGCGTGAAGAGTGTTGTGGGAAGGGAATTTCTTTTTCAGGAGGGATAACTGTTTCTTCGTTTCATCAGAAAACTTACCTACGTAGTGATTCACTCTTGCAAGTGGACCTATGAGAAACGGCTTTTCCTTTACGGTTGAATACTTAGCCATGCTGTAATCGGAAACTTTTTCTTCTACAAAAAGCTCATATTCCTGCTTTGTAAAGACGGTTTTATCAGAAAGAGCAATCTTTTCTCCGAAGGAAAGTAAGTCTTCTCCTTCTATACACATTTCAAGTTCGTGGGGTTCATTAAACTCAGGGTACTCAAGGGAATCAAAAAGGGATATCGTTGCTTTTATCTCTGGAAGAACGCTGTAAAGATCCTCCTGAATTTTTTTCAAATCATCTACAGACGGAACGGATTTGAATCCTCCGGGCAAAATGTTCTCACCATGAATTGTCTTACCGCCTATAAGTTTCATTATTCTGTTGCCGACCTCTTTGATGTAAAAACCCCGTCTGACTATGTTGGGATAGTCTTTAGCCATAGCTATGGCTGATGGATAGCCCATGTAGTCGGGCAAAGCCAAGAAGTAAAGATGAAGGGCGTGGCTTTCTAAGTATTCTCCTACGACGAGGAGTTTTCTGAGGAGCTCTATTTCTGGCGTTACCTTGACTCCAAAGGCATCCTCAATAGCAAAGCAAGAAGCAAGTCTATGGGAAACGTAACAGATACCGCAGATACGGGAAACTATCTTAGGAATTTCTCTGTAGAGTCTTTCTCTTGTTATGAACTCAAAGAAGCGAGGCCCTTCAGTAAGGCGGAGTTTTATTTCCTTAAGTTTTTCATTCTCAATAACTATGTTTACAGCTCCGTGTCCTTCAACTCTCGTCAAGTGACTTATATTAAGCTCCCTTTTCATTTTTCGCTACCCCTTTTGTGAGCTTGATTTCTTTAGACTGATAACCCCTGAAGACCTTGAGGAATTTCACAGCATTGGAAGCCGAAAGTCCATTCTCTTGGAGTATCGCTATCATTTCCTCAAAGTTGGGGAAGTCGCAGTTGCCCCTACAACCCTGACAGCCAACTCCCGAAGCTGTACAGGGAGCTCCGCATCCAGCGAACGTAACTGGTCCTTGGCAAGGAATACCTTTTAGTGTCAGGCACTCTGTTTCGGCAAGCTTACACTCATGACAGACCGGAATTTTGGGGAAGAACGGTTTTACACCGTTAAGAATAGAAGCAACTGCATATACAAACTGTCTTTTGTCTAAGGGACATCCCGGTAGTTCATAATCCACCTTTACAATTTCTGAAACAGCCCGGGACTTTTGAACCTTTATAGGGAGCTCCTTTCTACCGTAAACTGCAAGGAGCATTTCCTCCAAGGAAGCCTCATCGTTCCTCTGAGCTTGAACTCCTCCGTAGCAGGCACAACTTCCGACAGCTACAAGAAGTTTTGCTCTCTCTCTTCCTTTCTTAACCTTCTTTTCGTCTTCCTCAGTGGTAACAGAACCTTCAACAAAAAGGATGTCAAACTCACCGAAGCTGTTATCATCCTGAGCAAGGGGGAAGTAGGTTATTTCCACCTTCTCAATAAGGCGGTAGATGGCTTCTTCGCAGTTGAGTATTTCACACTGACAACCAGAACACCCTGTAAGCCCCATTATCCCTATCTTCACCATCAGATCATCTCCGGAAGGTTTTTAGTATCCCACAAGGGGAAGATTGGTCCATCAACACAGGCATACTTGTAACCTATCTGACAGTGGCCACACTTTCCAATTCCGCACTCCATCTTCCTTTCAAGAGAAACAAAAACTTGACTTTCTGGATAGCCGTTTTTGAGGAGCTCCTTTCCAATGAATCTATAGGCAACCGGGGGACCGCAAACAGCAACGTAAGTGTCTGTAGGATCAAGGTCTACCTCGGGAATGAGCTCCGTTAGAAGTCCCTGCCTGTCTGTCCACTGCCTATCTTCTTCTGTCTCAATTCTGTCAAGTATATAAAGGCACTTAATATCGTCCCTTTCGCGGAGTCTCTTTAACTCTTCTTTGTATAAAACACTTTCATAATTTCTTGTTCCGTAAAGAACGTAAACCTCTTTATAGAGGTGGCGACGATCAAGAATGTACCAAATGAGGGAACGCAGAGGAGCAATTCCCAGACCTCCCGCAATTATCAAGACGTTGTGTCCTTCCATTATTTCTACGGGGAAACCGTTACCGTAAGGTCCTCTTATCGCTACAACATCTCCAGGTTTAAGCCTGTGAAGAACCTCTGTTTTTCTTCCAACTTTCCTAACAGTTAGTTCAATCGTTCCTCTCCGCGTAGGAGATGAACAGATGGAAATAGGAATTTCTCCAGCTTTTGGAACGGTTATCATTACGAACTGACCGGGAATGTGATTCCAGGAGTTGTTGAGTTCCTCATCCAGGAAAGTAAAAGAAAACTTCTTATGGTCTGGGGCTAAATCCTCAATATCCGTTATGAGCGCCTTATGTGGTAGTAACGGATCACCTGGTAGTGGTTTGTTTAGAAGTTTCTCCAAGCTCTTCTTCATCTGCCGTTCCTCTCAGTTTCTTTATTGTTTCAACCATGCTTATCTTGGCCGGACACTCAGCACTGCATCTACCACAGCCAACACAACCGAGTCTCTCTATCTGATAAAGGTACCCAACAAGCTTGTGGTAGTAGCGGTGCTTAAATCTGTCTGTCCTCGTAGGTTTAAAGTAGTGACCTCCCGCTACGAGAGAGTAGTACGGATACTGGCAGGAAGTTGTAAATTCAACCCTTGTTACTTTTTTGCCGTCTAAGTCTGGTATATCAACGCACGTGTAACAGAAACAGGTTGGGCAAACGTTTGTACAAGTTCCGCATCCAAGACACCTTTTTGCTTCTTCTTCCCAAACGGGAGAATCGTATTCCAGTTCAATGACTTGTGATATTCTTCCAAAATCTGGAAGCTTCTCTATTTCAAAAAGGGCCTTTTTGAAGGATGTGCTCTTTTTATACTTGTCAAGATCTTCCTTTGTTATTTCTCTAAATATCTCCCGTAACTTGAGAATGATTTCATCTCCTTTAGGACTTCCAATACTAACGAAGTAGTTATCTCCTATATCTGTAAGGAAGAGATCCCAGTTTGCACCGTCTGGGAAAGCGGTTCCTGTTGAAAGGCAGAAGCAGTGTTCATCGGGACGGCAGGAAATTCCAATTAATACAGTTTTTTTCCTAATCTCAAGGTATCTCGGGTCTGGATTATCCCTGAGGTAAACAGAATCAAGTATTGAAATTCCGTGAAGGTCGCAAGAGTGAATGCCAAAAATGATCTGCTTTACTGGGCGGAAGTTGCTTTCAAATTCCAAGGTATCCGTTCTATAGGTATACCTTTCTCTTCTGTAGGGGAGAAGGAACTTTTTGGGAGGCAGGATAGTTCTTGTGTAGTCAATTTCTACGTCAGAGACATCTTTTATGACATCAAAAACAAACTTTTCACCCTTGCGAACCGGAGCTATTAATCTTCCCAGTTTTTTTAGACCCTCTAAGAACTTTTCCAAATTCTTCTTCGGGAGTATCTTGGCCTTGTCTATGTGAAATTCCAACTTGCGAATCCTCCTTACTATGATGTTTAGGTATTTATATAAAAAATAATTGATTAAGTCAAGTCCTCAAGGATGGAGTCTTAACAAGAATTTTACATTCTTGTTACAATCTTGCAACAACTTCCGCTTTCTTCTACCACAACCCCAAACCTTAATTTAAATTTGATACTATATAGGCCAAATCCTGTTAGAGCAAGGAAAAGAGGAAAGAAACTATGAGGACAAGGATTCTGCTACTTTCGCTTATTCTGTCAGCGGTTTCTTATGCAGGAGATTTAAACTTAGGCGTGAAGCTTTTTAAGGATGGCCTCTACTCTTTGGCCTCTAAGACTTTCAGCGAGAGTATAGAAGGCTTGTCTCCCGGGGATTTTAAAAAATACTATAAATACATTTATCTGTCATTTTTAAAGTCAAAAAGTTTTGCAGATCTTAAGAGGTTTACTGAGTACTGGGAGAGGAATTTTCCGAGATTTCATAGGGGAGAGCTCTTAGGCCTCAAGATACTTGTTGGACTAAAAGAAGGAAAACCTATTGAAAAACTCCTTAGAAAAAAAGACCTAACTCCTCTATCTATAAGAGATAAAGTTGATTTCTTTAAGACCGTTTCTTATCTTCCTCTCAGTAGTGAGGAGCTCTATTATCTTCTTAGCATTGCTTCAAAGGACGTAGAGCTCAAAGGGGCTGTAAAAGAAAGCGGTTTGTTGCGGTTAGCCCTCCGGAAGGCTGTAGAAGAAAACAATCTTTCTCTTTCCGATACAATATTTGAGGCTTTTGGAAGGTGGTTTGAAACTCCTGAAGAGAGACTCCAGTTTGTAAGGTACCTTGAAAGAAAAAAACGGTTAAAAGAAGCATTACTTGAAGCCCAAAAGCTTTACAAAAAATATCCATCAGATAAAACAAGATTGGAACTTGCTAAAGCCTTCTACCTTAACGGTAGGTATAGAGAAGCTCTAAGGTTTTTGCAAAGTCCAAAAACAGAGGAAGAAAAATACCTCAAAGCTTGGTGTTACTTTAAGCTGGGAAGGGTAAAAGAAATACCGCAGATAATAGGTCTTGATGTTTCTCGTCCAAAGATCCCAAACGAGCTCAAAGTTCTCATGAATTTCTATAGGGGTAACTTTAATCTTGTGGAATTGAAAAAATTATACCCTGAGCTCTACCTCAAGGCTCTTGTATTCTCTTTCTCTACCGAAATACCAGAAAAGGTGGGTTCTCTCCATGACCTTGGATATATCTACTATGAAAGGGGGCTTTATGCGAGAGCTCTCTCCACCCTTGAAGAGGCCGTACAAGAAAGTAGTGAAAAACTCCTTATGCCAAGAACCCTATTCCTCCTTGGCAAGCTCGGTAGTGTAAACGCAGACGTTGCAAGCACCGTATACACAGAGCTGATGAATAGCTACCAGAATACTCCTTACTACACCGAGGCCATCGTTCCAGCCGCAAAAGCTTACCTTTTACAAGGAAATACGAACCTTTCCATTAAGCTCTTGAAGTATGCAGAGTCGCAGCTAAAAAAACGTAGCGATGAAGTTAAAAAGCTTATTGCTTTAGCCTACAGAAACTCTGGAGACTTTAGAGATAGCGTGAAATACTTCCTGTCAATTAAAAAGAAGGATGGTGAGGTAATGACTTTTCTTCCCTTTGACCTATACCAGCTTGGTAAAAAAGAAGCGGCTTACAAGCTTCTTAAACTCTACATGAAAAAAGGCGAACTTTATCCCGAGGTTAATGAAGGAAGGCTCATATACCTTTCAAAGGAACTAAAAAAAACAGAGGAACTTAAAAGTTTCCGGTTTAGCTCTCCTGTCACATCCCTCTTTGCGGCAGCCGTTTCCGGTAGCACTAAAAAGATAGAAAAACTCCTTCCTTCTCTTCCAGAAAGGGAAAAGATGGCTGGAGCTCTCTTATTAGCTAAGGCACTTGAAAAGAAAAACCCAGGAAAAGCTATGGATTACTTAACAATCGTCTTTAACCTGTCCACCGATGAAAAAACTTCTCGCTACGCGAGGCAGTTCATCAACTACTTAGCCTTTAAGTCGGGTAACTTTGAACCGGTTCTTTTTAACGACCCGAAGTTTATTGCCTATAACCCTGAAAACAACATAACAACAGTAGATACGCTCGTTTCAAAAGCTGAAGACTACATCTTGGTCGGCGAGTACGGAAAGGCTTACGGTCTTCTCAAGTTAGCCCTTGAAAGAACCTCGTCTCAGGAACTAAGAAAGGACATAGTGAAGAAACTGGTCTATATAGATCTAAAGCGCAAGAACTACTCCAGAGCTCTTAAGAACATAAAACTGCTACCTGAGAAAACCCAGTCCGATAAAGACCTTAAGAACTTTCTAAGGTTCAAAATCTACTTAGCAATGGACAAACTTGTTGACGCTTACTCGGCTGCTGAGAGAGTAAAAGATATTAAGAACGTTCCCAAAGAAGAGAGAGAAGCCTTTATAGCGAAACTTGCAGGCTACTACAAGCTGACAGGAAATAAGGAAAGAGCTTTGGAGCTTCTTGGAAAACTTGTCTCTTCCGGAAATCTTTCAAAGCTTACCTACGATGACCTCATAAGGCTTGCGATTTTTGCCGAAAAAGAAGGAAAGTTAAAGGAAGCCAGTCTTCTTATCAACGAGGCTATGAGGAAGGCGAAGAAAAAAGAGCAGAAAGTAGAATCCCTATTTTGGAAAGCTTCCTTACAGGCTAAAATAGGAAACACGAATGAAGCTATCCTCAACTACATGAAAATTGCCTATGAGTACCCAGACGTTGAACCTTGGGCTTCAACTTCCCTTTACAGAGCTGCTCAGCTCTTTGAGGAAAAGGGAGACCTAAGACAGGCTCTTAAACTCTACCAAAAGGTCGCAAAGCTCAAAAGAGGAACTAAAGAAGGAGAAATTGCTGCAGAAAGGGTAAAATCTCTTCTGCAAAGAATTAAAAAGGAGGAGTGATGGCCAAAAAGAATCGCTTCTTGAAGCTCCTTGCAGACAGAATTGCTGACAACCTCCTTGAGAAAGAATACGTTATAGCAGATGATCCTGAGTCATTTAAGGAGAAGGTTTACAGCATCTTATACGAGGACTACATAGCCGAAAAGGAACTTGAAGAAGAAGCTGAGAGGATAATTCAGGAAAACGCAGAAGAAGTCACCTACAGAGGAGTTTCTATACACAAAGCCAGAAAGCTGATAAAAGAGAAACTCGCGAAGGAAAGAGGCATTTCTGTTGTAGGAAGTATCTTTTCAAGGGATAAGGCCAACTATTTAGCTGGAAAAATCTTAAGGCTCATCTTAACCGACGATGAACTTGACTACACTCAAGAGAGAGGTGTCATAAGAACAGCCATCGTCAGATCTTTTGAAGAAGTAGCGGCCTTAAGGAGAGAAATAGACCAAAAAGTCAGAGAAAAAATTGCCTCCCATTCCCGTCCTATATACGAGGGAACTCCTGAGTGGTATGCTCTCTATAGACGCTACTACAATGAGGAACTGATTGAGAGAGGGCTAATTGAACCAGAGTCCTAAGTGCAAATTTAGATGGCTCTTTCTGTTCTGGGCGCTCTTTGCGCCCTGGGCTTTCTACAGTTACTTTCTTGGAGAGAATTCATTGCTAACTTACATGGAGCTTAAGGAAACCTACAGAGCTCTAAAAAAAGAAAAAGAGTACTGGGAAAACAAAAACGAGATACTAAGAGAAAAAATCTCAGCCTTTGAAAAAAATAAAAAATTCTACTACGAAAAACTTGCAAGAGAAATGTTCGTTAAAGGAAAAAAAGACGAAGAAGTGGTACTTTTTGTGAAACAATGAAGCCTTCATATTTAGAAAGGGAGAGCTCTGAAAGCTCCCCCTAATTTAAGATACAAGGTTAAATGGAACGAAGTTTCTGTGAAGGCCAAGCTCTTTTGGTTCTATTCCAAGGGCAAGGCCGACGAGTTGGGGAACGTGAAGGACAGGAATCTGGAAGTTTTCGCCAATTGCTTTTAGAGCTCTTCCCTGATTTGCATCAAGATTCATGTGGCAAAGAGGACAGGGGGTTACTACGCAGTCTGCACCGCTTTCTTTGGCGTCTTTAAGGTTTAGTCCTGTTAGCTTCATTGAAATTTGAGGTGCAGGCCAGAAGGCATGGAAACCGCAGCACTCAAGTCTTCTGGCACCAGAAACGGGGGTTGCACCGAGAGCTCTTATAAGCCTTTCAAGGGACTGAGGATTTTCAGAAGGTTCGTAGCCAATTATGTCTTTTGGTCTTACCGTATGACAGCCATAGTATGGATAGACTTTAAGGTTGTTCAAGGGTTTTGCAACTCTTTCCTTTAAACCTTCCTCTCCAAACTCTTCAAGAAGAACCCAGTGAAAGTGTTTAACGTCAACTGTTCCCTTATATTCAAGGCCAACTTCGGAAAGAATTTCGTTAACCTTTTCCCTTAGGTCATCATCGTTGTCAAGGTGGTATTTGGCGCTTCTTAAAACTAAAAGACAAGTGCTGCAAACGGTAACGATGTCCCTTCCTTCTTTTTCGGCATAGGCTAAGTTCCTCGCGTTGACGGCTATATCAAGGACATCTTTTACTTCCTCAAGGACGCCCGCTCCGCAACAGCTAAACTGTGGGAGTTCAACCATATCAATTCCAAGTTTTTTAGCAACTGCAACGGTTGACTCATAAAGTTCCTTAGATGCTCCCTTAGCTGCACATCCTGGATAGAAGGCATACTTTCCCATTATTCAACCTCCATAGCGGCTTTCATCACTTTAACAAGACCTTCGTGTTCAGCAATAGGCTTCATGATAGGAGAGTGCGCCTTTCCTTTCAGAATCATCTTTATACCCATTGGTAAGTTTTCAAGAATTCCCTTGATGCCTTTTGTCCTGAGGGGCAATAGAACTTCGTTGAGCATTCCAGACTCAAGGAGGGACTTATAAAAGGCCGCAACGTGTCTTGCACCGGGATTGTTCTTTAAGCCGATATCTATTGAGAGGCCTCTTAGTTTCATTATGCCGTTAACCGGGGCAACATGTTTGGGGCATGCATCGGCACACTTTTCACACCTTACGCAGTTCCACATGTTGTAGGTATAGCCGATCTTTGCTCTTTCTTTTTTGAGAGCATCCCTTGGATCTACGGCAAACCTATACACCCTTGCAAGAGCAAAAGGCCCTCCGTAACCTTCGTCCATCTTGACTGCGGTGCAGACGGAGTAACAGGTGGTACAGAGGATACAATCTGTAAAAATGTCGTACTTTTTGTGCTCCTTTGGATAGACCTTTGACTCCTCGTCTAAGGAGGCGGGAACTACACTTGGGTCTGGAATGAGGTAGGGTTTCATTTCCTCCATTTTTGATATGGGCTTGTCCCAGTCAACAATTAAGTCCTTTATTACCTCCATGTTATCAAGAGGTTCTATTGTAAGAGTATCTGTCCTATAAACCTCAAGCTCGCCAAAAACCTGCGTTTTACAAGCCAGCTTTGGATTTCCGTTTATTTTTACAGAACAAGAGCCGCAAATTGCACTTCTGCAAAAGGCTCTGAAAGAGAGAGTAGGATCAAGATTGTCCTTTATAAATTGAAGAGCTTCCAAAATTGTCATTCCTTTTACTACTTCTACCTCATATTCCTGATAGTAAGGCTGAGAGTCCTTTTTGGGATTGAACCTTTTTATCCTGAAAGTAACCTTTCTCTTTTCCATCTCTACCTCCAATCCTTTAGCTCTATTAGTACTTCCTCTCCTCTGGCTGGAACTTTGTTATCTTGACCGGTTTCCAGCTCACTTTAAGCTCTCCATCATCTCCTTTTTCAATTATGGAGTGCTTTAAGAAGTTCTCATCATCTCTCTTTGGATAGTCAAGCCTAAAGTGAGCTCCACGACTCTCCTTCCTTTCAAGAGCTCCAAGGACAATAGTCTCAGCCACCTCAACCATGTTGAGGAACTCTAAGGTTTGCTGGAGGTTTGTATTAAAGGTCATGTCAGTGTCGTAGACCTTTATCTTCTTAGCCCTTTCCTTGATTTCCCTAACCTTTTCAAGAGCCTCTTTCATCTTTTTCTCTTCCCTGAAAATACCAGCTCCGTAGGTCATTACATCGCTAAGCTCGTTTCTAAGGTCTGCAAGCTTTTCAGAGCCATCGTTGTTGAAGAGAGTGCGAATCCTCTCTTCCTGCTCCCTAACGGCAGACTCTTCAAAAGGAAGGAGTGAAACTTCCGATACGTAGTTAACAGCATCCTCACCTGCGAGCTTTCCAAAGACTACTATGTCAAGTAGCGAGTTTCCTCCGAGCCTGTTAGCTCCGTGAACGGAAACGCATCCACACTCACCTGCAGCGTAAAGTCCTTTAATCCTTGTTCTGCCGTAAATATCTGTGTCTATACCACCCATTGAGTAGTGGGCAGTCGGTCTAATTGGAATAGGCTCTTCAACTGGGTCAACGCCTTCAAAATCAATTGCGAGCTCTCTAATCTGGGGGAGTCTCTCTAAGATTTTCTTCCTTCCCAAGTGTCTTAGGTCAAGATAAACAAACTCGTTGCCCTCAGAGTCTTTAAATCCCCTTCCTTCAAGGATTTCCGTCTCTATTGCACGGGAAACGAGGTCCCTTGGGGCAAGCTCCATCTTTTCAGGAGCGTAACGTTTCATAAACCTTTCACCATCCTTATTTATTAAGTAACCACCTTCACCCCTTGCACCTTCAGTAACAAGGATTCCAGTTCTTCTCAGGCCTGTCGGGTGGAACTGAACAAATTCCATATCCTTTAAGGGAACGCCTGCCCTTAAGGCCATTGCTGGACCGTCACCCGTGTTACCGAGGGCGTTAGAAGTCCTCTTCCAGTAAATTCTTGCGTGTCCACCGGTTGCAAGGATAACGGCTTTTGCCCTGATTCCGACGATTTCTCCGGTTCTCAGGTTTAAAGCGACAATTCCTGCAATCCTTTCACCGTTGTGAACGAGGGAAAGGGCAAACCACTCGCTTAAAAACTCAACGCCGTTTTTAACGCACTGCTCGTAAAGGGTTTGAAGCATTACGTGTCCGGTTTTGTCGGCTGCGTAGCAAGTTCTCGGGAATGAAGCTCCTCCGAAAGGTCTTTGGGCTATTTTTCCGTTTTCAAGCCTTGAAAAGGGAAGCCCCATGTGCTCCATTTCGCGGATAATCTTCGGGGCAGTTTGGCACATGAGTTCTACAGCGTCCTGGTCGGCCAAAAAGTCGCTACCTTTAACTGTGTCGTAAGCATGTTTTTCTGGACTATCCGGAGCAACGTTTCCAAGGGCTGCGTTTATTCCTCCCTGAGCTGCTCCCGTATGAGAACGTGTCGGGAAGACTTTTGAAACAACGGCAACTTTTAGATTTTCCCTTTTACTTGTTTCAAGGGCAGCGTAAAGGCCAGCCCCACCTGCACCAACAATAATAATGTCGTACTGAAGCATTCTTCCTCCTAATCCTCTGGATTTATTTTTCTTTATTCTACTGAAAGCGTTGGGACTTCTTAGGATGTTGTAGTAGAATGGACTAAAGGAGGCAGGTATCAAAGAGGTTAAAAAATTGTAAAAATTTTGTAAAATTCCGATGCTTTCTTAAATTTATTATGATATTTATATGATAACGTAATTCTAATCATATAGGAGGTTTCAATGCTTGAGTACGATATAGTAATTGTTGGTGGTGGAGGCGCAGGCCTTTATGCAGCACTCTGGGCGGCAGAGAACACTATCCTCAAAGTAGCTGTTATGACAAAGGTTTATCCAACCCGTTCCCATACAGGTGCAGCCGAAGGTGGAATAAATGCCGTCCTCACCCACTCTGTTGGTGATAGTCCCGAAGCCCACGCTTACGACACCGTAAAGGGAAGTGACTTTCTTGCGGACCAAGATGCCGTTGATATTATGTGTAAGATGGGAGCAGCTGTTATATATGACATAGCCCACAGAGGAGTTCCTTTCTCCCGTAGACCAGACGGCAGGATAGCCCAGAGACCTTTCGGAGGAGCTTCTTACCCAAGAACCTGCTACGCTGCTGATAAGACAGGTTTTTACATCCTTCAGACCCTTTATGAGCAGTGCTTGAAGAACAACGTAACCTTCTTAAACGAGTGGTTCTTGCTCTCCATCATCCACAACGGTGAGAGAGTGGAAGGGCTTACCGCGTGGGATATAAGGAACGGTGGAGTTCACCTGATAAAAACGAAAGCAGTCATCCTTGCAACAGGTGGTCACGGAAGGGTTTACTGGAACAGGACTTCCAATGCTCTGGGTAATACAGGTGACGGAACTGCAGCTGCTTTAAGAGCGGGACTACCGCTCAAAGATATGGAATTTATTCAGTTCCATCCTACCGGACTTGCGAAAACTGGAATCCTTGTTACAGAAGGAGCAAGGGGCGAAGGCGGATTCTTGAGGAATAAGGACGGCGAAAGGTTTATGAAAAGGTACGCTCCTGAGAGAATGGAACTTGCCCCAAGAGACATAGTTGCAAGGGCTATCCAGACAGAGATAGATGAAGGAAGGGGATGTGGCCCAAATGGTGACTACGTTTACTTAGACCTTACCCACTTAGGAGAGGAGAAGATAAACGAGAGGCTACCTCAGACGAGGGAGCACGCAATCCTTTATGAAGGTGTTGACCCAGTTAAAGAGCCTATACCTGTAGCTCCCACGGCCCACTACTCAATGGGTGGAATAGATACCGACAAGATGGGAAGAACTGAGATTAAGGGACTCTATGCCGCTGGAGAGTGTGCCTGCATTTCCGTTCACGGTGCTAACAGGCTTGGTGGCAACTCCCTTCTTGATATCCTCGTTTTCGGAAGGCTTACGGCCTTAGAAGCTGTTAAGTACGCAGACGATGCGCCAGAGACAAACCCCTCTCTGGCAAAGCAAAAGGACGATGAGAGGAAAATTCTTGAGCTTATGGAGAGGGACGGCAAGGAGAGCTTGTCTAACCTTCGTAGGGAACTTGGAAACGTTATGATTAAACACTTTGGCGTATTTAGAGAAGAATCCTCTATGAAACAGGGTATTGAAAAACTCTATGAAATAAGAGAAAGGGCAAAGCACGTAAAGGTTTACGATACGAGCAAGAAGTTTAACACCGACCTCATAAGCGTTCTTGAATTCCTAAACCTTGTTGACCTTTCCCTGCCTATTGCTATTGCTGCCATAGAGAGGAAAGAGAGCAGGGGAGCTCACGCCAGGAAAGACTACCCGAATAGAGATGATAAGAACTTCCTGAAACACTCAATCGTGAGACTTAAAGAAGATGGAGATTACGAACTCTCTTGGAAGCCCGTTACGATTACAAAGTTTCCACCGGAGGAGAGGAAGTACTAGTGGTAGAACAGAGAATGCATGGAGGTGAAAATGGAAACCGTAACCCTTAAGGTTTTTAGGTTTGACCCTGAGAAGGATAGAGTTCCTTACTACAAAGATTACGAAGTTCCAGTAGAAGGAACGCTTTTAAACGCTCTCCTTTACATAAAGGAAAACCTTGATCCGACACTCTCCTTTAGGGCTTTCTGTCGCAGTGAAGTCTGCGGTTCCTGTTCTGTAAGGGTAAACGGGAAGACAAAGCTTGCCTGCAAAACACCTATGAAGGAACTAGTTAAAACTTGGAAAGGGAAGCCCTTGAAGATAGATCCCTTAAACCACCTGAATGTCATCAGGGATTTAGTTGTTGATATAGATAAACCTATAGAAAAGATGAAAACCCTTATTCCGTGGCTTGTCCCGGACCCAAGGGTTGTTCCTTCTGATCCAAGACACGAAAGTATCATTTACCCTGAGGAGATGGAACTTTATAAAGACCAAATTCACTGTATGCTCTGCTTTTCCTGTTATTCTGTCTGTGAGGCGGTTGAGGACAACGAACGTTATAGAGGACCATTTGCCTTTTCAAAGGCCTATAGGTTTCAGGTTGATAGAAGGGACATTGAGACGGCCAAGGAGAAGAGGATTAGATACTCTATTTCTGGGGGACTTTGGAGCTGCGTTCAGTGTCAGAAGTGTCTTCACGTCTGTCCCAAAGGTGTAAAGCCCGCCGAAGATATCCAAAACCTTAGAGGACAGGCTGTCAAGAAAGGATTTACAGACAAACCCGGTGCTAAGAAGCTCAAGCACTACGTTGATTGGATTTACGCAACCGGCCAAATCAACAGGCTTTACCTGCCAGAAGAAGTTTACGGGAATAAAGAGACAAGGAAGAGGCTCACAGAAGCCTATGAAAAAATGGGAGTTGAGGTCTGGGAAGTTCCCAAGCCAACAAAAGGCCTTATGAAGTTTAGAGATATCTACCTTGAGATTCTTTCAAGAGAGGAAAAGGCCCTTGAACTTGACTTTTCTCACGTAAGGAAAATAGACAAGATGGTTAGCGACATCTTTAAAGCAGATATCTGTACCGTTGTAGATAAAGCCCATCAGAAAGGAAAGAAGAGTAAAAGGCTTATTAGCAAACTTAAAGGACTTTTGGGAGGGAATAATGATTAAGGTCGGCTTCTATCAGGGATGCTGTTTTCAGGGACAAGATGCCCACATGTTTGAGACAATGAAGGAAGTTTTTAAGATGATAGACGTTGACCTTGAGCTACTTGAAGAAACTACCTGCTGTGGCGGAAATACCCTTGACGAAGAAAACAGGAAACTTTCTTACGCTATAAACGCAAGGAATATAGCCCTTGCGGAGGCAAAAGGTCTTGATATGCTTATTTCTTGTAACACCTGCTACATGGTTATAGCAAAGGCAAAACATGCCCTTGATAACAACAAAAAGTTAAGAGATGAAATAAATGAACTCCTAAAAGAGGAAGGCCTTGAGTACAAGGGAACGAGTAAGATTTACCACCTTCTTGATTTTTTCAGGGATGTTGTCGGTTATGACAGGATTAGGAAGGCCGTTAAAAGACCCCTTAAGGATTGGAAAGTAGCTGCTTACTATGGCTGTCACGTTCTCTACCCAAAGCACACAGCCATAGACGACAGTGATAATCCATCAACTCTTCAGGAAGTTCTTAAAGCATTGGGAGCTGAAGTTATAGACGATTACGAGGCAAAGGACACCTGCTGTGGTTACCACGCTTACTTTACGGACAAGACAATGACAATGAAGAAGTTAAACAGAATCCTTGGAAGTATTAAGAAAGTTGAGGTGGATATTGTCGCAACACCGTGTCCTCTTTGCTTTAAGGCTTTTGATATATACCAACTCCAGATGGAAAAACCTCCTATGATTCCATCGGCCTTCTTGCCGGAGCTCATGGCTTACGCTTTTGGACTTGATAAAGACGAATCAGGCCTTGGCCATCACCTCGTGGAGGTGAAAAAGGAGTAACTTTAAGTCCCCGCTGGGGACTTTTTCGTTAGGTATTCCTTCTGACTACCAAATGTATCAAAATGTGGTTAAATTACTACATAACTGGTAGTCAGAAGGACTCAACCCTGCATTAAGTGAACTACTACTCCCTATCCCTCTTCTGAGGGACTCAGGAGATACTTTGTAGAGAAAATCTATCAGCTTTAACTTAACAGGATTACACAACTTGACAAACAAAAGTTTCAGATTTCCTATTAGTCTAAGGGAGCTTTCTCCCACTCTCGCTATGTTGTATGCTCCTACAAGGTCTGCATTGAAGAGTTTATTTAAAACTTTGTCTTTAAGCAGTCCTCTGTATCTCCTAACAGCTTGCTGGTGTCTTTTTAGTTCTTCAAGAAGTTGTTTAAGCAGACTGTTGTCTTCCTTACTCTTTGCTTCTAAGTATTTCTGTCCTACCTTTCTGACTTCAAATATGTCTGCAAGGGGTGAAGTCTTTGAGGTAAAAGCTTCATCTATCTCTTCAACCTCTATCCCTGTTTCTTCTGCTTTGTATTTGATTAGCTCTATTAATCTTCTAAACGGAACTGATACAAAGTGCTGGTTGTTCTTCTTTCCAAGACTCGCTCCGTCCTTACTCTCTGTCGCTCCTTTTCCTATGTAGAGTTTTTTGTGCTTAGTTGCTATAAGTAGGTCAACAACTTTCCTGCTTATCTTGTGAAAGTCGTTGTCTATTTTCCTTTTCCTGTATGCTGATAACTCTTTGAGTTTTATGAGTTTTTCTGTAAGGAGTTCTTTCAAACTCTGTGCTTTTTCTTCATCCTCTATCAGCTTATTTTTTAACGTGTCTATCTCAGATTGTAGCTTAGCTTTTTCCTTGTTAAACCACTGATTGAAGGCCTTTATTTCTTTCCCTGAGACTATGAGACTTTTAAGTTCTGGATTCGTGGATACCAGTGCTATCAGG
The DNA here is from genome assembly GCA_964594265.1 of uncultured bacterium. GTDB lineage: Bacteria > Aquificota > Aquificia > Desulfurobacteriales > Desulfurobacteriaceae > Phorcysia. The sequence goes on from CAZQLZ010000106.1 coordinate 23,738, forward strand.
TTGTTTAGTCCTAAGTCTATCCCTGCTACGTATTCTCCGGTTGCCGTTTTTTCTGGAATCTCTACTTTGTAAACAACGTCTGCATAAACGTCTGTTCCAAAAATTTTTAGTCTTATGCTTTTTACTGGATGGTTAAATCCTCTTGGTAGTTTTACTTTCAGAAACTCTTTTCTGTTAATTTTCAGCTTAACAAGGATAGAATCGTCTAACTGCTTAAATGTATTTACGTTAAGCTCTACCGAGAAGTTCATCAAGAACTTTAGCTTCTTTGGTTTTGGTGGTCTTGGAACTCCTTTAAACCTTGTTGGATTCTTTTGATACCCTCTGTATGCTTTCCTGTAATCGTTGAAGCTTTTTACTACACTCCTTATAACCTGCTGAAGTAAATAATTGTTGTCTACCTTCTTTTTCTGTTCTTTTAAAGCTTTTAAGAATCCTGCTAATTTCTCGTCTTCCAGAATGTTGTTTTTAACATCCTGAAATTTTTTGAGTTTTTCTTCTTTCTTTGAGGAATATTCTCTATCCGCAATGAGCCCATAGAGGATTGACTGGTCGGTGGGATAGTATCCGTATAGTTCTTTGTATCTTCTGATTAAGATTATCCAGAGGTTCTTGAAATGAACAAGGTCAAGGAGGAGTTTTCTGACCCTCTCTTTCCTTTCTTTTCCCGATATTCTGATGGCTAAAACTCTATTTGAGAGCATCTCCTAAAACCTTTTTGATTCTTCTGTGATTGCTGTAATGTGATATTTTTACTACATACTGTCAAGTATAGCTAAATATTTGCTGTTATATTATAAAAGATTGAGAAATCATACTCCAAGCCCCAAAAGAACCTAACAGAGCAGAGGACAAGCAAGATGACTCTTCCCTACGGCAGACAGTGGATAGACGACGAAGATGTAAAAGCAGTTGTTGAAGTTTTAAGATCAGATTTTATAACCCAAGGACCTAAAATTGAGGAATTCGAAACCAAACTTGCCGCTGCCTGTGGGGCAAAATATGCAGTAGTTTTCAACTCAGGAACTTCCGCCCTTCATGCAGCTTACTTTGCTATCGGATTAAGCAAAGGAGACGAATTCATAACCACACCAATTACTTTCGTTGCTACCGCAAATGCAGGGTTGTTTCTTGGAGCAAGACCTCTATTCTGCGACGTGGAAGAGGATACAGGTAACCTTAATCCAGACCTTTTGGAAGAAAAAATTACTCCAAAAACTAAACTCATAGCTGTTGTTCACTATGCAGGACATCCCTGTGACATGGAGAAAATCAGAAAAATAGCCGACAAGTACGGCTTGTTCGTAGTTGAAGATGCTTGCCATGCTTTAGGAGCAAGGTACAAAAATTGTAAGATAGGAAGCTGTGAATATTCTGACGCTACAGTTTTCAGCTTTCACCCTGTCAAACATATAACAACCGGTGAAGGAGGAGCTGTCTTAACGAATAGAAAAGACATTTACAAAAAGCTTTTGATGTTCAGGAATCATGGAATAACAAAAAACGAAAGCCAGTTCGTTCAATCTAAGGATGGAGATTGGTATTACGAGATGCAGTTCTTAGGCTTTAATTACAGGATGTCAGATATACAAGCTTCTCTTGGTATCTCTCAGCTTAAGAAACTTCCAAAATTCGTAGAAAAAAGAAGAAAAATTGCCCAAACATACAATGAATTATTCCAAGGCAATCCTTTCTTTGACATTCCTCCTGAGAGAAAGTATGCGTATCACTCTTATCACCTCTACCATATCAGGCTGAAAAATGGATACGAGGAGAAAAAAGAAGAAATTTTCAAGCTTTTAAGAAGAAAAGGACTTGGAGTCCAAGTCCATTACATACCCGTCTATCTACATCCTTACTACAGGAAGCTGGGATACCAGCAAGGAGAATGTCCAACGGCAGAAAAGTTTTACCAACGGGAGCTAAGTTTACCTATTTTCCCTTCCATGGACAAAAGTAGTATATATTTTGTTGCTAATACAATCTTTGAAGCTTTCAGAGAGGTCTCTTCAGGGTGGGAGCAAAGATAGCCGCTATTGTACAAGCGAGAACAGCATCTACCCGGCTTCCTAAGAAAGTCCTGTTAGAACTTCCGTACGGCAGCGGTATTACTGTATTAGAACAAGTCATACGTAGGTTGAAGAAATCAAAGTTACTTGATGAAATAATAGTTGCAACTACAACCAGTCTTGAGGATGATCCAATAGTTGAAATTTCAAAAGCAGAAAGGGTAAAGTATTTTAGGGGAAGCGAAAAAAACGTTCTTGAAAGATATTACTTATGCGCTAAGGAAAATAAAGTTGATATAGTAGTAAGAATAACAAGTGATTGTCCTTGTGTTGATTGGAACGTTGTAGATATGATGATAAAAGAACACCTGCAAAAGCAAGCAGATTACACTTCAAACACTTTACAAAGAACTTTTCCTCATGGCTTAGATGTTGAGGTTATTTCCTTTGAAGCCTTAGAAAAAGCCTATCGTAGAGCCTCAAAAGATTTTGAAAAAGAGCATGTCTGTCCTTACATCCACACTATAAACAGGAAAGGATTTAAAATAGTTTCCGTAAAAGCTCCATCAACTTTGACCGCTCCAGACATAAGAATTACCCTTGATGTAGAGGAAGATTATGCTTTACTCTGTGCAGTTTTTGACTACCTGTATCCTCAAAATAACTATTTCCAAGCAACTGACATAATTAATCTTTTCAAAGAGAAACCGTGGCTTAAATTAATAAACAAAAAAGTTTTGCAAAAGAAGTTTTTGCAAACCTTAGAAGAAGAACTTGAGGAAGCTAAAAAATTACTGGAGTTGCAAGATTTAAAGAGAGCAAAAGAGATAATAGAAAGATGGAGAAACTAAAAGTTTACATACTAACGGAAGGAAGCAAGAACATAGGCTTCGGACACATTACAAGATGTCTATCCCTATATCAAGCTTTTGAAGAAAGAGGCATAAAACCAATATTCATTGTAAATGGTGATAGCTCCATAGAAGAACTTCTAAAAGACATAAACTATAATGTAGTTGATTGGTTAAAAGAACAACGAAAAATCTTTGAAAGGGTGAAAGATTCAGATATAGTCATCGTTGACAGTTACTTGGCAAATAAGAAGTTCTACGAGAACCTATCTAAACTTGTTAAACTTCCTGTTTATATAGATGACAACAAACGAATAGATTATCCACGAGGTATAGTTATCAACGGAAACATCCACGCCGAAAAGTTGAACTATCCCAAAAAAAAGGAAGTAATGTACCTTCTTGGCACTAAATACATTCCTCTAAGGAAAGACTTCTGGGAAGTTCCAGAAAAAGAGATAAGAGAGTCAATACAAAGCATTATGGTAACCTTCGGTGGAGATGACATAAGAAATATGACACCCAAGATTCTAAAACTATTGAATGAGAACTACCCCGAACTAAAGAAGAATGTTATCATAGGGAAAGGGTTCCGAAATGTTGGAGAAATAGAATCTGTAGCTGATGAGAACACGAACCTAATATACTACCCCAATGCAACTCAGATGAAGCAAACAATGCTTAATTCCGATATTGCTATCTCAGCAGGTGGTCAGACATTATACGAGCTTGCAAGGGTTGGAATCCCTACAATCGCTATTGTTGTTGCTGACAATCAGTTTGAGATTGTAAGAAGATGGAGAGAAGCAGGTTTTATAGAATATGCCGGAGAATGGAAAGATAAAAACCTGCTGAACAATATCATTTCTTCAATAGAAAAGCTAAAAGAGTTAAGTATTAGATTAAACAAGCACAGTATCGGAAAGAAACTTATAGACGGTATTGGAAGCTTAAGGAGTGTAAACAGAATACTAAAAACTTTGATAAACGAAGAATTGATTTTTAGAAGAGCAGAAGAAAGGGATATCTGGGATATATATGAAATTTCAAATGACGACACTGTAAGGCAAGTATCGCTCAACTCCAACCATATAGGGAAGGAAGAACATAGGAGTTGGTTCATGGACAACTATAAGAATAACTTTTACGTAATTGAGTTTCGCGGAAAAGCAATAGGTCAGATAAGGTTTTCTGTTAGAAACGAAAATAGCGAGGCGATCGTTAGCATTAGTTTACATAAAAATTACAGACAATTAGGCTTAGGGAAATTCCTCCTGAAAGAAGGCATTAGCAAATTCCTCGAAGAAAACAAAGACATACCCAAGATTACAGCGTTCATAAAGAGAACAAATTATATATCTAAATCCTTATTTGAAAGTGTAGGTTTTAAAAAAACAGAAAATAGCAATAAGTGGCTTAAATATGAACTTACGAGGGATAAGCATGAGAGAACTAAAAATAGCTAATAGAAGAGTAGGAAACAACAACCCCGTATTAATAATCGCTGAACTTTCGGCAAATCATAAACAAGATATTGAACTTGCTAAGGATACTATTTACGCTATGAAAGAATCTGGAGCAGACGCTGTAAAACTTCAGACTTATACTCCAGATACAATTACGATTGACTGTAATAACGAATACTTCCGAATAAAACAAGGAACTCCCTGGGACAGAAAAACTTTTTACGAACTCTACAAAGAAGCCTATACTCCTTGGGAGTGGCACTACGAGTTAAAAGAACTTGCTGAAAAGTTAGGACTTATTTTCTTCTCCACCCCTTTTGATAAAACGGCAGTTGACTTTTTAGAAGAACTGAAAGTTCCTGCGTACAAAATTGCATCTTTTGAAATAACCGATATACCACTCATAGAGTATGCGGCTTCAAAAGGCAAACCAATGTTAATTTCTACCGGAATAGCAACTCTTTGTGATATTCAAGAAGCAGTTGAAGCCTGCAGGAGAGTTGGGAATGATCAAATAATACTCTTAAAGTGCACATCTTCCTATCCTGCCCCTCTGGAAGAAGTTAATCTAAGAACGATTCCCAATATGGCAGAAACTTTTAACTGCATAGTGGGTCTATCAGACCATACTCTTGGAATTTCCGTTCCAATTGCTGCTGTAGCTCTTGGAGCAAAGGTCATAGAAAAGCATTTTATTTTATCAAAAAATCTCAAAACTCCTGATAAAGAATTCTCCTTAACTCCAGATGAATTTAAGGAAATGGTAAAAGCAATAAGAGAAGTAGAGAAAGCGCTCGGCAAAGTATCATATGAACTCACTGCTACAACAAAGAAAAGTAGAGAATTTTGCAGATCTCTCTTCGTAGTAAAAGATATAAAAGCAGGAGAAACTTTCACAGAAGAGAACGTAAAATCAATAAGACCCGGCTATGGACTCCCACCAAAATTCCTAAGAAAAATTGTAGGTAGAAAGGCCAGAAAAGACATAAAAAAAGGAACTCCTTTAACTTGGGACCTAATAGATTAAATCTATCGTGACCTAGTTAACAAAACTGCACATTAGTGAAACGTGCAGTCGTCCCTGCACCAGGTACAGGAACTAATCCTTTCACCACCCTCTCCCAAGCCCCTGAGAACAGTACTGTCCTCAAGGGTGAGAAGTCCTTCACAAAGAACTTCCCAAGAAGAGGGAAGGTGAGGACTGCTCTGAGAACTCTCCAGCTTTTTCGTCTCTCCTTAGAGAGACCCTTCACAGACTTGTTCCCTCCTGAGGTCTGCTCTCGGGTAGCTGAATCGCTCTCAGAGCTTTTGAGTATCTCAATTTCTCTCTTTACAGCTTTTATATCCGAATTTATCCTTTTTAGCTCTTCTTTTAAAGCCTTCCTCTTCCATCTGTTGGTCTCTTCTTTGAGTTTTTCTTTCAGTTCCTTTTTCTTTTCTTCCAACCTGTAAAGAGAGTAGTTAAGGAACTCTCCTTTTTCAAGAAGCTTTAAGTAATTTTCGGGTATCTCTTCTTTAAATCCCTTCCCCCTCCTTCCTATTTACAAAGGTGTTATACTGAAAAAGTGTGTCTCCCCCTCCGGGGAGACAAAACTCCAAATAAGGAGGTGAAACAATGAAACGGTCAAACGAACAATTCGTAAAGGACTACCTTCAGAAAGCCTTCACCGCTGAGTCCTACGAAGATATGCTCTCACACCTGCTCAATCTTCTCGCCTTCCTTGAAAGAACAATATACCTCCAAAATACTTCAAACGACAAGGGTAACGG
>CAZQLZ010000107.1:0-5977 GCA_964594265.1 uncultured bacterium
GCAAGAACAAAAGCTGTTAACGTTTTCATCCCTATCACCTCCTTGCAGGACAACATCTGTGGGGATAACAGCCACAATCTTTACAGCAAGGGCAACAGGAAAAAAGGAAAGTAGCAGAAAGAAGAAGGACTAAAAGAGAAAAAATTTCTCTTTTCATCACAAACCTCCCTTTTAGAAATTTTCACCTTTCATTACAATTTTCTGGAACTCTGACATATCGGTTACAAAGTCGTCTGTAAACCTTATGTAGAGCTTTCCAGCTTCGTAATCCCAGTCCCTTTCTGGTTCTATTCCAAGGGCCGCCTTTAAGAGCCTTCCGGGAAGGTTAACTCCAACCCCCGTTGCAAAGTAAACCCAAGCCGGAAAGCGTGGGTTTATCTCTATCAGGTAAATCTCTTCTCCACTTACTATGCACTCAAATTCAAAAGCTCCCCTCCACTTAAATTCTGAGATAAACCTCTCGGTAGCAGAGAGGAGCTTTTCGTTCCTAACTGTAACTCCCGTCCAGATTTTCCCGAGGCTCGTTATCCAGAGCTTTTTTATGCCCACAAGGCCAAAGTGGCCTCCCTCCCCGTTGCCAACGCCTACAACGTTCATCTCCTCACCGGAAACTACTTGCTGGACAATAACAGGGTAACCCCACTCAGAAACTATTGAGTTAAAGTAGGAAACAGCCTGCGAAAAGTTAAAGGCTTTGTAAGCTTTATAGAAAATTCCCTTTACCATTACGGGGTAGCCGAGCTCAGAGAGAGCTCCTATCAGTTCCTCGTAGGAAGTAACCACCTTCGTTTTTGGGACTTTTACACCTATTCTCTCGGCAATTTCAGGAAGCTTATCCTTTCCCCTTAGCTTAAACTGCTCCTCAGTCGGTAGGAAAGTATTTATTCCGGAGTTCCTCAGGGTCTCCTGAGCTTTTATGAAGAGTGGGAGCTCTGCATCAAGAGCAGGAATGACAGCGTCAAGACCGTAAGTTACCTTTATGTAGAAAAGCCTTTCCAAAAAGGGCTCCTCTCCTACGGAAGGGTAAGGCATCAAGAAACTTTTAGAAATCAGCCACTTCATATATACGCCGGGTTCCATTGCGTCGTAGGCAAGACCGTAAACGGTAACATCAAGACCACTTTTCTTCAATCCCTTGGCTATTCCAATTCCCGGTCCCGGATTATCAACGGCGTTAATTCCGGAAACAGCAACCCTATACATTCTTACCCTCCAAAATGCCAAAAACCCTAAGCTGCTCAACGAAATCAAGTAAATCTCTCCTTGCCTCTTCTTCCGAAACATCGTACTCCTGAGTAAGCGCAGAAATAATCTCTTCTTCTCCTTTCCCTTCCTTAAGAAGCTTTATAACGAAAAGACCAGTCCCGTTTACGGTAAAGCTGTTACCTGTTTCTGGGTCAAAGATGAAACCCTCATCGTTAATAGCAAGCCTACTGAGCCTACTCATTCTTTCCCTCCAAAATCTCAACAATTTCATAAGGATATCTTCCCTGACTAAAGGCTATCTCTCTTAAAGTTTTATCTGGAGTAGCCTTTATTCCGTGTCTCTTTAGCTTCTCAACACATTTGTTAACAGGAATACCAAGCTTTTGGCATACTTCCCTTAAAGTCATTCTCCCCATTCCAGAACCCAGCTGGAAGGTGGAGCTCATCTTTTTCTGTTTAGCCGGCGAGGCAGAGAGGAGAATCTCATAGATACGAGCCGGCGTAATGCCGTTTTTAGCAGCAATATCTTTTAGTTTCTCTTCAGGAGAGGTAACCTTTATACCTCTTTCCTTAAGCGTTTTTAGAGCTTCCTCTGGAGAGATTCCTAAAAGCTTAGCTACTTTCTTAAGAGGAATGAGCTCTGCATGGGGGGCAGGAGGTTCAATCTTCGGTTTTTCCCACATGTTCTTGATTTTTTCGCCAAATTCAGGAACAAAACTAAAGGGTGGAACATTAGCAATAGTGCCGATAGTTACGACAGCAGCAACCACTGCCGAAAGCCAAAACTCCTTAGAAGGTAAGGAAGAAACCTTACCCTTAATGTAGTTAACAATGCTACTCCAATTAAGTACTACATGCCAGATACCAAAGAAAACCATCAAAAAGCCAAAGACAGTATGTAGATTGTCCCATTGATCCTTATCAAGTCCTAAGAATCTCCAGCCGGTCCAATAAGCAACTCTTCCGTGAGGCATAATGTAAAGAACGATACCACTGATAGTCATAGCTATCAGGGTAAAAAACAGGCAAAGACTTACAAACCTTCTTACCATCTCTCACCTCCACTATGGACAACGTTTTCTTATCCTATACTCAGAACCTTTACTCAAATTCTTAAAGTAACAGGCCATGTAGGTATTCTGCAAGTTCAAAACCTTCCAGCGAGGAGGAGTAAATATCGTAACCTGAAGGGAATCGCCCGGCGCAACGTCAAGCGTAGGGAACCTAAAGGTTGGAGTAAGGTAAACTTTTATTTTCCCCTGAGGGGTCTCAAGATCAGCCACCCACCAAGTTACGTTCTTCCTTCCGATTCCCGGCTGCTGAGAAAGAGAAAGCACTTTACCAGTTAATACTTGGCTTCTCTTGAAAGAGCTCAAAGAAGATAACACGGTTGATGAAGACTGAACTGAAGTAGCTCCTTTAACATTAATCCTCCTACAGAGAGGCTTAAATGTCAAATCAAGAAGGGTTCCAGTAGTTTCGTTCTCTACAAGACAGGCCATCATTCCTTTTATTCCACTTACCTGCCAGTAAGGAGGAGCAAAGCCCGTAACTCTTATTTTGTCTCCGGCTCTCAGATTAATGGAGGGATATCTCCAAACAGGAACAAGCCAGACCTTAATGGTTCCTTCATCCGTTTTTACGTCCACAGTCCACCACATTACTTTGCGCTTTCCAAAACCAGGAATCTTTTCAAGTTTAAGAACTTCCCCCTCTATTTTTCCTACCGTAGCTATTCTTGAAAAGGTTCCGGATGCTTTTGGAAAACGACCGTAGAGCTCCTTAGTCACCAAAGGATACCCAAGTCCCCGGGGCATTTTTCCAGCAAACACTGCCTTTCTTGCCGCACTAAGAAATTCCTCAGGAGTAGAATACCTTTGTAGCAACGTTTCCTTAGTTGGAGCTAATTTTCCGTTGTGGCAGGAAGAACAATTTGCTTCCCAGAGAGAAGCGTAAGCTTCAGTCATATTTAAAGCACATAACAAAACAAAAGCTCCAAGCAACTTTCTCATACTCCACCTCCTTCACTTTCAGATTTTCCACATTAGACTAAAAAGCAAAATACATGCCAAACACCAATATCCCTTTTCCAAGGTTTTTCACTAAACTTAACTCGGAAAATTAACCGAATTTCGGAAAAATTTCCGAAGTCAAAAGAGAGAATCAAAGAAGAAGAGAAAAAACTGCCAAGTTCAGCGCTCATTCAGAGGGAGCAAAAGTTCAAATACAGTCCAGCCACCTTTTTTAAAAGCTCTTATCTTTCCGCCATGAGCCTCAACGATCCGTTTGGCGTTGTAAAGTCCTAAACCAAATCCCCCTTTCTTGGTTGAACGGTAAGGTAAGAAAATTTCTTCCGTCTTAAAAAGAGCTCCCCCACTGTCCACAACAGAGATAGCGTAAACTTCTCCTTCTCTCTTCCCCTCTATTTTCAGCATCTTTTTTTCTTTACCTTCTAAAGCTTCAATGGCGTTCTTAATAAGGTCAACAAGAACAGATGAGAGTTTTTCCGGGTCAACTCTTAGAGAGCTCCTCTCAATATCTACCTCTACCTTAACTTCCTTCAGTTCAAAGAGGTGAGAAAACTTAGCTAAAACTCCTTCAATCAGCTCTTTAATTTCCACTTTTTCTTTTCTCAAAACAACAGGTCTTCTAAGATCAGCCGTTTCTTCTAAGTACTTCCCAAGTCCCTCTACTTCTTTTTTCAGCTTTTCAACGTAAGGATTATTGAAACCCCGTTCTATTCTGTGAAGAAGAAGGTTAAGGGTATTAAGCCTATTTTTAACCTCGTGAAGAAGTGAATGAATCACTAAATTGATACTTTCAAGCCTTTCTTTTTCTTGCTTTTCTTTTTCATAAAGGAGCTTTTCCTCAAAAAACTTCCTAACAAGCCACACCGTAACTACTGTAAAGGAAAAACTAAAAAAGAGAAAAGCCAAGAAAATATAGAACACGTGCTTGTTAAACTCTTCCAAGTAGGAAAAGTCAAAGTAAAGGTCAAAAGTAAAAGGCTCTACTTTCACTACTTTTTTGTAGTAATTTTTACCAACAGTAGAACCGGGAATGATTATTTCTCTTCCTCCTAAACTGAAGGTAGCTCCGACCAAAAAGGGAGAGCTCTCCATATAAGAACTAACAGCTTCAACGGGATCACCACCTCCTGCAATCGTTCCTTCAATTATGGACTCAACTCTTTTAGTCTCTTCAGAAATTACCTCAAAGTAAAACTCGGATAGTTCTTTCTGTAGAAAGTAGAGGTTTAAAAGGAGTGCCACAAAGAGAGCTCCAAGAATTAAAGCCGGTAAAAGAAGCTTTCTCATATCCCGTACTTCTTCCTTTTATACCTCAAGGACTTTTCATCTATCCCAAGAAGTTTAGCCGCCCTTACCTGAACGTAATTTGCCCTTTTCAGAGCTTCCAAAATTAGCTTCTTTTCAAACTCCGCAACCTTCTCAGGAAGAGGTTTTGAAAAGTCAAACTCGCTACAAGATCCACTCTCTACAAGCTCTTTTAAGTCCTCTTCGGTTATTTTTCCCGCAGAGAATATGACTAAGCGATGAATTATGTTCTCAAGCTCCCTGACATTCCCCGGAAAAGGGTAGCTTAAGAGCTTTTGGAGAGCTCCCGGAGTTATCTCTACCTTTTTGCCGTACCTTTCTGAATATTTTTTGAGGAAAAATCCTGCAAGCTCTAAAATGTCCTCAGGTCTCTCCCTAAGAGGAGGAATCCTTAGCGCTAAAACGTTCAAACGGTAGTATAAATCTTCCCTAAACTTTCCCTTATCAACGAGCTCCTTTAAGTTCCTGTTTGTTGCTGCAACGATTTTAACGTCAACTGCCTTTTCTGTTAGAGCTCCGACCCTTCTAACCTTCCCTTCTTGAAGAACTCTTAAAAGCTTCGGCTGGAGTTCTAAGGGAAGTTCTCCAACTTCATCCAAAAAGAGCGTTCCGCCGTCAGCCTCTTCAAAGAGACCTTTTTTAGTTTTGAGAGCTCCGGTAAAAGCTCCCCTCTCATACCCAAAGAGTTCGCTTTCAAAAAGGTCTCTCGGAATAGCCGCACAATTAACGGCAACAAACTTTCCCTTTCTGCCGCTTTCTTTGTGTATAAACCTTGCAATGAGTTCCTTACCAACACCGCTTTCTCCCAAAATTAAAACAGGTGCATCTGTTCTTGCAAAAAGGGAAGCTTTTTTAAGGATATCCTCCATCTCGCGAGAAGCGTAAACAATTCCTTCATCTTTCTTTGGAAGCTTTCTTAATCTTGCAAGCTGACAGGCCTTGTCTATTAGATTTATGAGAACCTGAGGATCAAAAGGCTTTGTAACATAGTGAAAAGCTCCCTCCTTTATGGCACTAACGGCATCTTCAACACAACTAAAAGCGGTAATGACTATTACCTCCACATCCGGATAATCCCTCTTTATCTTCCTAAGAAAAGAAAGACCATCCATACCAGGAAGTCTAACATCCGTAACAACAACAAAGGGAGTTTCCTTAGAAAGAAGTTGCAGTCCCTTTTCAGCATCACCAGCTGTAGACACCTTAAAGCCTGAATCTTCAAGAATTTCTTTTAAGAGCTCCCTCTGTATATCGTCATCCTCAACCACCAAAACGCTACACCCTTTCATCTATCCCGCCGTGCAAATCAAATCCTAACCGATTAGTCTTAAAATTAAATCATAAACCACAAATGAGGGTTATCTACGAGCTACGCTATTCCCATAGAAGTCTACGAAGCCATACGGAAGACAGTTAGGGATGGAGAGCTGGCAAAT
>CAZQLZ010000108.1:0-7021 GCA_964594265.1 uncultured bacterium
CCGATTGTTTTTAGAGCTCTCCCCTGATTTGCGTCAAGATTCATGTGGCACAAGGGGCAAGGGGTTACTACACAGTCTGCACCGCTTTCTTTGGCGTCTTTTAGGTTTAGTCCTGTTAGCCTCATTGAGATTTGAGGAGCAGGCCAGAAGGCGTGGAAACCGCAGCATTCAAGTCTTCTAGCACCAGAAACGGGGGTTGCGCCGAGAGCTCTTATAATCTTCTCAAGTGACTGGGGATTCTCTGATGGCTCATAACCGATAATATCCTTTGGTCTTACTGTGTGGCAGCCGTAGAATGGATAAACCTTAAGACCCCCTAAGGGCTTTTTAACCTTTTCTTTTAGTCCTTCTTCACCGAACTCTTCAAGGAGAACCCAGTGAAAATGTTTAACGTCAACAGTTCCTTTGTACTCAAGGCCTGCTTCTGCAAGTATCTCGTTTACCTGCTTTCTTAGGTCATCGTCGTTGTCAAGGTGGTACTTGGCGCTTCTTAAAACGAGGAGACAGGTGCTACAGACTGTAACGATGTCCCTTCCTTCCTTTTCGGCGTAGGCTAAGTTCCTTGCGTTAACGGCTATGTCAAGGACGTCTTTTACTTCTTCAAGGACGCCTGCTCCGCAACAGCTAAACTGTGGGAGTTCAACCATGTCAATTCCAAGTTTCTTAGCAACAGCAACGGTTGCTTCATAGAGCTCCTTAGATGCTCCCTTAGCTGCACATCCCGGATAAAAGGCGTACTTTCCCATTACTCAACCTCCATAGCAGCTTTCATTACCTTGAGAAGGCCTTCATGCTCGGCAATAGGCTTCATGATAGGGGAATGGGCCTTTCCTTTCAGAATCATCTTTATACCCATAGGCAGGTTCTCAAGGACTCCCTTAATACCCTTTGTTCTAAGAGGTAATAAAACCTCGTTGAGCATCCCGGATTCAAGGAGGGACTTGTAAAAGGCTGCAACGTGTCTTGCGCCGGGGTTGTTCTTAAGGCCGATATCTATTGAGAGGCCTCTCAGTTTCATTATGCCGTTAACAGGAGCAACGTGCTTAGGACATGAATCGGCGCACTTTTCACACCTTACGCAGTTCCACATGTTGTAAGAATAACCTATCTTTGCTCTTTCCTTTCCTAAGGCATCCCTCGGATCTACAGCAAACCTATAAACCCTTGCAAGAGCAAAGGGACCTCCATAACCTTCATCCATTTTGACTGCCGTACAAACAGAATAACAAGTAGTACAAAGGATACAGTCGGTAAAGATATCGTACTTTTTATGCTCCTTAGGGTAAACCCTTGACTCTTCATCTAAGGAAGAAGGAACAATTTCAGGATTCGGTATAAGGTAAGGTTTCATCTTTTCCATTCTTGATATAGGCTTATCCCAATCAACAATTAAATCCTTTATTACTTCCATATTATCAAGAGGTTCTATAGTGAGAGTGTCCGTTTTATAAATTTCAAGTTCACTAAAAACCTGAGTCTTACAAGCCAGTTTTGGATTTCCGTTTATTTTTACAGAACAAGAACCGCAAATTGCACTTCTACAAAAAGCTCTGAAAGAAAGAGTAGGATCAAGATTGTCCTTTATAAATTGAAGAGCTTCCAAAATTGTCATTCCCTTTACTACTTCTACCTCATACTCCTGATAGTAGGGCTGAGAATCCTTCTTAGGGTTGAACCTTCTTATCCTGAAAGTGACCTTTCTTTTTTCCATCTCTACCTCCAAGAGCTCTATTAGTACTTCCTCTCTTCTGGCTGGAATTTTGTTATCTTGACCGGCTTCCAGCTCACTTTAAGTTCTCCGTCGTCTCCTTTTTCAATTATGGAGTGCTTCAAGAAGTTCTCATCATCCCTCTTTGGATAGTCAAGCCTAAAGTGAGCTCCACGGCTTTCCTTCCTTTCAAGAGCTCCGAGAACTATCGTTTCGGCCACCTCAACCATGTTTAAAAACTCCAAAGTCTGTTGAAGGTTTGTATTAAAGGTCATGTCTGTATCGTAAACCTTTATCTTCTTAGCCCTTTCTTTAATTTCTCTAACCTTTTCAAGAGCCTCTTTCATCTTCTTCTCTTCCCTAAAGATGCCAGCTCCGTAGGTCATTACATCGCTGAGCTCGTTTCTAAGGTCTGCAAGCTTTTCGGAGCCGTCGTTATTAAAGAGAGTGCGAATTCTTTCTTCCTGTTCCTTGACGGCTGACTCTTCAAACGGAAGAAGAGAAACTTCAGATACGTAATCGGCAGCGTCCTCACCTGCAAGTTTTCCAAAGACAACTATGTCAAGCAGTGAGTTTCCTCCGAGCCTGTTAGCTCCGTGAACGGAAACACATCCACACTCACCTGCAGCGTAAAGACCCTTTATCCTTGTTCTGCCGTGAATATCTGTATCTATACCCCCCATTGAGTAGTGGGCTGTTGGTCTGATTGGAATGGGTTCTTCAATTGGGTCAACACCCTCAAAGTCAATTGCAAGTTCTCTGATCTGGGGGAGTCTCTCTAAGATTTTCTTCCTTCCCAAATGTCTTAGGTCAAGATAGACAAACTCATTTCCTTCAGAATCCTTAAAGCCTCTTCCCTCAAGGATTTCCGTCTCTATTGCACGAGAAACGAGGTCCCTTGGGGCAAGTTCCATTTTTTCAGGAGCGTACTTTTTCATGAACCTTTCGCCATCCTTGTTTATTAAGTAACCTCCCTCACCTCTTGCACCTTCCGTAACGAGGATTCCCGTTCTTCTTAAGCCCGTTGGATGAAACTGAACAAACTCCATATCTTTTAAGGGGACGCCTGCCCTTAAAGCCATTGCAGGGCCGTCACCCGTGTTGCCGAGAGCATTAGAAGTCCTCTTCCAGTAAATCCTTGCGTGTCCACCAGTTGCAAGGATAACGGCCTTTGCTCTGATTCCAACGATTTCACCTGTTCTCAAGTTTAGAGCCACAATACCTGCAATTCTTTCACCATTGTGAACCAGGGAAAGGGCAAACCACTCGTTCAAGAATTCAACGCCGTTCTTTACACACTGCTCGTAGAGGGTCTGAAGCATTACGTGGCCGGTTTTATCGGCTGCGTAACAGGTTCTTGGGAAAGAAGCGCCTCCAAAAGGTCTTTGAGCTATTTTCCCGTTTTCAAGTCTGGAGAACGGTAATCCCATGTGCTCCATTTCACGTATAATTTTAGGAGCTGTCTGACACATAAGCTCCACAGCGTCTTGGTCAGCCAGAAAGTCGCTTCCTTTTACCGTATCGTAGGCGTGCTTTTCTGGATTATCTGGGGCAACGTTCCCAAGGGCAGCGTTTATTCCTCCTTGGGCGGCTCCTGTGTGGGAGCGGGTCGGGAATACTTTTGAAACGACGGCAACTTTTAGATTTTTTCTCTTGCTCGTTTCAAGCGCAGCGTAAAGACCGGCTCCGCCTGCGCCAACGATTATAATGTCGTACTGAAGCATTCTTCCTCCCAACTCTCTAAATTTGTTTTTCCTTATTTTACTACATTCTGCCGATGATACCTTAAACCATCGGAAGAGAAAGAAAAACAACCAACGCTTTGTATCTGTTCCGTTCGGAAGATTAATAGAGCTGATCAAATACTTGCTAACACCTGTTACATGGTTATAGCAAAGGCGAAGAGAACTCTTGACAGTGACAGAAAACTGCGGAAAGAGATAAACGAGCTCTTAAAAGAAGAAGGCTTAGATGAAACCGGCGAGTTTAAGAGCTGTTTCTAAGTCTTTTTGAAACTCTGGCTCTCCCCGCCTGTTCCTGAGGAGATAAGCCGGATGAAAAGTAGGAATTACAGTTATCTCTTTTCCGCCGACCTTTACTTTTTGGGGTTTGCCCCTTAGTTTTGAAATGGCCGCCTTTTCAGGCAGATTGAGGATTGTTCTTGTGGAGAACGCTCCAAGACAAAGGATAACGTCGGGGGATATGAGCTCTATCTGTTTTTCAAGGAAGGGGTAGCAGGTGCTGATTTCGTCTGGAAGTGGATTTCTGTTTCCTGGCGGACGGCACTTTACGATGTTGGTTATGTAGACGTTCTCCCTTGATACGCCAAAGAGGTTTAGGAACTTCGTTAAAAGCTGCCCAGCTCTTCCTACAAAAGGCCTTCCCTGAAGGTCTTCCTGTTCACCGGGAGCTTCTCCTACAAACATGAGTTTTGTTCTCGGGTCTCCCTCGCCAAATACAACGTTTGTCCTTTTTTCACAGAGCCTACACTTGCAACACCTGAGAACCTCATCTTTTAAAGCTTCAAGCTCTTCTTGAAAGTTTCTATCCTTTACCGGCACCTCTTTAACTCCTTCTTTGAGTCTTAGTTCGCTAAAGCCTATAAGCTTTAAGAATTCAAGGTACTTTTTTAGCTCATCCATCAAGGAGCTCCCTTCTTAGCTCTCCTTCGTAAACGTAGACCGTTTCACCTTCAAGGAAAATCTCTTCAAGATTTTCGTCAAAGTAAACTTTTAAGAGCTCTCCACTCCTCGTTTCAACCGTAACCGGAGAAGGAAGGCTAAATACCTTAGCGGCGATGAGGGCAGAGGCAACAGAGCCCGTTCCACAGGCCAACGTTTCGTCTTCAACGCCTCTTTCGTAAGTTCTTACCAGAATCCTGTCAAGCCTTACTTCTGCAAAGTTAACGTTTGTTCCGTTGGGTTTAAAGAGCTCATCGTTCCTTATTTTCCTGCCGAGCTCTTTAACGTTAACCAAGTCAACCCTGTCCACAAAGACGATGAAGTGGGGAACTCCCGTATTTATGTAGTGACCGGTAAGTCCACAAACTTTAATGTTTAGTTTAAGGTCTTTTGGCTTGGGAAGTTTTACCTTAACGTTTCTTCCGTTAACTTCTGCTTCAATAATTCCGGCTAAGGTCTCAAATTTCATTCTGCTTAGGGCTATTCCCTTTTCTTTGGTAAAGCGGGCAACGCACCTTGCTCCGTTGCCGCACATTTCTGCTACAGAACCGTCGGAGTTAAAAAACCTCCAGCGGAAGTCAGCTACTTGGGAGTTCTCTATCAGGATTAGGCCGTCAGCTCCAACACCTGTCCTGCGGCTGCAGATTTTCTTTATCGCTTCCCTTTCAGGTATCCCTTTACAGAAGGCTTCAAAGATGTTCTTTCTGTTGTCTATTATTACAAAGTCGTTTCCCGTCCCTTGAAGTTTTGAAAAGGGGAGTTTCTCCATTCTCTCACTCCTTGATTTCTTCCCAGAGCTCCGGTAGCAAAAACCTTCTGAGTTTTCCAATGCGGGTTCTTGGGAGCTCTCTATCCACTATTTTAAACTCCTTTACCTTCTTATAAGGCTGAAGGTGTCTTGTGGTTCTATTTATTTCCTTCTTTATGAAGTCTTTTACGTCCTCAATGCCTTCTTCAACGAGGAGTTCAAAGTCTGGCCTTACTATTGCTTTTAGCTTCCCGTCCTGATAGAAAATGCCAACCTCTAAGATGTAGGGACTCTTAAGTATCTCCAGTTCAATGTCCTCTGGGTAAACGTTCTTTCCGTTGTCAAGAACTATAACTTCTTTTGCTCTTCCGGTAATGTGGATAAAACCGTCCTCGTCAATGTAGCCAAGGTCACCTGTATAGAACCAACCTTCCTTTATAACCTTTGCGGTCTCTTCGGGCTTGTTGTAGTAACCTTTCATAACGTTGGGACCACGGACGATTATTTCGCCCTTTTCCGTTACTTTTACCTCCACTTCGTCAACAGGAGGGCCTGCACTCCCTATTTTTTTCTTGTCTGGTCTGTTAACCGAAATTAATGGAGAGGTTTCTGTCAATCCGTATCCTTCAAGGATGTTAAAGCCAAAGGCCTCAAAATCCCTCCAGACTTCTTCACTTAGCTTTGCTCCACCGCTTATCATAAAGCGCAAGGTTTTTCCGATGCGGTTGTGTATCTCTTTAAATACTCTCTTTTCAATGGGCTTTACATCAAACTTTCTGAAAAGCTTTAAAGCCGTCATAACAGCTTTTCTCTTTACTGCCGGCAATTTCTTTATCTCAGCCATTATGTTGTGGTGAATTACTTGGTAGAGTTTTGGAACTCCCACGAGGATGGTAACACCCTGTTCATTGATAGTTGAGAGGATATCGGTAGGGGTGAGTTTTTCAATGAAGACGAGGGGAAGTCTTAAGGTTATTGGTAGAAGAACCGTCGTCATTAGAGGGTAGGTGTGGTGAAAAGGTAGTATGGCGACGAACTTGTCATCTTCTTTTAAAAATCCAAGCTTTTCAACTGCTTTGATATTGTGATCAAGGTTTTTAGTGGTGAGCATTACACCTTTTGGATTTCCGGTTGTTCCTGAGGTGTAGAGTATGACTATTACGTCATCTATGTTTCTCTCTACGAACTTGAATTTTCCGTTGGTCTTGGAAAAGTCCAGTTCATCGGCGTTTACAATGTGAATGTGGTAGCCGATGCTCTCTGTTGCTTCTTTGACTTTGTCAAGGTTTTCCTTTGAGGTTACAATGTAGCGGGGTTGAGAGTCTTTTAGAATGTTAAAGAGTTCCCGAGCCGATAGAAGGTAATCAACTGGAACGGTTATACCTCCCGCAAATAAAACTGCAAAGAAGGCCGATATCCATTCTGGACGGTTTTCCATAAAAAGAACTACGCGGTCTTCTTCTTCAAGGTTTTTCATAGCTTTCTGAAAGGCGGAAAGCTGCCTGCTAAGGTCACCGTAAGTTAACGAGAAGTACTTTCCGCTCTTTTTCCCTATTAGAATTTCCTTCTCTGGGCATTCTCTTAAGTTTTCAAAAACTCTCTCCACAAACGTTTTCATTTTTGACCCCGCTAAAGTAAATCTATTATGTCCTTAGGGTCTTTCTTTCTGTCTTCAATGATGCTTACGAGTTCTCTGGCTTTCTTCTTTGAAACGTTTTTGGAGTTTGGCACTTCTAAGATGCGGAACTTAAAGTAGCGGGAAATGGTATCTATTTCCACTACGTCTCCGGGCTTTACACTTTTAGAAGGTTTTGCCGGCTGACCGTTTACCTTAACTACCCCGTGGTCACACAGTTCCTTTGCCTGAGTTCTCCTCTTGACTAC
>CAZQLZ010000109.1:0-5284 GCA_964594265.1 uncultured bacterium
CCAGGTAGAGGGACTAACCCTTCTGCCACTTCCTCCCACAATCCCTCTTCGGGATGGGATTTCTCCCAAGAAGGAAGAAGGCAGGGGCTACTCCAGAAACTCACTGACTTTTTTGTCTCTCCTTTTGAGAGACCCCTCACAGACTTGTCCCCAGAGGTCTGCTGTTGGGCAGCCAGTTCGCTTCTGGAGCTTTGGATTGAATTAATTGTAGCAGATTACATGAAACTAAAAATGTCTTTTAATGTCCACTAATCAGCAACTGTTGAGAACCTCCATAGCAGCCTTAAGGGAGTCTCCAAGTGAGAACTTCCTGTATCCAAGTTTATAAAGGGCGAGCTCTGTTACTTCTAAAGCTGTTAAAACGTCAAACATGTCAACGTAACCCATGTGGGAAAGGCGGAAGATTTTTCCTTTAAGGTGCGCCTGACCTCCAGCTATTGTAATTCCAAACTCTTCCCTTGCAATTTTCACAACGTCCTGACCGTTAATTCCTTCTGGAGCGTAAATTGCAGTTACGCCGTTTGCAGGCCTTTCAGAAAAGAGTTTTAGTCCTATGGCCTCAACTCCTGCCCTTGTAGCCTTTGCAAGGAGCTCGTGCCTTTTGGCAACACTTTCAAGCCCCTCTTCCTCTATCATCTTAAGGGCTTCGTTTAGCGCAACAACTAAGCTCGTTCCCGTTGTGTAGGCCGTCTGTCCCTTCTTCTGGTTCTTTAGTTCTTTTTTAAGGTTAAAGTAGTAGCTCCTCGTTTCTACTTCTTCAAGCCTCTTTACAGCTCTCTCATTTAGCGATATAACGGCAAGTCCGGGAGGAGTCATCAGAGCTTTCTGAGAGCCCGTTATTGCAACGTCTATACCCCACTCGTCGGTTGGAATGTCGTAAACGCCGTAGGCGGTAATTCCGTCAGCAATAAGTAGAACGTCAGGGTAGTTCTTTAAGACCTTTCCTATTCCCTTTACGTCGTGGACTGTTCCCGTTGAGGTTTCGCATATCTGGACTAAAACGCCTTTAACCTCTGGATTTTCCTTTATAGCCTTTTCTATATCCTCAGGGTTTACGCTCCTTCCCCACTCAACTTCAATAACAACAGGCCTTACACCGTAAACCTCGCAGAGCTCTTTCCACCTCTCACCAAACTTTCCTCCAACAACGACTACGGCACTATC
This sequence comes from uncultured bacterium, assembly GCA_964594265.1. Lineage (GTDB taxonomy): Bacteria > Aquificota > Aquificia > Desulfurobacteriales > Desulfurobacteriaceae > Phorcysia. The sequence continues at coordinate 1,165 of CAZQLZ010000109.1, forward strand.
ACCGGGCTTAAAGAGGTTAACTACAGCCGCTTCCATAGCACCTGTGCCGGAAGAAGTAAGGATTAGAACTTCTCCACTTGTTCTAAAGAGCCTCTTTAACCTCTTCCTTGTGTCAAGGAAAATCTCTTTAAACTCTGGGGAGCGGTGGTAAAGAACAGGCCTTGAGAGAGCTTCAAGAACCCTTTCAGGAACCATAGTTGGCCCGGGAGTTAAAAGTCTCTTCTTTATGGCCTTCAACTTATCCTCCAGCAATTAGTTTTTTAAGCAAGTATTTTAAGGAACTTCATCACTATTGTCTTTTCTCCGTAGTTTGCAAAGAAGGCCGTAACTTTTGCGTTCTCTCCCTGTCCCTCAACCCTCCTTACTACACCTTTACCAAACTTTTTGTGAAAGACAATTTTCGGCTTCTTCTCCTTTTTAACAGACGAAAGGGTTGTTGCGGGTTGTTCCCTCTTAACTGCTACTTTTCTCTTTACCTCCTTTAAAAGGTAAGGCGGTATCTCTGAAAGGAAGCGGGACTCCTTCGTATCTTTTAAGCTTCCAAAAACCCTTCTCTTTTTAGCTCGGGAGAGTATAAGGAGCTCCATCGCCCTTGTTATGGCCACGTAAAAGAGTCTCCTCTCCTCTTCCACTTCTTCAGTAGTGTCTAAGCTCCTTACGTGGGGAAAGAGTCCCTCCTCAAGTCCCGTTATGAAGACTATCGGAAACTCAAGGCCTTTAGACGCGTGAACGGTCATAAGTGTAACCTTCTCACCCTCCTTTAGCTCATCTTGGTCTGAGGAAAGGGTTATCGCGCTTAAAAACTCAAGGTAGAGCTCTTCTCCTGTCAGCTTTTCCCTTTCTGCAAACTCCTGTAGGGTATTACCGAGTTCTCTTATGTTCTCCATTCTGGATTCCCAATCTTCTGGGTGCTCCTTTTTTAGGAACTCTTCATAGCCGGTGGCTACAACTATAAACTTAATGAGGTCATAAGGGGGTAAGGTGTAAATCTTCTCTTTAATATTTTCTAATGTTAAAAGGAGGTCTGAAACTGCCTTCTTTTGTTTTTCAGAAACCCTTTCTTTTAAGAGCTCCAAAGCTCTGATGTTACTCTTTTCACTCTGAAGAATAGCCCTTAACTCCCTTTCAACGGCCGTTCCAAGGCCTCTCCTTGGAGTGTTTAGAATTCTAAAGAGAGAAATCGTATCCGTTTCAAATAATGAAGACCTAAGGTAAGCAATTACGTCCTTTATCTCTTTCCTCTCGTAAAACTTAACGCCGCCAACAATCTGGTAGGAAATACCTTCCCTCCTTAAGGCGTCCTCAAGAACCCGCGACTGGAAGTTCGTCCTGTAAAAGACAGCAATATCTGAAGGTTTCCTCCCCTTCTTTATGAGTTGCTTAATAGTTAAAGCGACGAACTTTGCCTCTTCTGTGTCTGTCTCTGCACTAAAAATCCTTATCGGCTCGCCCTTAGGGTTATCTGTAAAGAGGACCTTTCCCTTCCTGAGCCTGTTGTTCTTTATAACTGCGTTGGCAGCGGCGAGGATTGTCTTTGTACAGCGGTAGTTCCTCTCAAGCTTTATGATTTTTGCATTCGGGAAGTCCCTTTCAAAGGAAAGAATGTTCTCTATGTTTGCTCCTCTCCAAGTGTATATACACTGGTCTTCGTCTCCAACAACGCAGATGTTACCCTTTTCCTTTGATAGAGCTCTAACTATCTCGTACTGGAGGTTGTTCGTGTCCTGATACTCGTCAACGAGGACGTAGGCAAAGTAGTTTGAGTAGCGTCTTTGGAGCTCTGGAATTTTAAGGAGCTCCTTTCCGTAGATTAGGAGGTCGTCAAAATCAAGGGCGTTATTCTCCCTTAATCTCTTGTTGTAAGCTTTAAAAACGTCCTTAATCCTATCGTAGTAAACAGACATAGACTCTTCAGAGTAGAGTCCGTTCTTTATGTTACTTATGACAGAGGCTATAGCAGAAGGGCTGTATCTCTCAGGGTCAAGGTTAAGGTCTCTAATGACCTCCCTTAAAAGCCTCCTCTTGTCGTCTGTATCCAGTATCAAAAAGTTGGGACTGTAACCTACCCTTTTGCTGTGAGCCCTTAAAAGCCTTACGCAGAAAGAGTGAAAAGTTGATACAAAAACTGGAGCTTTTTGGCCGATTAAGCTTTCTACCCTCTCTTTCATTTCCCTTGCGGCCTTGTTGGTAAAGGTTACGGCTAAGATTCTTTCCGGGTTTACTTTTAGTTCCTTGACCATATAGGCAATCTTGTAGGTGATAACCCTTGTCTTTCCTGAACCAGCCCCAGCCAAGATTAAAAGGGGAGAATCAAAGTAAGTAACAGCCTCTCTCTGTTGAGGGTTTAGGCCTTTTAAGAGCTCCACACTACCTCCAAAGTTGTACAGATGTTAAAAGGTTATAATTTTATAAGACATACATCAGAAGTTGGGAGGGAGACTTGATAGTCAAAATCCTTCATTCTACAAATCCTGTATTCCCCAGGGCTCTTGAGGAAATCACTGAAAAACTGCCTTCAAAAGAAGCAGATTTTGCCTTCATAGCTATATCTCCTACCTACAACTACAAGGATGTTCCATTCTTTATTGAAAAAATTCTAAAAGTTAAAAAATATTTAGCATTTAACGCTGTGGACTCCTTTAACAACACCCAAGTTATTTCTAACGGAGTAACAGCCTGTTTTATCTGGTTTGAACATTCTGCAGAGGTAAAAATATTCAACTTCCCCAACTTAGAAAGGAGGTTAAAGGATAAAAAATTTGCAGAAAAAATCGCATCTATTCTTTCATCAGATAACCTTAATATGATAATAGCAGATTACACTAAAGGTATTTTTCCACTGTTCTTTAAAAAGGTAAGTACTTTCTTAGAAAGAGAAAACATCAATGCTTCCAATATATGCGGTGGTATAGTCTCTACCTTTGTAGATAACGAAAGGCAACCCGGTTACATCTTTTCAGAGGGAAGAATCTTTGAAAACTGCTTTTCAATAGTTCAGCTAAAAGGAGTAAAGTTTGAGCTTGGCCTTTCCACAGGTATATTCAAAAGGGGACCGATATACCAGATTACCTCAGGGAAAGGTTTCTTTATATATGAACTTGACGGAAAACCGGCAGGATTTCTGCCAAAGGCTTTACTTAAACATATAGAAAGGAAAAAGAAAGAATACCTTTGGTACACACCCCTTGCGATTTTAAACGAGAAAGGAGAACTCTTGGCGCTTAGAACCTTCAAGAGTTTCACCAACAGGTATATAGAGGTGTGGGCCCCTATAGAACAGGGTCAGAAAGTTAAACTGGCAGTAGTCATTCCGGAGGAAATCCTGAGGGATACAGAAGAGGTAGCCAAAAACGTTAAGGAAAAGCTTGGGACCGCAGAGCTTGCTATCAATTTTTCCTGTACTGCAAGACAGTATACCTTAGAAAAGCGGGCCGGAGAGGAAGTAGAAATTTACGCAAAAGTGTTAAATGCTCCGATATTTGGTTACTTTACCCACGGAGAGATAGCCTTAGGTATGGATAAGAGGAAACTAAAGCTTCACAACCAGACCTCTGTAATAGTTGCGATTCGGGAGGAAAAGGATGAGGGATCAGGTAAAGTTTAGAATATTTATAAACTACCTTGATGAGCTAACAAGAAAGTATGATGAAATTTTCTCCCTAAAAGAACAATTAATGAGGGAATTAGAGGAAAGGGCTACCTACGACTTACTTACCGGTCTTTACAACAGGTACGCTCTTTTTGACTTTTTAGAAAGAGAACTTGCAAAACTGGAAAGAAAAAAGGAAGGAAGAATCTACATAGTATTTTTAGATCTTGACAATTTTAAATACGTAAATGACACTTTTGGTCACAAAAAAGGGGATGAAATTCTAAAAGAAGTAGCAAAATTCCTAAAGGAAAACTTTAGGAAATACGACTTTGTGTCAAGGTTCGGTGGAGACGAGTTTGTGGTGGTTATTTCTGAGGACGAGAACAGGTGTGATATTAACAATCTTTTAAACAGAATCCAAAAGTTACTGGAAGAAAAGTTTAAAGATTACTCCCTTTCTGTCAGCTACGGAATTGCAGTAGCTCCAGAAGAGGGAACAGACGCCTACCAACTTATCCAGCTGGCAGA
>CAZQLZ010000110.1:0-6312 GCA_964594265.1 uncultured bacterium
GTAAGGGCGTGGTTCTTCATCTGTTTGGGAACAATGTACTTTTTGGCTATCTGGAGCTTCTCATACTCGGTATAGCCGGGAAGGCTTATAACTTCAAGCCTGTCGTAGAGAGGTTCAGGGATGGTGTGAGGAGTGTTGGCCGTTGCGATAAAGAGAACCTCAGAAAGGTCAAAGGGATGATTGATATAGTTGTCAACAAATTCTCTGTTCTGTTCAGGATCTAAAACCTCTAAAAGAGCTGCTGCTGGATCTCCCCTGAAGTCAGAGGCTATTTTGTCTATCTCGTCAAGCAGGATAACAGGGTTTTTGGTTCCAGCCTTCCTTAAGGCTTGGATGATCTTCCCCGGCATTGCACCAACGTAAGTTCTTCTGTGACCTCTTATTTCCGCTTCGTCCCTTACGCCGCCGAGAGAAATTCTTACGAATTTTCTACCGAGAGCTCTTGCAATTGAACGGGCAAGGGATGTTTTACCAACTCCCGGAGGACCAACAAAGCAAATAGTTGGCTGCTTTACCTCTTTAACTTTCTTTTTCCTTTTCTTAATGAGAGTTTTAACGGCTAAGTATTCCAGTATTCTATTCTTTACCTTATCAAGGTCGTAGTGATCTTCATCAAGGATTTTTCTTGCCCTCTCTATGTCAAGCTTGTCTCTTGTTTTCTTTGCCCAAGGAAGTTCTATCATCCATTCAATCCACGTTCTCAGAACTGCAGCTTCAGCAGATTCAGGGTGCATTTTCTCAAGACGTGAGAGCTCTTTTAGAACGGACTCTTCAACTTCGGGAGGCATTTTGGCTTTTTTTATTTTCTCCCTGTATTCCTCAATTTCTTTAGTTTTTTCCTCCTCCTCTCCGAGCTCTTTTCTAATGGCTCGGAGTTGCTGACGCAAGAAGTACTCTTTTTGCTCCTTTTCCATAGATTCCCGGGCCTTGGTTCTTATGAGTTCCTGTATTTCAAGAACCTTTATGTCGTGTTCAAGTTTTTCGCTTATTTTCCTTAGACGTTCTATGGGATCAACTGTGGAAAGGAGCTCTATAGCTTCTTCTGTAGAAAGTTCAAGCTGACCGGCGACGAGGTCGGCAAGCCTCCCGGGATCTTCAATAGAGCGGAGGATGGCGACCATATCGGGAGGTATCTGTTTACCGAGGGCAACGACCCTTTCTATCTGATCCTTTACAAGCTTTACAAGGGCTTCTTCTTCAAGGCTCTTAGGCAAACGCTCCGGTTCAACAATGTGTTCAACAATTGCCCGATAATGATTATCCTCAATCCGAAACTCCTTTATCTTGGCTCTTCCGAGTCCCTGAACAAGTATCTTTACCCTGCCGTCACCCATTTTCATTGCTTTCAGGATGACGGCTACCGTTCCGTAGTCGTAAAGATCCTCCCTCTTTGGTTCTTCAACGTCTTTGTCTTTTTGGGTTGCAAGGAAAATTAATTTGTGTTCCCTAAGAGCGTCTTCAACAGCGTTAAGTGAAAAAGGCCTTCCCACAAATAAGGGAGCTATCATCATGGGAAAGACTACAACATCCCGCAAGGGTAAAACCGGGAGGTCTTCCGGAAACCTTGCTTCAGCTATCTGATTCATCATTTCTGCCATCCTTCAACTCCTCTTTGACTCTCTTTTTTAAGAACCTGAGGAACGGTTCCTTCAGATCTTCCCTTGAAAGAGCAAAATCCACAGTGGCTTCAAGAAATCCCACCTTTGTTCCTGTATCGTACCTCTTACCTTCCATTATCTTAGCATAGATGGCTTCTCTCAATCCTAACTTTTGAATGCCGTCCGTAAGTTGTATCTCACCTCCCCTGCCGGGAGGAATGTTTCTTAAAGCATTGAATATACCGGGGGTAAGGATGTATCTGCCAGTAATTGCAAGATTTGAGGGAGCTTCCTCTACAGAAGGCTTTTCTATGAGGGTATCAACCTTATAGACTCCTTTTTCTATTTCTCTTCCAGCGATTATTCCGTATTTGCTTACTTCTTCTCTTGGAACTTCTTGAATGCCAAGAACACAACAACGGTACTTGTTGAAAACATCTATTAGCTGTTTTATTGCTGGTAACTCAGAAACCATAATATCGTCACCAAGAAGTACGGCAAAGGGCTCATTGCCTACGGCCGGTTCGGCAGTCAGAATTGCGTGTCCGAGTCCAAGGGGTTCTTTTTGCCTTACGTAGACTATGTCAACAAGGTCGGAAATTTCCTTGACAAGTTTTAGGAGTTCCTTCTTTCCCTTCTCTTCAAGGGCTCTTTCAAGTTCTAAGTTTCTGTCAAAGTGATCCTCTATCGCTCTTTTGTGTCTTCCGGTAACGAAGATTATCTGCTTTATTCCAGCAGCTACGGCTTCTTCAACGATGTACTGAATTACGGGTTTATCAACTATAGGAAGCATCTCCTTTGGTTGAGCTTTTGTTGCTGGCAAAAACCTTGTTCCAAGTCCGGCAACAGGAATCACGGCCTTCCTTATCATTTAAACCTCCTGAGGGAACGTTTTAGCAAAGATGCACTTTAAATACCTTGATTCTGGTATTTGCAGGACAAAGGGATGATCCTTTGCTTGGTAGGTTGTGTATAGAATCCTTAGAGGAGTTCTCGTGTCGTAGGCAGCAGAAAGCAGGATTTCTTCAAGGATTGGAGGCGTTACGTGGTGGGAGCAAGAACAAACGACAAGACTGCCTCCCGGTTTAAGCATTCTGATGCCTCTGAGAAAAAGCTCTTTATATCCCTTCTTAGCCTGTTCAAGAACCTTTTTGCTCTTTGCAAAGGCAGGAGGATCTATGACAATTGCGTCAAATTTTTCTCCGGCAAGTTGCATTTCCTTTAGGACACGGAAAGCGTCTCCTTTGACCGTTTTGAATCTGTCTTCAACGCCGTTTAGTTTGGCGTTCTCCCTTGCAAGGTCAAGAGCAAGTTGAGAGCTGTCTACAGCAACAACTTCCCCGGCCTTTCCCAAGACTAAAGCGTGGATGCCGAAACCTCCGAGGTGACAAAAGGCATCAAGAACTCTGTCTCCTTCCTTTACAAACTCCTTTGCAAAGAGGAGTTTATTCTCTCTTTGGTCTAAGAAGTAACCTGTCTTTTGACCGCCAACGATTTGAACGTTGAACTTTATACCATTTTCGGTAATTACAACTCTTTCTGGAACTTCACCATGAAGGGGTTGTTCTATCATCTGCAAACCTTCAAGCTCGCGGGCTGGAACGGTTGATTTTTCATAGACACCCTTAGGTTTAACAACGTCAACGAGAGCTCTTACTACTTTTTCTTTGAGGACTTCCATTCCAAGAGTTGTAACCTGAACAACCAAGTAACCGCTGTAGTAGTCAACTATTAAACCCGGAAGATAGTCGGCCTCTGAATGAATGAGACGGAAAGCGGAGGAGTCCTTAGGGACTACCTGTTGCCTGTAAGAGTAAGCCTCCTCTATTCTTCTTCTAAAGAACTCGTAGTCTATCGGTTCGTCTTTTCGGTAGGTTAGTATTCTTATGGATATGTAGCTATCTGGGTTTATGTAACCTTTTGCCAAAAATGCTCCTTTGTGATCTCTTACAATGCAGAGCTCTCCCGGTTTAGGTTTTCTTGAAAAGGAAAGTATGTCATTCCTGTAAACCCACGGATGAAAACCTTTTATCCTTTTCTCCCTACCCTTCTTTATTGAAACCTGTAACATTTAGCCCCTCACAAGAGATTTTTTCACAAGTTTAAAGAATTTCCAAATTCCATGCTTGTAAGAGATTTTTCCGGAGAGTATTTCGGTGGCAAGCCGTCCAACATCGTCTTCCCTTTCTATGACGTAGAAATTTAGTCTCTTAAGCTTAAAAAAGGAGTTTCCAACTATCCTTGCCCAGAAGAATTCTCTTCCAAGTTCTTTGTCAATAGCCCTTTTGTAGAGGTTCAAAACTTCAAAGTTTCCAGTTTCAAAAGCCCTTTTAACAGTGCTGGCGGCAATAACGCCGCTTTTCACAGCAAAGTAAATTCCCTCTCCCGTTAACGGATCAACCAATCCCCCAGCATCTCCCAAAAATAAGACTCTATCTCTTAAAACATCATTTCTTCTCTTGCCGCAAGGAATTAGAAAGCCACCAGAATTTAGAATTTTACCTCTAACACCGTGCTTTTTATTAAAACGCTCAAGTTTTTCCCTAAGACCAAAAGCTTTTCTCCTAAATTCTCCGAGTCCAACAGTAACAAAATTTCCTTTTGGAAAACTCCAGTAATAGCCCCAGTTGAAACCGGTAAAGTCTACGAGGATTTCCTCTCTAAAGGGGGTTTCCACGTCCACCTCGTAGGTAAGTCCAAAGTTTCTCTTTACCTTCAACTGTCTTGCTATTCTGCTGTTTACTCCGTCTGCCGCAATAATAATCTTGGCCCTGTAAATGTCTTTCTGAGTTTTTAGCTTCCAGAGGTTTCCTTCCTTCTCTATTCCGAGAACGGTTTCTTTTGTGTGGATGGTGAATTTGGAGCTCTTAACAAGAGATTCAAAGAGGAAGTTGTCCAGTTCCTTTCTATCCGTGAGGTAGGTGAGGACTTCCTTTGAAGGAACGGTAACTTTTTTACTGCCGTTGCAGAGGAGGAAACGGAATACCTTTACCCTGACGATGTTTTCAATTTGTGGAAACAATGAAGAAAGGAGAGAATAGGCCTTAGGAGTTAAACCCCCGGCACAGAGTTTCTTTCGGGGAAACTCTGCCCTGTCAAAGGCAATTATCCGAAGGCCGCTATCTTCTATTCCTTTTAAAAAAGCTATTCCGGCCGGCCCTAAGCCGGAAACAGCTACATCATAAACCATTTACCTCCCTTTGTAGTCGGAGATGAGCTTCTCAAATTCCCTAAAAAGATACCTTGAGTCGTGAGGTCCTGGGGAGCTCTCGGGGTGATACTGAACAGTGAAAATCGGTTTCGTCTTGTGCTTTAGTCCTTCAACAGTTCCATCGTTTAAAGAATAATGAGTTACTTCCAAGTCGTCGGGAATGGTGGATTCATCAACAGCAAAACCGTGATTCTGAGCGGTAATCTCAACTCTACCGGTTTTTTTATTCTTAACCGGTTGATTAGCTCCTCTGTGTCCAAACTTTAGCTTATAAGTTGAAGCTCCCATTGCTAACGCTGTAAGTTGATGGCCTAAGCAAATTCCAAATATGGGCTTTTTGAATGTAGCTATAAGGTAACGGATTGTCTCTATGGCGTAGGTAACAGCTGCCGGGTCTCCGGGACCGCAGGAGAGAAAAATACCATCTGGATTAAGCTTTAGAATGTCTTCAGGAGGAGTTTTTGCAGGAACAACTATCGGTTTTATTCCCACATCAACGAGATTTCTCAGTATGTTGTAGCGAATTCCAAAGTCAAGGACGACAACAGAGTACCTGAGATTTTTAGGTTTGGTGTATCCTTCATCCGGCTTCCAAGTTCCGAGTTCCCATTCGTAAGGTTCTTTACAGGTAACTTCATCAACGAGATTTAATCCTTCCATTTTCGGAATTGAACGGGCCTTCGTTATCAAACTGTCAACGTCAAGATCAACCGTTGAAATAACTCCCCGCATCGTCCCCGCAGAGCGGAGTTTTTTGGTTAAATCCCTCGTATCAACTTCACAGATACCAACAATGCCGTACTCTTTCAGGTAATCCTCAAAAGATTTTTCCGCTCTCCAGTTTGAGTAAATTTCGGAAATTTCCTTAACTATAAATCCTTCAGCTTTTGGACCATCAGATTCAACGTCTTCAGGGTTCGCTCCAACATTGCCAATCAAGGGGCAAGTCATAGTAACGATCTGTCCTTTAAAAGAGGGATCGGTAATTATCTCTTGATATCCGGTCATGGAGGTTGTGAAAACAACCTCTCCGTAGGTTTCACCTTCTGCACCAAAGCTATAACCCTCGTAGTAAGAGCCGTCTTCAAGGGCAAGAATCGCAGGCTTTCTGTTTAGCATAGGCTCTACCTCAAAAGCGTTATGAAAGCTAAGGGTCTCAAAATTTTATCACGTTTTTCTTAAAATTCCTCTAAAAATTGGACTGCTTGTGAGGAGGTTCTCAACAGTTGCTGATTAGTGGACATTAAAAAACATTTTTAGTTTCATGCAATCTGCTACAATTAATTTACTCCAAAGCTCCAGGAGCGAACTGGCTACCCAACAGCAGACCTCTGGGGACAAGTCTGTAAGGGGTCTCTCAAAAGGAGAGACAAAAAAGCCAGTGAGTTTCTGGAGTAGCCCCTGCCTTCTTCCTCCTTGGGAGAAATCCCATCCCGAAGAGGGATTGTGGGAGGAAGTGGCAGAAGGGTTAGTTCCTCTACCTGGTGGAGGGACTATGGATGG
>CAZQLZ010000111.1:0-3996 GCA_964594265.1 uncultured bacterium
ACAGGCCGGCGTTCTAACCAGAACTGAACTACGTCCCCGCTAAGTGGTGGGCGGAACAGGGATCGAACCTGTGACCTCCAGCTTGTAAGGCTGGCGCTCTCCCAGCTGAGCTATCCGCCCACTTTGACGATAGGAAATATAGGAAACAATCATACAGGTGTCAATGCTTTACTTACCTATTACATCATGGTGGAACTTAAATTATCCGTGTCGGTTCAACGTCTATCTTATATCTGATTCCTTTAAAAGTTGATGGAAATTTTTCCTTTATAATGGCAATTCCCATTATTAGTTTTTCCGTAGAGTTTGCTCTTAGGAGAGATGTAAACCTATAGCGTCCTGAGACTTTTGGAATAGGTGCAGGAGTTAGGTCTGAGATTGAAAAGTAAGGAAAGAGTTCCCTTTTCATTTGCTTGAATTTTTCTTTCAACTTTCTTAGCTCTTTAAGCTTTTCAAGTTGGAATTCTAAAAGGAGAGTTTTTGTGAAGGGGGGGAAATCCAAGAGCTCTCTCGTTATCAGTTCCTCACGGTAGAATTCATCAAACTGGTAGTTCACGGCAAACTTTATAGCGGGAAGGTCTGGTCTAAAGGCCTGAACAATCGCAGCTCCAGGCTTAAAGCGTCCAGCTCTGCCTGTAGTATGGACGATTAGCTGGAAAATCCTTTCAGAGGTCATGTAGTCTGGAGCTCCTCCGAGAAGATCTGCAATGAGAACACCCACAAGGGTTAGCTTGGGGAAATTGTGGCCTTTTGTGGCTATCTGCGTTCCAACGATTACGTCGTACTTTCCTTCTTTGATTTTCTTTATGAGACGAGCTCCAACTTCTGGATTTTTAACAGTGTCTTGGTCAAGGCGAACGATTCTAAACTTCGGGAAGAGAATTCTTAGCTCTTCTTCTATTCTTTCTGTTCCGTAGCCAGAAAAGTCAAGCCTTTTGCCGCACTCTGGACAGCGGTAAATGGGTTCATAGCGTTTTCCGCAGATGTGGCAAATCAACTTTCTTTCGCTTTTGTGGTAGACAAGGGGAACGGAACAGTCGCTACACTCTGCTACGTAGCCGCAATTTAGACAGAAACTTTTCGCAAAGAAGCCTCTTCTATTTATAAAGAGAAGTGCCTGCTCACCCTTTTTGACGGTGTTTTCAATGGCCTTGAGGAGCTCTCTTGAAAAGATGCTTACCCTTTCTGTCTCCTGAAGGTTTACAAGTTTTATGTAAGGAAGTGGAATAGTTGATACCCTCTCTTTGAGTTCAAGGCGTTTGATCTCTCCAATCTGACTCCTGTAGTAGGTTTCCACTGAAGGTGTCGCCGATACGAGAAGAACGGGAATTTTTTCAATTTCTCCCCTTTTAAGGGCAACTTCGCGGGCGTGGTAGTAGGGTTTTTGCTGTTCTTTGTAAGAAGGATCTTGCTCCTCATCAACAACTATGAGACCTAAATCTTTTATTGGAAGCATAACAGCTCCACGAGTTCCTATGAAGACCTTTACTTCTCCCCTAAGGGCTTTTAGCCAAGTAGAAACTTTTTCTCTTGGAGTTAGTTTTCCGTGGTAGATTCCAATACTTTTACCAAAGTAACTCTCAACGCGGGCTCGGAGCTCCGGCGTGAGCAAAAGCTCAGGGACGAGTATTAGGACAGATTTTCCCCTTTTTACCATTTCGTAGGCTACTTTTAAATAAACTTCCATCTTTCCTGAGCCTGTAACTCCGTAAAGGAGAAACTTGCCTTCTTTGGCCTCTACGAGTTCTTTGAAAGCTCTTTCCTGAGAGGGCGTCAGCTTTATATTCCTTTCGTCCTTAAGTTCCCAAAGTCTGTTTTCAAGGGTAACTTTTTCTTCAACAAGTTCTACTAAGCCTTTCTTGGCCAATCCTTTTATTACCTCCCGGCTAAAACCCAAAGATTTAAGGGTTTTAACGCTTTCCTTTCTTTTTTCTTTGAGGTAGCTTAGGAGCTCCTTCGCCTTTTTTCCTCTCACCTCTCCATCTTTTACAAAAACGGCAAAGAGTTCTTTTGGGACTGCATCCCTTTTAATTAACTCTTCCCTTAAAACTACAGACTTTGAGATAAGACTCCTTAAAACCTGATAGAAAGAAGAAAGCTTTACCTTCTTCCTTAGAGTGGATACTTTAAGCTTTCCTGAATTCTTTAAAGCTTCAACTATCTTTTTTTCTCTCTCTGTAAGGTTTACATTCGGAGATGAATCTGAAAGACTTACAAAGAAGGACTCCGTTACTGTAAACCCAGCCGGAAGAAAGGAAAAGATAGTTTCTCCGAAGTAGCCCCCGTAGTAGTCTGAGACAAAACGGCAGAGTTTCAGGCAGGAGGTAGTAAAGAGAGGAAAGTCGTCTGGAATATCAAAGAGCTCCTTTATCTTTTCTTCTGGAAAGTCAACTTTCTCTTTGATACCTACAATTATTCCGGTCCTTAAAAGGTCGTTCGTGCCAAAAGGAACAATAACCCTCTTTCCAACTTCTGGAGGATATGAAAGGACTTCCGGAACTTTGTAGTAAAAGGTCTTATCAAGGGGAATATCAAGAACAACTTCTACAAACAACTATTCCTTCTCCGCTTCCTTAATCTCTATTACTTCAATGTAGGGAAAATTGAACTTGGTAACTCTACCGTAGCCAAGAACTTTAACTCTTTTCCCAACGAATTTTTTTAAATCTTCGGTATCGTCGTAAATGTAGATGCACCCTGAACTGTCACAGAGGAGAACATCGTTAATGGAAAAGGGGGGAAACTGATCTTGGGGTCTTTCAAGAGAGACTTTTCCAACAAGCCTCACGTAACAACCAACAAACTCCTTTGGATGGTTAGCAATTAGTCCCGCGGGGTAGGTGATGGTGTAATCGGAGCTCCCCGTTTTGCAGCTAAAGGATAAAGCGGTTAACAGAGCTCCTAAGAGCGTCAAGGGAGTACTTTTCACGGGCTTCCTCCTCAGCCAGACGCCCCATTCTATTTAGGTCTTTCTTAAATGTAGTCTCTAAACCTTTAGCGAGGGAGGTAGGATCTGGCTCAACAACAAGGCCAAAATCTTCTTTTACGATTTCTGGAAGGACTCCAACGCTTGTTACAACTATTGGCCTTCTGCAGGCCATAAACTCTAAAGGGACTCTCGCTATCATTTCTGAGCCAAGAGAGGGAACAACTCCAACGTCAACGGCAGACATAACGTCGGCTATGTCTTTCCGTCTTTCGGGGATAAAAATGACTTCATTTTTCAAAGAGAGTAAGCGGGAAAGTTCTGTAAGTTCCCTTACCTTTACGTTCTTTTCCTCGCCAACGATTACGGCTTTAAACTTTAGTCCCTTCTTCTTTAAAAGGGAGAGAGCTCTTAAAAAAACTTCATGACCTTTCACAGGATCAAGCCTTCCAACAACGCCAAAGAGGAGTTGATCACCGACTTTTAATTCTCTCCTGACTTTCCTCCTTCCCTTTTCAGAGAAACGAAATCTTTCAACGTCAACTGCACCGTGGATGAAAAGCTTAGGAAGGTTTTCCACCACAGAATTCAGTATCCTGCGGGAGGAAAGTATTACGCCGTTAACGTAATTTTGGTGTATGAGTTTATTTAAGAAGGATTCCCTTATTCCCTTTGCTTCGCCGTGAAGTCTATAGAGCTTAAAAGAAAAACGTCTTTTTAAGATAGCAGAAAAGAGGGTTTCATCACCGCGAATCGTAAGAACTATGCGGGGTTTAAAGGTTTCTACAACCTTTTTAAGGGAAAGAAAGGGAAGGAGGGGAAACTTTTTACGGGGATCTTTTATGTAAAAGACGGGAATTCCCTTCTCTTTACACTTTTTTTCTGCAGGAAAACCTTTTAAAACGGCACAGGCCACTTTTCCTTCAAGGACAGAAGCAATTTTTACCCCAAGATCTGTGAGAGCACTATCCCACCTTTCATCAAGGACGACGAGCTTTCTCATCTTTCTCCAGTTCCCACAGTTTTAAATACTTCAGGAATGTGTAATAAGAGGCCATAACACTTAAAAC
>CAZQLZ010000112.1:0-4963 GCA_964594265.1 uncultured bacterium
TCTCCATCCCTTTCCAGCTTGACTTTAAGGGTATTTCTGAACCAAACATCGCTCTGAGGGAACGGAATTTCTATACCGTTTTCTCTAAAGAGCTTTATATCTTTTCGTGGAGGATTGACTTTATGCCGAATGCAAGGTCTTTCTTTTCAACGTAGTAGATGAGCTTAAAGATGAGGGCGCTATCTCCAAACTGTGTAAAGTAAACAGCTGGAGGAGGGTTTTTGAGAATTCCTTCAACACCTTCTGTTGCGAGTAAAAGAAGTTCTTTAACTTTTTCAATATCTGAACTGTAAGCAACTCCTACTTCCACGAAGTCCTTTACCTTTGGATCTGGATAGAGAGAGTTTTCAATTATTCCCTCTGTTAATTTTGAGTTCGGGATGGTTATAAGGTTATTTCCTGTAATGGTTAAGATTCTGGTAGTTCTTAGGCCTATATCATAAACGTAACCTTCAACGTCTATATCTTTTATATAGACCCTATCCCCTATCCTGAACTGTCTGTCTGTAACGAGCAGGACCCCTGAAATGAAGTTGCTTATTGTGTCTTTGGCAGCCAAACCAACAGCCAAAGAGCCGACTCCTAAGGAGGTTACAAGAGAAGTTACGTTAAGTCCTAATTTGTCAAGGACAAAAATAGAGGCGACGGCAAAAACAAATATCTTTGAAAGCTTTGAAATCATTGAGTAGTAAGTGTCTATGAGTGGAGCTTCGGAAGGGGGAACTTTTGATTTCATCCTTTGGGAGAAGGTTTCAAGAGCAATGTCAAGCAATTTTGACGTAACAAAAGAAAGGATGAGAACGTAAAGAATAAAGAAGATGTTGTTAATAATATTTACCACAGATTGAGGGATAGGAAGCTGGATAATAGCAAGGTTTAGAAACAGCAGAGAAACAAAAAAGGATATCCAAACAGAAAGCCTTATCAGCAACTTTTCAAGTCTTGTAAGTTTTTCATCCCTTAGAAAAAGTTTTAAAAGTAGCTTTGCTATAACTTTCCTTAACCACAAAGATATTAAGGAGAAAAAAAGGAACAGCATAAAAAAGTAGTACTGCTCTACCTTCATCCTGGCCTCTTAAGAAAAGTCTTTGCTTGAAAGTATAAAGGTTACAGGTCCATCGTTTACAATATGAACCTTCATATCCGCACCAAATATGCCGGTCTTTACCGGAACTCCGAGCTCCTTACACTTTTCAACAAAGCGGTGGAACATCTGCTCTGCCTTTTCTGGGTCTTCTGAGGACTGAAAACTTGGCCTCCTTCCCTTCCTGCAGTCTGCTGCTAAGGTGAAGTTGGGGACTATAAGGAGCTCTCCTCCTACATCTTTCAGCGATAGGTTCATCTTCCCTGCAGAGTCTTCAAAAATTCTCAGGTTAACTATCTTGTCTGCCATCTTATCTATGTAAGAGTTTATATCCCCTTTTTCAAAGCCTACCAACGCAACAATCCCCTGTTTTATCTCACTTACTGTTTCTCCTCCCACAACCACTTTGCCACTTAAAACCCTCTGTATTACTACCTTCATCCTTCACCCCTGAGACCACAAGTGTTTTACTCCATCAACTATAAACTGAGAGCCGAGAGAACCTACAAAGAGACCAAAGACCCTTACTGTAACGTTTATGCCTGTTGGTCCCATCCTTTGGGCAAGGTAGACCGCGTTTTTCAGGACAAAATATACGACGAAGGCCGTAATTACCAGAGCTCCAAGAAGCGATACTTCCTGAAAGAGAGTCTTGGCCTCTTCCCTGAAAATCAGGACAGTAGTAAAGGCTGCTGGACCAAAGAGGATCGGGATTCCTATGGGAATGATTGATATATCTTCTTTTGTAACGGCTGCCTCTTTTTCTTCTTGAGTGTGTTTTGTTTTTGGAGGATATGCTTGAAGCATCTGGAAGGCCATATGAAGGAGGATTAAACCTCCAAAAATCTTAATACTAAAAATGCTTATCCCCATCAGTTGAAGAAGAGCATCTCCTGCAAGGAAAGTGACGAGGGAAGCTATAAGGACAGTGATAGAGCTCCTTAGTGCTACCTTTTCTACAGCCCGTTTACCCTCTACAAGGCCAACTACAATTATGGCCGCAAATATCGGGTCAACGATAACAAGGATTGATATTAGGTATTTTAGGAGCTCCATACTCCACTCCACAGGTAGTTAAGAAGGGTAAAAACGAATATGGTTAGACTGATATAACCGTTAAGGTTAAAAAATGCATAGTTTATTTTAGTCCTATCGCGGGAAATAATTGCGTGCTCCTTAGCCATGAAGAAAGCTGAGATTGCTAAGCCCACGTAGTACGGTATTCCAAGTTCTTCGCTTATTCCAACATATATGAGCCCCAAAAGGGTGAGGATGTGGAAAGTTTTTGAAAGTAAAAGTGCCTTTTTCTCCCCAAGGACTGCAGGGATGGAGTAAAGGCCTTCTTTCCTGTCAAACTCAACGTCCTGTAGGGCATAAATGATGTCAAATCCTGCTACCCACAGTCCGACAGAGGCAGACAGGACAAAGGCCGTTAAACTTACTCCTCCTGTTACTGCGACCCACGCTCCAAGGGGAGCAAGGGCTATTGCGACTCCAAGAACTATGTGGCACAGGTAGGTAAAGCGTTTGGTGAAAGAGTAGAGAACAAGAATAAAGATAGCAATAGGCGATAGTTTAAGGGCTAAGGGGTTAAGCTTGTAAGCGCCAAGAACCATAAGGGCAAAGCCTACTACGGCAAGGGCTAAGGCCTCTGACTTCTTTACAACTCCCCGCGGGATATGCCTGTTTGCAGTTCTTGGATTTTTGGCGTCAATTTCTGCATCAATCAGCCTGTTTAAGCTCATCGCTGCCGTTCTTGCACCAAAAAGGGCAACAACAATCCAGAATGTCTGATAAAGGCTCGGAAATCCGTGAGCTGCGATAAGAGCAGCCGTTAGTGCAAAGGGGAGAGCAAAAACCGTATGCTCAACCTTTATCATTTCCATATAAGTTTTTATTCTCTCAAGCATTTTCTCACCTTAAATGAGCTTAGTGCACTCGCCGATGTGGTTGAAGACGTAATCGGGTCTTAGTTCTGGAGAAACTTCCTCTAAGATGTTTGTGTCTCTGTACTTTCCGCTGAGGACAAAGACGGTCTTAAAGCCTGTAACCTTTTTACCTTCTGCAAGGTCTGTAAATGGATCGTCACTTACCATGTAGACTCTTTCAGGGTCGCTTATTCCGATGAGCTCAAATGCTCTTTCAAAGTACTCCCTTGACGGTTTACCAAAAGATATTACCGGCTTGTTGGCAGCATAAGAAAGTGCCGTTGCTATTGCTCCAACGCTTGGGCCAACAAGGCCATCGGGGTCTAAGATGAGCCTGTTCATATGGAAAGAGAAAAGCTTTGCGTTGTTAACAACAAGGGCAGAAGTTGCAGTTTTGAGTTTTCCGTAGTTAATCTCCCTGTCCCTTCCTACCACAACGGCATCTACGTTGTGGTCGTCCCTTACTTCAAATCCTTCTTCTTTAAAGAACTCCTTTATCTTCTCAGTTCCCATAAAGTATAGGGACTTTACTCCTTCTCTCTTTAAAAAGTTACTCGCAAGAAGGCTTGGGGAGAGGAGTTTTCTCTCGTTTACGTTGAAGCCTTTTTCTCTTAATATCTCTATTAAACGCTTGGGTTTTTCTGTTGAGTTGTTTGTGGCAACAATCCAGGGGATTCCTTTTTCGTCAAGTAATCTCGTAAACTCAAGAGCTTCCGGTATTGGAGTGTAGCTTTTATCTTTCACAAGCGTTCCCTCGAGGTCAAGCAGGAATCCTATCATCTTTCTTCCTCCTTTAAGCTGTGGGAGATAACTGCCGCTCCAATTGTATCACCAAGAACGTTTACCGCCGTTCTACACCTGTCAAGGAACCAGTCAACGGCCAGAATGATACCTATTCCTTCTACCGGAATGCCGACAGACTGGAGGACTAAAACCATTGTAACGAGTCCTGCCTCAGGAATTCCGGCAGCTCCAACTGCTGCTAAGGTTGCCGTTAAAAAGATAATAATGTAGTGGGTGAATGTAAGGTCTATTCCGTAGCTTTCGGCTATGAATATAGCGGCAACAGCTTCATAGAGGGCAGTTCCGTCCATGTTTATGGTAGCTCCAAGGGGAAGGGTAAACTCTGCAACTGTCTTTTTAACGCCGCTTCCGACAACTTCTTTAAGTGTAATAGGTAACGTAGCAGAAGAGGAAGCTGTTGCAAATGCCGTTATTAAAGCTTCTTTTACCTTTCCTACGTAGGCGTAGGGATTTTTACGAATAAAAAAGTAGTAAATTGCTGGAAGCACTAAAAAGGCGTGAATACTTAAGGCTAAAAGGACAGTTAAGACGTATTTACCAAGAGAAACAAGAAGGGGAACTATGGCCTTTGCACCGCCGATTGATGCAACTTTTGTGGCAATTAGTGAGAATATTCCTAAGGGGGCAAAGTTGATAATCCAGCCGGTAAGTTTAAGAATTGATGCATCAAGCTCTGAGATTAACCTGTAAAGAAGAGGTTCTCTTTCCCATTTAACCGATAGGACTGCAAGGGAAAATAACATTGTCGCGACGATGACTCCAAGAACGTTAAAGTCAACTAATGCCTTAAAAAGGTTGGGAGGGAGGAGGTTTGTAAGGAGCTCCTTTAAACTAAAGCTTACCTCCCTGTTAAAAGAACTATCCCCGCTAAAAGAAAAGCCAACTCCCGGTTTTATCAGAACGACCGTTACTATTCCGATTGCTACTGCTACCGAGGTTGTTATTGTGTAGTAAAGGAGAGCTCTTACTCCTACTTTTTTAAACTTCTCTATGGTTCTCATGTTTAAAATTGCGCTTGCTATTGAGACGATAATTAAAGGCAGAACTACCATCTTTAAAGCATTTAAAAAGAGCTCCCCGATAAAGGCCGTCTTTAAAGAGAGCTCTGGCAAAAACCCTCCCGCTAAAAAACCTCCTACAACTCCAA
>CAZQLZ010000113.1:0-7253 GCA_964594265.1 uncultured bacterium
TCAGACACAGCAAAAGCGTTAGTCGGAACAGTTGTTAAAGAGGTAAAAAGCGTTCTAACAAAGTGGAAAAAGGGAGAAAGAGCATCTCTACCAAAACCGAAAAAACTCTCCTCCCTCTATTCATTCACCCTTGAAACTAACCCAAATATGATAGTTGACAAAAGAGAACTTCAAGGAAAGAAAAAATCCAATCACGTAGTCATCCGAATTGGAAAAAACTTTGGAGCTGTTAAATTCAAAGTTCCTGCTGGAATAAACGCAAGACATATCAAGCTAAACTGGTCTGCGTCAGGAGAGGTAACCTATCTAATTAGCTATGAAGTCCCAGAAAACGAAATAGAATTAAACAAAGACCTTTTTCTTTCCATAGACTTGGGGGGTAAAGAACTTAATTTCAGCCGTGTCAAACAAAGAAGATTTACCTTCATTTATCATCAACGGAAATCCGATAAAAGCACTCAACCAGTGGGTAAACAAACTATCAGCGGAGCTCCAGAGAGAAGGGAAAGAAATAGAGCACAAAAAACTTTGGAGATATAGAAACAAGAGAATCAATCAGCTCTTTGGAGCAGTTTCAAACTTCATAGTTTCCCTCTGTTTAAAAGAGGGCATAGGGACGGTAATTGTTTCAGAATCCTTGACGGAAGAATATCAGAAGGAAGGGACAAAGGGAAGGAGATTTAATCAGGAATTCAGACAGCTACCCCTTGGAAAGCTAATCCAGAAACTTGAATACAAGTGTAAGTTAGCGGGGATAGAATTCCTTAGAGAACCCGAACCTTACACTTCACAAATTTCCTCAATAACGGGAAACATAGAAGAGATTTCAGGGAAGAGCAAAGAGGAACTTACAGAAGAAGACATTAAGAAACTACGGTTTACGGGAAAGAGGATAAAGAGAGGTCTTTTCAAAGACCTAAAGCTAAACAAAGTATTCAATGCAGACCTTAACGGAGCTTTAAACATTGCGATTAAGAAGTTGGGAAAGTCCGTAAGGGAAAATTTCCTTAAACTTCGCAACTGGTTAGACAAGTTGAGCAGAGCAATCAAACTGACTCTTTTCCCTCATTCAAAGTATTCCGTGAGTCCTCTCTTTTTTGAGAGGATAACGGATAGTAATTCCTACCCTTTACAGGGTAGCGAAGGACATCTGATAACGATAGCTAATGGAAACTAACAAAACTATCGTTTTTCAGATGTCCATTAAAGATTCTCTTCAAGTATTCTTCTAATATCCCTTTCCGTAGGTATGCGAGGAAGATTGGCCATAAGGAATTTCTTCTCCATAACGAGGTTAACAAAGCTTGAAATATCAGACTCAGTAAGTCCTACTTCTCTTAGGTTTTCTGGAATTCCAAGGAAAGTTAGAAATTTCCGAAGGTTTTCTAAAACTTCTGTAATTCCTCCCTCAAATCCCATCAACCTTCCTATCTCCTCTATCGCATCCTTAGCAGAAAGACCGTAGAACTTAAGGACTGGAACTAAAAAAACTCCGTTTGCAAGACCGTGGGGAACTCTGTACATTACACCGAGAACGTGGGCTAAGGTGTGAACAAGTCCAGCACCGGCATCGGCTATAGCCATTCCACCAAGGAGACTTGCAAGCATGACGTTTTCCCTTGCCTCAACATCTCTCGGATTTCCATAGGAACGGGGCAAAAATTGACCTATCAGCTCTATGGCTTTCTTGGAGTAGAGTTTTGAAATTTCGGTAGCTCTCTTGGAAACAAAGGCCTCTACAGCGTGAGTCAGGGCGTCAATGCCGGTGTTTGCCGTTACTATGGGAGACATCGTAACAGTGAGCTCCGGGTCGTCTATTGCAAGAACCGGGTAAAGGTAGCGGGAGATGAGAGGAGCTTTTCTAAACCTCCTTCTGTCTGTAAGAACGGCGTAAGGAGTTACCTCTGAGCCTGAGCCTGAAGTTGTTGGCACAGCTACAAGGGGAACTCCCGGCCTTTTAAAGGCTTCCGGAACGCCGATAAATTCTGAGAGCTCCCCCTCATTTGTAAGCATAACGGAAACTACCTTTGCAACGTCCAAGGGACTACCGCCTCCAACGGCGATAAGGAGCTGTGGCGAAAACTTCTTCACCTCCTCAATAACCCTTAAGGCAACTTCAATGGTCGGCTCTGGCTCAACAATATCAAAAACTTCCACTTTACCGTCCATATGCTTCTTTATAATCTCAACGTAACCGTTACTAACGGCAGATTTTCCACAGATTACGGCCACTCTCTCAGTCCTAAGGTCTAAGCTTTCTACCTCTTCTCCAATTCTGTGTATAGTCTTCCTCCCAAAAACAACCTTTGTAGGCATGAAGTGTTTTATAGTTCTCATTACTCTTCCCCATTTCAAAGTTTAGGAACATTATAGCTTAAGAAGGTTTGTGATACACTTTTTTTAAGTCTTAAAAGACGGAGGAAAGGAAAGTGAAAATAGCCGAATTCCTCAGAATGTGTCCAAACTGTGAAGGAACAATCTCAGATGAAAGGTTAAAGGCCGGACTTCCCTGCAAAAACTGTCTTAGAGAGCCAATTAACTACAGAACTCCCCACGAAATCTGTGAAGCCTTAGGAAGTAAATTGTCAAACTTTGAGGATATATGTAAACTTGATGCTTTCGCCCAAGACTACTCCCGCTTTTTTAAGGAAAAGACCGGCTTTTCTCCTTGGAGTTTACAGCTAACGTGGGCAAAGAGGGTAGCGCTTAAGAAATCTTTCACAATGATCGCTCCAACAGGAGTTGGAAAAACAACTTGGGGACTTATTACTTCTGCATACATAGATGGAAAAGTCTACATTCTTGTTCCGACAAAACTTTTAGTTCTTCAAACAATTCAAAAACTTTCCAAGCTAACGGATAAAAAATTAGTCGCTTACACGGGCAAGAAAAAGGAAAAAGAGGCTATTAAAAAGGGCGAGTACGACATCTTAGTAACTACTACAAACTTCCTCTACAGAAACTTTGATATCATTCCCAAACCCTTTAACTTTGTCTTTGTTGACGATGTTGATTCTCTGCTAAAAAGCGCAAAGAACATAGACAAAGTTATAAAGCTCTTGGGGTTCACAGACGAAGATATCAACACCGCACTAAAAGTTCTTGAACTCAAAACCTTAGTTGCAAGACTTGGAAGTAAAGCGGACAAAAGAATCTATGAGGAGATAAGAGAGCTTGAAGACCGCCTAAGGGAAAAGAGAGAAAAAGTGGAAAACGTCCTCGTTGTTGCTTCTGCCACATCTCAGCCAAGGTCAAGAAAGGTGAAACTTTTTAGGGAGCTCCTCGGATTTGAAGTCGGAAAATCCGCTACAGCTTTAAGGAACGTTGAAGATGTCCTAATCTTCACCAAGGACAACCGTTTAAAAACAACAGTAGAGCTCATAAAAGAATTCGGGGGTGGCGTTTTTGTCTTTACTTCAAGCGATATGGGAAAGGAATACGTTAACAAGGTCGTTGACTTTTTGAACGAGAACAAAATTAACGCTATCTCTTACGAGAACTTTACACCGGAGGAGCAGGAAAAGTTTATCAGTGGAGATATACGGGCGGTAGTCGGAATAGCCAGCTACAGAAATCCTCTTGCAAGGGGAATAGACCTGCCTCAGGCAGTTAGATATGCGATTTTCTTGGGTGTCCCAAAGATGGAATTCAGCCTAAAACTTAGCCTTTCTCCGTCCAAGCTCTTTGGAGTTTTACTGGCAATAAGGGAGCTCCTTCCCCAAGAGGAACAGACCAAAGCTACCTCCTACCTTTCCTACCTTAAAAAATACTTAGGACTAAAAGAAGATGCCATACAGAGCTCTCCAATAAAGGAAAGGCTTGAAAAGATAAGAAATTACATTGAAAACTACTTGAACGACCCCACCTTCCTTAAAAGGGTAGAGGAATCTGAAACCGTTTCTCTAAAAGAAAAAGACGGGGAGCTCTACATCGTCGTCGGTGATGCTGCCGGCTACATTCAGGCCTCCGGCAGAACTTCCAGAATGTTTGCAGGAGGACTTACAAAAGGCGTTAGCATCATGTTCGTTGACGATTTAAAAGCTTTCAACTCTCTAAAACGAAGAGTTCATATCTTTCTTGAGGACGTATCGTTTAAAGTTCTCAATGTAAAAAGCGGGAAAGAACTCGCGGAAAGGTTTGGACTCCCTCTCATTGAGAAAGAAGAACTCCAGAGAGTTTTTGAAATCGTTGACAGCGACAGAAAGAGAGTGAAAGAAATCCTTGAAGGAAAGGTAAAAGCAGAAACAAAGAATCTTTTAAAAACCGCCCTGGTTGTTGTTGAATCTCCAAACAAGGCAAGGACGATTGCAAACTTTTTCGGTAAACCCGTAAGAAGGAGAATTTGGGACGTTGACGCTTACGAGATAAACATTGGGAACAAACTTTTGCTCCTCACAGCCTCAAAAGGACACGTATTTGACCTAACCGTCAAAGACGGAATTTGGGGTGTAAAGGAGGAGGAAGAAAAGTTTATACCCGTTTATGACACGATTAAATACTGTACAAGATGCGGCGAACAGACAATAGAAAACCATTGTTCAAAGTGCGGCGGAAAACCCGACGTTGACAAACTTACCGTAGTAAGAGCTCTAAGGGATTTAGCTCTTGAAATAGATGAAGTTTACATAGCGAGCGACCCCGATACAGAAGGCGAGAAAATAGGATGGGATGTTGGAACTATCCTTAAACCTTACCAGAAAAACATGAAGAGAATGGAATTTCATGAAGTAACAAAGTGGGCTTTCCTTTCAGCGCTTGAAAACCCAAGAGAATTAGATGAAAACCTTGTAAAAGCTCAAATAGTTCGCAGAGTAGCGGACAGGTGGGTAGGCTTTTCTTTGAGCCAACACCTGTGGGAAGTCTTTAAAAAACACTGGCTCTCGGCCGGAAGGGTTCAAACGCCTGTTCTTGGATGGGTAATAGAACGCTACAGAGAAAGCAAAGAAAAAGTAGGAATACTAAGGGTAGAAACTAAAGCTGGAACTTTCAGTTTCCGCTTTGAGGATATGAAATCCTTTAAAGAAACCACAGCAGACAAAATAAAGATAAAAGTCAAAAGCAGAAAAGTTGTTGAAAAAAATCCTCTTCCGCCCTTTAACACGGGAGAGCTCCTAAAAGAAGCCTCTAAGGTTTTAGGACTCTCTGCAAATGAAGTAATGAACATAGCTCAGGAACTCTTTGAGAACGGATTCATCACTTATCACAGGACAGACTCTACAAGGGTATCCACCGTTGGCATGGGAGTTGCAAAAGAGTATATCTCCGAAAAGTTTGGAGCAGAGTTCCTAAAACTCAGGAGCTGGGGAGAAGGCGGTGCTCATGAATGTATAAGACCGACAAGACCTCTTGACGTAAACGGCCTAAGGACACTTGTGACGGTTTCCGGTTCCACTTCTGTGATGACTAAAAACCACTATAGAGTATACGACCTCATCTTTAGACGCTTCATGGCTTCCCAAATGATTCCAGTAGAGGTTGAAACTCTTGAGATAGAAATTAAGCTACTGCCAGAAAACGTTGAAACTAATGAGGAAAAACTCTTATCCATAGTGAAGAACGGTTGGAATCTTATAGTTCCTTTAAAAGTTGAACCTCTTCCAATAGAGCTTAAAGAGGGTGAAACCTACTACCTTAGCGTCCTCTCATTCACAAAAAGAAAAGTCCCAAAAGTGCTTCCTTACACCCAAGGAGAGCTTGTTGAAGAGATGAAAAAAAGAGGCTTAGGAAGACCTTCAACCTACGCTAAAATAGTTCAAACCCTTCTTGACAGACGCTACATAGTGGAAAAAGGGAAATTCCTATACCCGACAAGACTGGGAATTAAGGTCTTCACTTACCTCTCAAGTAATTTTCCCGAATACACTTCGGAAGAGTTCACAAGAGAGCTTGAGTCCCTTATGGATAAAGTTGAAAGCGGAGAAGAAGACTATCAGGAGATACTAAGAAGGTTAAAAAACATCCTCCAACTTGTTGAAGATCACTCATAATCTCCAGAGGATGACATCCTTAAACTTGCTCTTATCATAAATACCTTTAACGTCCAATATTACTGGTTTTGAAGCAGAAATCTTCCTAAAAAACTCAGGAGTCAAGGTCTTAAATTCTTCGTGTTTAACAGCTACGATAATCGCATCGTAAGGAGATTTTTCCTCAGGGAACGAGAGTAATCTTATGCCGTATTCTCTCTCTACTTCTTCCGGTATTGCACGAGGATCATAAACGAATGGTTTTACCCCAAAACTCTTGAGTTCCTCGTATATGTCTACAACCCGCGTATTCCTAACGTCCCTTATATTCTCCTTAAATGTTATACCCATAATAAGAACTTTTGCATTAAG
The DNA here is from genome assembly GCA_964594265.1 of uncultured bacterium. Lineage (GTDB taxonomy): Bacteria > Aquificota > Aquificia > Desulfurobacteriales > Desulfurobacteriaceae > Phorcysia. The sequence goes on from CAZQLZ010000113.1 coordinate 6,339, forward strand.
AACCTGCTTTCCTTCTTTTATCATCAATTTGACTGTGCTTTCTGCCACGAACTTTCCCATGTAATCATTTATTCGCCGCCCTGCCAGAATAACTTCCGGATAATAACCAAGTTCTTGTGCCTTAAAAGTCAGATAGTAAGGATCAACGCCTATACAGTGCCCTCCTACAAGCCCAGGTTCAAACCTTAAGAAATTCCATTTGGTAGCTGCTGCTTCCAAAACTTCCTTCGTATCTATACCTATCCTGTGACAAATAAGGGCAAGTTCATTCATTAAGGCGATGTTCAGATCTCTTTGGGTATTCTCTATAACTTTTGCAGCTTCAGCTGTTTTTATATTAGGAGCTCTATGAACACCCGCCTTTACCACCGAACCGTAAACAGCAGAAAGGAGTTCTAATGTTTCTTCATCACATCCAGCAACTACCTTAACCACTCTGTCTATAGTATGTTCCTTATCACCCGGATTCACCCTTTCTGGGGAGTAACCGACCTTAAATTCTTCCATATACCTGAGTCCCGAGACCTTTTCAAGTATAGGAACGCAGACTTCTTCAGTAACTCCCGGGTAAACAGTAGATTCGTAAACAACCACTGTACCTGGTTTCATTCGCTCAGCTACTATTTTTGTTGCAGCTTTTACAGCAGTTAAGTCTGGTATTTTGTGGCTGTCAATAGGAGTTGGAACAGTAATAATAATGAGGCGGCACTCAGAAAGCTCCTCTTCATCATTTGTGAATTTTATACTTACTCTCTTAAGTTTTTCTGTTTCCACCTCTCCAGTCCTGTCAAAACCTCTTCTTAACTCCTCAACTCTTTCAGGATTAACGTCAAACCCGATAACCCTGAACTTTTCCGCTAACATGACCGCAAGAGGAAGTCCTACATAACCAAGCCCAATAACGGCAATTTTTTC
>CAZQLZ010000114.1:0-2739 GCA_964594265.1 uncultured bacterium
CTTCACTCTTAAAGGAGAGTTTCCCGACCTTTATTCCCTTTTCTTTTGCTCTTTTGAGAGAGTAGAGGTTTCTCTTTATCCTTTCTACGATTCCCTGTCTCATTTGGGAGGAGAGTTGTTTTATTTCCCTTTTCTCAAAACCCTGTGGAGTTTTTATTTCCACCTCTTTTAGCTTCCAAGTTTTATCGTTTAAACGATTCTCTATGTCTGCTATGATGTAGTTATACAACCATTTAGTTTCAAGGAAGAGTCTGTGTAGCTTTTCTTCGTCTTCTTTAGAAAGGTTTTGAAGTTTTAGTTGATAGACCTTTGGGACTTGATTCTTTCTACGCTGTCTGGTTGCGTTTAAAGTTTCTCTAATCTTCTGAGCCTTTTCTGTTCTCATCTCTACCCTATTATATCCCACCCACCTTCCCTAATTCATCCCCGCTTTGAAAAGCGGGGCTTTCTTAGCGACTTTTCTGTAAAAACGGCAGAAAATACAGCTAAGATTGCAGAGCTGTTAGAGAAAAAGGAAAACAAATCATAGGGTTATTCTCTTAAATCGCCAACGAGCTCTGAAATATGGGAATAACCCATCTCTTTTAAGTACTTTTCAAGGCCGGAGACGATTTCTTCTACGGCCTTCGGGTTGTAGAAGTTTGCCGTTCCAACTTGAATTGCAGAAGCTCCGGCCAAAAAGAACTCAACGGCGTCTTCCCAAGTGGATATTCCGCCGATACCTATCACGGGAATCTTTACAGCTTTCGCGACCTGATAGACCATCCTAACTGCTACAGGTTTTATCGCAGGGCCAGAAAGTCCACCAAAGCGGTTTTTAATTTTTGGTTTTCTCCTGTATATGTCTATCGCCATTCCAAGGAGGGTATTTATTGCTGAGACGGCATCTGCGCCGGCAGACTCTACAGCTTTCGCTATTTCAGTAATGTCCGTTACGTTCGGAGAGAGCTTAACTATTACTGGCTTGTCTGAGTTTTTCTTAACGGCTTCTGTAAGCCTTGCTGCTTCAACCGGATCAACTCCAAAGGCAAGACCACCCTTTTTAACGTTTGGACAGGAGATGTTGAGCTCTATGGCGTGAACTCCGGAAACTCCGTTTAACTCTTTGGCAACCGCAACGTACTCTTCAATAGAAGAACCGTAAATGTTCGCTATAACCCTGCACTTATAGTTTTGGAGCTCTGGAAGAACTTTTTCCACAAAGTACTTTACCCCAGGATTCTGAAGACCTATCGCGTTGAGCATTCCGCAGGGGGTTTCCCATATTCTCGGCGGCTCGTTTCCTTCACGGGGCTCTACCGATAGTCCCTTAACGCAGACTGCTCCAACCTTGTTAAGGTCAACGTAAGGGGCGTATTCAAGTCCAAAGCCAAAGGTTCCTGAAGCAGTCCAGACGGGATTTTCAAACTCAACGCCAAAGAGCTCTACTTTTAGCATCATTTCACCTTCCTAAGGTAAGCTATTGCCTCTATATGGTAGGTTTGAGGGAACATATCTATGAGCTTCACTTTTTCCATATCTATGCCAAACTGATGGAAAAGGGCAATATCCCTTGCAAGGGTAGAAGGGTTACAGGAAACATAAACAATTTTCCTTAGACGGGGCAGTTGTGATAACTCCTTCACAACCTTCTGATTTAAACCGCTACGGGGAGGGTCAACGATGATAAGGTCGGGATTGTAGTCCTTTACAATGCTAAGAGCTTCTTCTGTCTGACGGCAGTAGAAAGTGATGTTCCTAAGGCCGTTTATATCCTTATTGTAGAGAGCATCACTCACGGCAGAAAAGCTCGCCTCAACGCCAAAAGCTCTATGAACGTACCTACCAACCGGTATAGTCAACGTTCCAACGCCACAGTAAAGATCCCCAGCTAACATATACTGCTGTTCCATAGCGGCTTTTGATACCCTATTTATGAGGTTTCCCACCTGAAACCTGTTAACCTGGAAGAAAGAGTCTGCACTTACCCTAAACTTGAACTTATCAATAACCTCGTAGGCAAAGTCCCTGCCAAAAAACTTTATCCTCTCTGGATAGCCATCCCCGCCGGTCTTATAGATTCCAAATCCTACAACGTTAAGCTGAAGTATTTCCCTAACTCTTTCTAAGGTAAGGTTAATCCTCTTAAATCTTCCAGAATAAACAATCTTTAGTAAAACTTCTCCTTTAGAAGATGAGTAGACATGGAAATCAGAGGGTTCTGAAGGGAGCTCCTTTAAAAGTCGCTTTAGCTTCGGCATTATATCGTGAATATCTTCTTTTAGGAGGTAACACCTGTCTATATCAACGACGTTGTGGCTACCCTTAGCAAAGAATCCTATCTTGCCGTTTTTTACCTTTAACTGAGCTCTGTTTCTGTAGTACCATGGAGAGGAAGAAGGAATAACTTCTTCTATGTTGGGACGCTTTATCTTTCCTATCTTTTGAAGATTCTCCTCTAAGATATCCCTCTTGAATCTTACCTGACTTTCGTAATCTATATGCTGCCAGTCACAACCGCCGCACCTACCAAAGTAAGGACAGCGCGGGGAAGTCCTATACTTGCTTTTCTCAAGGTAACGAACAACTTCTGCTTCACTGTAACCGCTCTTACTACTCGTTTCCTCTACGATTACAACATCACCAGGAGCAACCTGCGGGACAAAAACGGCTCTACCGTTAAACCTACCAAGTCCTTTTCCACCGTAAACAAGCTTCTCTATCTTTATCTTGAACTGCTTTCCCTTCTGCTTCAAGGGA
>CAZQLZ010000115.1:0-4163 GCA_964594265.1 uncultured bacterium
GCTCAGGCTCACTTTGTAGTCCTGAAGCCTTCTACAGACATACTTGAAGGAAACAGGAGGACTATAACTCTTGAAGCGAAGTTTACCCATCCGATGGAAGGTGGACCTAACATGGACTTTGAAATTGTTGACAGTGGAGCTGTTATCAACGGGAGAAAGATGAAACTCAGATGGAAAGAAATCAAAATCCCGGTTATGAAGGGAAGCAGTAAAAAAGTTCCAAGTTTTAAGACAGAGTTTAAAGTCAGGAGGCCGGGAGTATACCAGTTCTACGTTGATCCAAAACCTTACTTTGAGCCGACAGAAGGTAAGTTCATAAAGCAGATTGCGAAAGTTTACGTTGAGGCCTTTGGACTTGAAGAAGGTTGGGATAGACCTATAGGCCTTAAAGCAGAAGTAGTTCCTCTTACAAGGCCTTTTGGAATCTGGGAAGGAAATACCTTTAGAGGCAGAGTCTTCATAAACGGCAAACCGGCAGCAAACGTTGACGTTGAAGTTGAATACCTGAACCCGGGGAATGTAGAAGTTCCTGCAGACGCCTTTGTTACACAGGTTATTAAGACCGATGAGAACGGGTATTTTGTTTACACAATTCCTTGGGCTGGCTGGTGGGGATTTTCTGCAATCGGCGATGGAGGAAAGTTAAGGCACAAAGACGGGAAACTCTATCCTGTTGAACTTGACGCTGTTATATGGGTCAAGGCCTATCCTAAGCCTAACGGGGTGAGGTAGAGATGCATATATCAGAAGGAGTTTTACCGGGCTCTTTGCTTGTTGCAGGATGGGCTTTAACTATCGCTGGGACTTATGTGGGATTAAAAAAGCTTAGTAACGAAAGGATTCCTTTGGCGGCTCTCCTTGCCGCCACCTTCTTTGTTGCTTCCCTCATTCACGTTCCTACAGGGCCTACAAGTGTTCACTTGGTTTTAAACGGTCTTGCTGGAATTCTCTTGGGATGGACAGTTTTTCCTGTGTTGCTTGTAGGACTTTTCCTGCAGGCAGTCCTTTTTCAGTTTGGAGGACTTACCGTTTTGGGAGTAAATACTTTTAACATGGCCTTTCCGGCACTAATTGCTTACTACATCTGCAAGAGTTTTACAAAGAGCGGGAGTAAACTGGCGCTAATTGCTGCTGGAATTCTTTCAAGCTTTATAGCAATTATGGGAGCAGGGATTCTTGTCGCCCTTGAGCTTGTATTTACGGGAGAAGTATTTAGGAAAACGGCTGAGCTTGCACTTTTAGCACACGTTCCGGTTGCTCTCATAGAAGCTTTCATCAACTCTTTCATTCTGCTTTTCCTGAAAAAAGCCGTACCAGAAACTTTAAGGGGGATACAATGAAAAATGTATTGATAGCCTTTTTGTTCCTTCTTCTTCCACTTTCTGCTTTTGCCCATAAGATATCGGCTTTTGTAGATTTTGAAGGGGATAAGGTTACTGTAATGTCTTACTTCAGCGATGGAGCTCCCGTCAAAGGCGGTAAAGTTGAGGTCTACGATAAAAAGACGGGGGAGCTCCTTTTGACTGGAAAAACCGATGAGAATGGAGAATTTTCGTTTAAGTTGGAAAAGCCAACAGATCTTAAAGTAGTAGTAACCGGAGAGCTGGGACACAAGGCAGTTTCGGAGGTGGAGCAGACGGCAACAGAAACGAAAAGCATGGTCGCAGAGGAAAAGACAGGAGAAGTACAAAAAGTTGATTCTGAACTCTTACGGAAAATTCTTAGGGAAGAGATAGAAAGGCAGCTTAAGCCTATACGGGTGGAGCTCTTTGAAATTCGTAAAGGGATAGAAGGTACTTCTTTCAAAGATATCTTTGCCGGATTTGGCTGGATACTTGGGATTTTTGGAGCAGTTGCGCTTGTTCTCTCAAGGAGAAAGGATGAGAAGTAACTCATTCCTTCACACGCTTGACCCACGGATAAAAATAGTTGTCCTTTTCTTTTTTAGCTGGGGAATTGCTTTAGCTCAGGATTTTAGCGGTGTTTTTTCTTACCTGCCTTTTGTGAGCGTAGTCTTAGTAGTAGCGGGGAAGGAAATCCTGAGACTGGCAAAACACCTTTTTGCTGCAAATACTTTTCTATTTTTCATAATTATTAGCATGCTTCTAACCTACGAGAGTCCCGATATGGTGCGGGTAGGATTTCTGAGTATTTCTACAGATGGCCTTAAATACGGATTTCTTCTTTTTCTTAAGTCAAATCTGATTTTGAGTCTTACTGCGGTCTTTCTTTCTACTTCTTCTGTCTTTACGATTTTTCATGCTCTCCATCATTTGAAACTTCCAAGTACCCTTTGCCAGATACTCTTTTTCAGTTATAGGTACCTCCATACGGTAAAGGAAGAGTACGAGAGAATGATGAAAGCTGCTAAGTGTAGGGGATTTAAGCCGCAGAGTTCTGTAAGGACCTATAGAACTTTTGCTTATATCCTTGCAAACCTCCTTGTAAGAAGCTACAAAAGAGCGGATAGAGTTTATAAGGCAATGCTCTGCAGAGGATTTAAGGGAACGTTTCCCGTCTATAGTCACTTTTCACTCAAAAAGAAAGACGTAATTTTTGCACTTTCAAGCTTTATCTACTTTATGGTGGTAGTTTTATGGAAATTCTGAGGGTAGAAGGGCTAACAGTTAGTAGAGGGAGCAGGAAAATACTTGATGGTGTCAATTTTAGACTGAACAACGGAGAGAAGGTTATCATAGCGGGAGATAACGGAGCTGGAAAGACAACTCTGATAGAAGCCATAATGGGTTTTGTTCCTATGGAAAAAGGGAAAATCTACCTGAAGGGAAAGGAAGTTCAGACAGAAGAAGATTTTTTTGAGCTTAGGACAACAATAGGTTATGTCTTTCAGAATCCTGATGATCAACTGTTTTCGCTTACGGTAGAAGAGGAGCTGGCCTTTGCTCCGCTAAACCTCAAAGTTGACAGAAAGGAAATTGGTAGGCGGATAGATAGAGTGCTCCGAATGTTTTCCATAGAACATCTTAGAGGAAGAACGGTTTACTCCCTTTCAGGAGGAGAAAAGAGAATTCTTTCTGTTGCCTGTGTTCTTACTATGAATCCGGAGGCTCTAATACTTGATGAACCTACAACTGGTCTTGACAGTAGGAGATTTAAAAAGCTGGTTGAGTTCTTAAAAAATACAGAAAAATCTGTAGTTGTGGTTACCCACGATTCTGAACTCGTAAGAACTCTCAACTGGAAAGTTTACCTTTTAGAAAAAGGTAAGTTAATCTTCAAAGAGCTCTCTTATTAGCTGTTCCCACTGCTCTCTACAATTTTCTCCTTCGCACTCGTCAAGAGGAATGACGGAAGCCTTTTCTATTACTTCTTTTTTGACAAAAATGGGAGCTCCTACCCTTACGGCTAAATTTATTGCGTCACTTGGACGGGAGTCTATGTTGAGAACCTCTCCATCAGGACGCTTAACCTCTATAACTGCAAAGTAGATTCCCTTGTCAAAGTCGTTAATTACTACCTTCTCTATTTCTCCTCCAAAGGCAGAAATCACTTCCCTTAAAAGGTCGTAGGGGAAAGGTCTTGGAGGGACTGCTCCAAGGAGCTCCGTTTCTAAGAGTTCAGCCTCCCAGTGTCCTACCCAGATGGGAATTGCAAAACGTTCCTGTTCGTTACCGAGAATGATAATTGGAAGACCGCTGTACCTATCCTGTGTGATTCCTATTACCGATACCTCTACCATAACTCAAGCTCCTTCTATAATCGGTTTTCCTTTTAAAAAGAAAGGAGAAGTCTCTACTATTTCAACCTTTATGAACTTTCCAATCATACTTTTATTGCCGTCAAAGATAACAAGCTTGTTGTCCTTAGTTCTTCCGCAGAGCTCTCCTCCCTTTGGACTTCTTCCCTCAACAAGAATCTCTTCCACTCTACCAAGTCTTTTTCTGTTCTTCTCTTCGGCTTGTCGTTTTATGAGCTCCTGAAGTTCCCTCAGCCTCCTGTTCTTGACCTCTTTGGGAACGTCATCTTTAAAGGTTGCTGCCTTTGTGAAGGGTCTTGGAGAGAACTCAAAGACAAAGCCTTGGTCAAAAATGCAGGTTTCAACGAGAGATAGAGTATCCTCAAAGTCCTTTTCGGTCTCTCCGGGAAAACCTACGATAAAGTCGCCAGAAAGGGCTACTTCTGGGACTTCCTCTTTCAGCATC
>CAZQLZ010000116.1:0-3354 GCA_964594265.1 uncultured bacterium
ATTTTCCAGAACCAGAAGGTCCCATTACGGCAACAAATTCTCCCTTCTCTATGGAGAGAGAAATACCTTTGAGAACTTCTACCTCAAGTTCTTCCTGAAAATAGGATTTAGTAATTCCTTTAAGCTCTACCAACGCCATAATTTTCCTGATCTGCTAAAATTGGCAGGGAGTCAGCAGAGTTGAAATTGTAGCAAATGGGAGGAGTGAAGATGAAGACAGTTGATATCACGACAAAATTTGACAATTTAAGGACGGCAAAGGCCAAAGGTAGAATTAAGCTTTCTCCCGAAACGGTACAGAAAATTCTAAATGGAGAAATCCCGAAAGGAGATGTTTTAGCGGCTGCGAAATTAGCCGGAATTATGGGGGCTAAAAAGACTTCCGAATTAATGCCTTTTTGCCATCCAATTCCCATTGATCACATAGAGGTAAAAACAAGGGTTGGAGAAGACTTTATTGAGGTTGAGGCAGAGGTAAGAGGTATATGGAGAACTGGTTACGAAGTTGAAGCTATGAATGCTTGCTTGATGGCTCTTCTCAACATATTTGACATGTGTAAAGCTTTTGACAGTGGTATGGTTATTGAGGGGGTTCACGTTATAGAAAAGAGTGGCGGGAAATCCGATTGGGCAGAAGACCTAAAGGGACTTAAAGCGGCAGTTATAACCGTTAGCGATTCTGCCTTTAAAGGAAAGAAAAAAGACAAAAGCGGTAAAGTAGCCCAGGAAATACTTGAAGGTTTTGGAGCTGAAATCATCGGTTATGAAATCGTTCCAGATGAGATTGAGAAAATTGCAAATGCGATAAGCAGATTTAAGGAAAGGGGAGCAAACTTAATAGTTACTACAGGGGGAACAGGATTTAGTCCAAGGGATGTAACTCCAGAAGCAACGGCAAGGCTCATAGAAAAAGAGATGGTAGGTTTTTCTGAAGCCATGCACATTCTTGGGGTCAGATTTACTCCTAAGGCTCTTATGTCAAGGGCAAAAGCAGGTTTTTTAAGTGAAGATTGTATAGTTATTAATCTTCCGGGTAGCACAAAAGGTGTAGAGCAAAACTTAAAGATGTTTGCTCCACTGATAAAACATGCTCTTAAGATGGCTCAGGGAGGTGGACACTGATAACGGTTTGTATCCTTGCAGGTGGTAAGAGCTCCCGCTTTGGAAAAGATAAACTGTCTGAACCTATTGCGGGAAGGCTTTTGATAGAGTGGACTGTAAACTCTGTTAAAGACTTTCCTGAAATTCTCGTTGTTACAAAGAATCCCTTGAAATTTTTCCACCTGCGGAAAGTAAAAATTATCTTAGAACCTTTTAGCGACTTTTCCCCAATCTATGGCATACTTACTGGTCTTAAAGCAGCTTCTTATGAGAAGGTTCTTTTTTTGCCTGGAGATACGCCATTTTTAAATAGCAGAGTCTTAAAAGCATTCTCTAAATACATTCCACCGGCAGTAATCTCTGAAGGAAGGAAGCTCCACTCGTTACTTAGCGTTATGATGAAACAACACATTTTGGTTGTTGAAGAATTCTTAAAGTCTGGAAGACATAAAGTCTCTGAGCTTCACAGGGTGCTTGGCAGTACTTTTGTTGATTTTAAGAGTTTGGAGCTCTTTGACTATGCAAGGAAAAGCCTTTTAAACATAAACAGAAAGGAGGAATTTAATGAAGCCGTCTGTGGACGCGCTTATAGAGGAGGTTAAGAAAGTTTCAGACCTTAAAAAAGTTGGAATGATTTTGGTTCACAACGGCATTGTGAGAGGAAGTTCAAGAAGCGGGAAAGCCGTTAAGGAGATGGAACTTGATTACGATGAAAAGAAGTTAAAGGAAATAGTTTCAGAGTTTGAAAGCAGAGAAGGTATTGAAGCTATAAAGGTTTGGATAAATCGGGGAAGACTCAAAGTTGGCGACGACATAATGGTTGTAGTTGTTGCGGGCAGGTTCAGGACAGACGTTCTGCCGGTATTTGAACAGCTTATTTCACGGATAAAAAAAGAAGTGGTTGTTGAAACAGAATGTAGCTAAATTAAACACGTAACACTTTTGCTACGGAGTAAGGCAAATGAAAAGGTTACCGGTAGTTTCAATAGTTGGAAGACCAAACGTTGGTAAATCTTCCCTCTTTAACAGGTTACTTGAAAAACGTTTAGCAATAATTGACGATACTCCCGGAGTTACAAGGGATAGAATCGTTCAAGAGGCAAACCTTGATGGTTACAGGGTTTTGCTCGTTGATACCGGCGGAGTAGATCCTTACGGTGAAGGGTTTGCTAAGGCAACAACGGAACAGGCAAAAAGAGCTATGGAAGAAGCAGATGTAATAGTTTTTGTTGTAGATGGAAAGGAGGGAATAACTCCCCTTGACGAGGAAGTTGCAAAACTTCTAAGAAAATGGAAAAAGCCTGTAATCGTAGCCGTTAACAAGATTGACGAGCCCTTTATGGAAGATTTGGTCTACGACTTCTACAGGCTCGGCTTTGAAGAGGTCATTCCCATTTCTGCAATTCACAAGATAGGTATTCCAACCTTAAAAGAAAAAATTATTGAGAAACTTCCCGAAACTCTGCGTCAAGTTGCAAAGAAGGAGCAAGAGAAGGAGGAAAGAAGAGAGAAGGCAGAGAGGCTAATCTCGGAGGATTCATCTAAGGAACTCAATCAGCTTATAGATACCTTAGAGAAAGGAGAGGAGTACGAAATAGAAGAAGATGAGAAAGAACCCATAAAGGTTGCCATAGTTGGTCGTCCCAATATGGGTAAGTCAACTCTTTTAAATGCTTTAGTGGGAGAGGAGAGGGCTATCGTCAGCGACATTCCGGGAACGACGAGGGACGCAATAGACACCTACGTAAAGATTGGAGATGACGAGTATATCTTTATAGACACGGCCGGTATAAGAAGGCGGGGAAAAATTAAGGACGTAGAGTACTACTCCTATTTAAGAGCTCTTGACGCCATAGATAGAGCCGACGTTGTTGTCCTCCTTTTAGACGCAGAAGAGGGTCCAACAGACAGAGATGCTAAAATTGCCGGAATTGCTCTTGAGAAGTTTAAACCGATAGTCATTGCGGTGAACAAGATTGACAAACTCCAAAGTCAAAAGGAGTGGGAAAATATCCACAGAAGGCTTGACCTTACGTTTGACTTTGTCCCTTACGCTCCAAGGGTATTTATTTCTGCTAAGGAAAAAAGAGGACTTGAGGAGCTCTTAAAACAAGTGAAAGACCTCTACAAGCAGTATACAAAGAGAGTTACAACTGGAAAATTCAATAGAGCTCTCTCTGAACTCATGGAAATTCACCAGCCACCAGTTTACAAAAACAAGATTGTGAAAATCTACTACGGAACGCAGGTAAA
>CAZQLZ010000117.1:0-7925 GCA_964594265.1 uncultured bacterium
AAGGGCTGTTAGGTGGCATCTTGAGAATAAAATCCTTGTCTACGACAATAAGACCGTAATTTTTGATTAAAGAAGTCCAAAGTTTTTCAGCACCTCTGCAAGTTTTTTGTCCTCTTTTGCAAGCTCCCTTAGAGCTCCAAGAAGTTTCCTTAAAGTTCCCTCCTCTATCTTTACAACGGCCTCATCCCTTGCCTTTTTAATTATCGTTCTTCTGTCCCAGTAAGCAAAACCTATTACGACAGCCGTTAAAGTAGTAAATATGGTCACTATCATCCAGAGAAAGTTTATGAGCTGGTTAAAACGTTCATTCACTTCGTCAAAACGTTTATCAACCTGGTCAAAACGTTTATCTACTTGGTCAAAGCGTTTATCAACGAATTCATCCATCTGTTCAAAGCGCTTATCAATAAGCTCAAAACGTTTATCAATCTGTTCAAAACGTTTATCCATATACTCCCTTAGTTCTACCATCCTCTTTTCAAGCTGGTCTACCCTTTCCTCAAGAACCGCCTGTCTTTTTTCAATCTCAAGGAGCTTCCGGTATATCATCTCGTTGGTTACAGAACCGGCCACTGCTGAAGAGGTAATTAAAAGAACCAAGAAAAAGAGGAGAAGTCGCACTTTACACCTCCAAAACTCGCTTCATCCTATCTATTATAGGCTTTATTACGTGATACTTGGTCTTAAGACTTGCTCTATTGACTATCAGTCTTGCAGTTGAGCGAAGTATTACGTCAACTTCTCTGAGACCGTTTTCTCTCAAAGTCGTTCCAGTCTGGACAAGGTCAACGATTCTATCTGCAAGCCCAACTAATGGAGCAAGTTCAACAGAGCCGTATAGGACAATTATTTCCGGGTGTATTCCCTTGCTCCTAAAGTATCTATCGGTAATCTTAGGATACTTTGTAGCTACTCTTATAAAGGAGAGTTTCTCTACGTCGTAAGGTTCTTTTATGTCCACCGGTTCAGCTACAGAGAGCCTACACCCGCCAAAGCCAAGATCTAAAGGCTCGTAGAGGTCGTAGCCTTTTTCTTCAATAACGTCCTTTCCAACAATGCCAAGATCGGCTGTTCCGTAGTAAACGTAAGTTGGAACGTCCATAGGTTTAACAAGAATAAAGCGGAAACTATCTTTTTCAAAAACCAGTTTTCGGGTCTCGCTTAAAACGCTTGACGCATCAATTCCGGCCTTTGCCAAAAAGTTTACGGCGTCTTTTAAAAGCCTTCCCTTTGGCAGGGCAAAGGTTATAACGTCATACCTCATTCTCTCTCCTTTAGTTTAGTATGGAAGTTCACTCTTTTCCCTTCTGATTTCAGCTCCAAGATTTTTTAGTTTTACCTCAAGCCTCTCATAACCCCTGTCAAGATGATAAATTCTATAGACTTCTGTGGTGTTCTCAGCGGCAAGTCCCGCTACAACGAGTGAGGCGCTCGCTCTAAGGTCGGTTGCGGTTACCTTAGCTCCAACAAGTCTTTCAACTCCCTTGACTACAACGGTGTTTCCATCAACTGTAAGATCCGCTCCAAGCCTCTGGAGCTCCAAAACGTGCATAAAACGGTTTTCAAATATGGTCTCCTTTATAACAGAAACTCCTTCTGCAAGGCACATGGCAGCCATAAATTGAGCCTGCATATCGGTAGGAAAGCCGGGATAGGGCTGCGTGACAATGTCTGTACCTTTGAGCCTTTCCTCTTTTACCACGCGAACTTTTTTATCCGAGAGCTTCTCTATTTTAAGTCCAGCCTCTTCAAACTTCTCAATTACGGCCGTGAGAACGTTATAGGGGAAATCATCTATTTCAACGTTTCCGCCTGCAAGGGCAACTGCCGCTAAGAACGTTCCGGCTTCAATTCTATCGGGCATGACTGAATATTCTATCTTTCCTATTTCTTCAACGCCGTTTACCTCAATAACGTCCGTACCCTCTCCTTCTATCTCTGCACCGGCTTTTTTTAAAGCTCTTGCAAGATCAACAATTTCGGGCTCTTTTGCGGCGTTTTTTATAACGGTTTTTCCCTTAGCAAGAACTGCAGCCATCAAAGCGTTTTCTGTTCCTCCAACCGTAGGGAAGTCAAAGGTTATTTCCGCTCCCCTTAACCTTCCTTTAACTTCGGCAATAATGTAACCGTGCTCTTTTCTTATATCCGCTCCCATTTTTGAGAGAGCTTTAAGGTGGAGGTTTACAGGACGAACACCAATCGCACACCCTCCGGGAAGGGAAACTATTGCCCTTTTATACTTTGCAAGGAGAGGACCAAGACAAAGAATAGAAGCTCTCATCGTCTTTACGAGTTCGTAAGGAGCTTCCGTTTTTATGGAGCTCCCCGCTTTAATAAAGACTTCAGATTCTTCCTTTTCAACGTTGAAGCCCATTTGAGTTAAGAGTTTACAGGTAGTATCCACATCTTTAAGGTCTGGAACGTTTTTAAGGTGGAGTTCTCCAGAGAGTATCGCCGCAAAAAGAATCGGCAAAGATGCGTTCTTTGAACCGGAAACTCTTACCTTTCCCCTCAGCTCTTTTCCACCCTTTATCACAAACTTTTCCATTCTCTCTCCACCTACCTTAGTGCCGATACTACTCTTTCTACTCCCGCAATATCTTTGTGAAACTTAACGTTCTTAAAGCCTGAAATTTCAAGAAGTTTCTTTACAGCTCCAGCCTGTCCTTCTCCAACCTCAAGAGCTATTAATCCTCCAACCTCAAGCTTTTCGTAGGCTTGAGGAATGAGCCTTCTAATTATCTCAAGTCCATCCTTTCCACCAAAGAGCGCAACTGCAGGCTCAAATCTCCTAACGCTCTCTTCAAGCCTCTCGTCTCCTACCGGCACATAAGGAGGATTGGAAACAACAACGCTAACCGGAGATTTTATATTTTTGAGAAGGTCTGTTTTAACGAACTCAACTTCACGACAGCCGTGAATTCTACGGTTTTTCTCGGCAACTTTTATGGCTATTGCCGAAATATCCGTTCCGATATAACGGTGTTTATTTTTAAGGAGCTTACATAGGGTAATAATTATACAGCCGCATCCAGTTCCAACATCAACTATTGTTTTTCCTTCCTTGCCTTTAAGGTAATCAAGGACAACATCTACTAAGAGCTCCGTCTCAGGCCTTGGTATTAACACTCCCTTCTCTACCCTAAAGGTAAAACCGTAAAATTCCTTCCTCCCAGTTATGTAGGCAACCGGTTCCCCTTTAGCCCTCCTAACGATTAGCCTTCTGTAGCTCTCAACTTCCTCTTCGGTTAAAGGTCTATCAAACTCCGTATAGAGCTTTACCCTGTTGCTGAATCCTAAGGAGTGAGCTAAAAGGAGCTCCGCATCAAGGCGAGCGGTTTTAATGCCTCTTTCTCTTAAAATTTCAGTAGCCCTTTTAACAAGCGTTCCAACAGTCCATTTCATAGATTGGAATTATAACGTTTTACCCTCACAGCTTTACCTTCGCTCCTTGGAATTTCTCCTTTCTTCTTGAGAGTTACATTCACGTGAAGCCCCAACAGGCTGTAAATCTCCTCCTCTATACGCTCCTTCAAGTATTCATCCTGCTTGCTGGCCTCAATCACAACTTCAACGACATCTTTACCTTCAACTTTTCCAATTATTATCTGGTAGTTCGGCAGAATTTCCGGATACTTCATTATTACTTCTTCTATCTGGCGGGGATAGAAGCAGACCCCTTTAACTTTGAGCATATCGTCGGTTCTTCCCTTTATCCTATCAAGGCGTAAGTGCGTTCTACCGCAGTCACATCTTTCACGGGAAAGGATTCTTGTTATATCCCTCGTTCTGTATCTGATGAGCGGAAGGCCTTCCCGGGTAAGAGTTGTTACTACAAGCTCCCCTTCCTCTCCATCCGGCACTCTCTTTCCGGTTTCAGGGTCAATAATTTCAACTATGTAGTGGTCTTCCCAAACGTGGATACCGCAGTGGGCTTTACAGTCTATTCCTAAACCTACACCTCCTGTTTCCGTCATTCCGATTATGTCAAAAGTTTCTATTCCCATTTCCCTCTCTATGTAGCGGCGCATTTCATCGCTCCAGACCTCAGCACCAAAAATACCTATCCTCAGCTCTGTTTCTCTAAAGTCAAAACCTTCCTCCTTTGCAACTTCAATGAGGCGAAGAGGGTAAGAGGCTATCGCGGCAACTGCCGTTGTCTTAAAGTCCTTCATAAACTTGAGCTGTAAAAGGGTTCTTCCCGGACCAATCGGGACGACAAAACAACCGATTTTCTCCGCTCCGTAGTGGAACCCAAAACCGCCGTTAAAAAGGCCAAAAGATGGCGTAATCTGTAGAACATCTTTATAAGTTAAACCAGCAGCAGAGAGACATCTCGCCATTATCTCTCCCCACTGCTCTACATCCGAAGGGGTGTAGGGATTCACCACAGGAGTTCCCGTCGTTCCGGAGGACATGTGAAACCTGACAAACTCACACTGCTCCCCGCAGGCAAGACCAAAAGGGTAGTTTTTTCGGAGCTCCTCCTTTGTCAGGAAAGGAAGGTTTTTCAGATCATCAAGACTCTTGACATCCTCTGGCTCTACTCTACCAATTTTCTCCCAGTACTTCTTGTTCTTCTCTTTTATTCTCCCTACCGTCTTTCTCAGTCTCTCAAGTTGAATCTTCTCAAGAAGTTCTCTGTCAAGGGTCTCCAGCCTCCTTTGAAACATCTCTACCCCTCATTGATTCACACAGTTCTTAAAGAAGTATTTTGGTATTTTATACAATATCCTTTACAACAGCGAGGAGGTGGGAGTATGTCTCTGAAAGAAAAGGACTTTATGCCAAAAGAAGAACTCAGAGCTCTCCAGCTAAAAAGACTCCAGGAAACAGTAGAAAGGGCATACCACTTAGTCCCCTTTTACAGGAAAAAGTTTGACGAGGCAGGCGTAAAGCCCTCGGACATTCGCTCCCTTGAAGACCTCAAAAAACTGCCCTTTACAACAAAGCAGGACTTAAGAGAGCACTATCCTTTCGGCCTTTTTGCCGTCCCAATGGACAGGGTAGTAAGAATCCATTCCTCCTCAGGAACTACCGGAAAGCCTACCGTTGTAGGCTACACCCGCCACGACATGACTGTCTGGACAGAAGTCATGGTTAGAACGCTTCTAATGGCCGATGTCAACGAAAAAGACATTGTTCACAACGCCTACGGTTATGGACTCTTTACGGGAGGTTTAGGATTTCACTACGGAGCAGAAGCTCTCGGAGCTGCTGTTGTTCCTGCAAGTGGCGGATTCACTAAAAGACAACTTATGCTCATGAAGGACTTTGGAGCAACAATCCTTTGCTGTACTCCATCTTTTGCTCTTCACTTGGCGGAAGTTGCAGAAGAAGAAGGTTACGATCTTAAAAAAGACTTTAAATTAAGGGCAGGCTTCTTCGGAGCAGAACCCGCATCTCCGGGCCTAAGGAAAGCTGTGGCAGAAAGCTGGGGAATCCAGTACGTTGAAGCTTACGGACTCTCTGAGATTATCGGTCCCGGCGTTGCGGCAAGCTGTGAGTACGGCTCTCTTCACGTATTTGAAGACCACTTCATTCCAGAGGTTATAGACCCAGAAACGGGAGAGGTTCTACCCGACGGTGAAGAGGGTGAACTCGTTATCACGACGCTCACAAAACAGGCACTCCCTATGATCCGATACAGGACGAAAGACATCACGGTAATTCACAGAGAGCCGTGCAAGTGCGGAAGGACAATCGTATGGATTGAGAGTATTAAGGGAAGATCAGACGATATGTTAATCGTTAACGGCGTTAACGTCTTTCCGTCTCAAGTTGAGCACGTGATCACAAAGGTTGAAGGCGTTACTCCAAACTACGTGATTGTCGTTGATAAGAAAGGCGTTCTTGACAAGCTGGAGGTATGGGTTGAGGTTGACGAGAAGATGCTCACCGACGGAATAGGCACCTTAGAGAGACTTCAGAAGAAGCTGGAGGAGGAGCTCCTTAATCACCTCTACATAAATGCAAAGGTGAAGCTGGTTGAACCAAAGACCCTTGAAAGGAGTATGGGTAAAGCAAAGAGAATCGTTGACAGGAGAGAACTAAGCTCTTAGGGGGGAGAAAATGACTAAATACGCAGTAAAACAGCTATCTGTTTTTTTAGAAAACAGGAGGGGAAGGCTTGCAGATGTAGCCAAAGTGCTCGCCGAAGCTGGAATAAACATAAGAGCTCTCTTCCTTGCAGACTCTTCTGAGTTTGGAATTTTGAGACTCGTAGTGAACAATCCTGAAAAGGCCAAGGCTGTTTTAATTTCTGAAGGGTTTGCCGCAAACGAAACAGATGTCTTTGCAGTTGAAGTGGAGGATAAGCCGGGAGGTTTTTACAGCGTTATTAAAATCTTCGCCGAGAACGGTATAGACGTTGAGTACACTTACGCCTACGCAGGTGCATCACACACGGCAATCCTCTTTTTCAAGGTAAAGAATGAAGATTTCTCCAAAGCCTTAAAGCTTCTTGAAGAAAGTGGACACAAGCTAATAGAAGCTGCCAAATTCTACGAGTAGAGAAGGATACTGGTTGTTCTCTTACCTTAGGCAACACTGAAGCCGGGGTAGGGATTTCCCTGCCCCTCCTAACTTCTTTCAGCCGCCAAGTAGCCTTTATTTAAGGCCTCAAGGTTTGCTTGGGCAAACTTAGGGTTAAGCTCAACTATCGCCCTTTCAACCTCTTCTTTACTAAAAGGAAAGTTCTCAGCAACTCTTAGAGCGTATCCAAGAATAAAGACGTTCAGGGACTTTGGATTTATCTCTCCCTTAACAGCAAGGGAAGAAGCCGGAACTTTAAAAAGTTTAAAAGAGGAAATCTCCGGAAAATCCCCCTCCACGTTCGTAACAATAGTTCCCCCCGGTTTTAGATAGTAGAGAAACCTAAGAGTCTCCGTAGGATAAAGACCCAGAAGCAGATCGGCCTGTCCTTCTCCTACAAGTGGAGCTCTAAAGTTCCCTATTTTCAGGTATGAGATAACCGTTCCACCTTTTTGAGCCATACCGTGAGTTTCCGTTCCTATAAAATCAATACCCTTATTCAGAGCACACTGGGCAAGGAGTTTTACTAAGAAAATTGTTCCCTGTCCGCCAACTCCTGTTAGAACAATCTGGTATCTCATCTTCTATCCTCCACAAAAGCGTCAAATGGACAAAGGTCTGAAAGGCAAACGCCACAACCTACGCAGAAGTAGGGGTCAACCTCAACTTTACCTTCATCGTTCCACTTAAAGGCAGGACATCCAAAGTCATTTATACAGCGGCCACAGCCGGTACATTTATCTTGGTCAACTTTGGCAAATTTGCCGGGGAGTTTAACCCTCTCCCTGTCAAAGGTGCAGAACTCGTTAATGATGGCTACAACGGGGCCGTTTGCCTTCTCGTAAGTCTCCTTAACTTTCTTGAAAAACTCAAGGGTAGACTTTATTGTGCCGTCGTAGTCAAGTATCAGTGGCTTAACGCCACAACCTTCTACAATCTTTGGAATACTGACGTTCCCTATCCTTTCAGGTGTTGGCTGGAGTCCCGTCATTGCGACGGTACCGTTATCCATTACAACGAGGATAAAACGGTGTTTGTTGGCAACTGCATCTATTAGAGGGGGGATTCCGGCGTGCAGGAAGGTTGAATCACCAACCGTTGCAACAATAGGTTTTTCCGTATCGGACTTTGAGAATCCACAGGCAAGGCCGACAGAAGCTCCCATACAGAGAACAGTGTCAACGGCTTTTTGATTAAGTCCTAATGTGTAACAACCGATATCGGAAGGGTAGATAGCCCTGCTGCCAAAAACCCTTTTCATAGCGTAGAAAACAGTCCTGTGGGGACAGCCGGGGCAGAGAGAGGGAACCCTCGGCGGGAGCTCTCCACTGTACTCCTTACCAACGTAAATGTTCTTTTTAAGGTAACCTAACCTCTGAAGACTTTCTGCT
>CAZQLZ010000118.1:0-6975 GCA_964594265.1 uncultured bacterium
TTACGATAGAGGAAAGGTAAAAGAGCTTGACGCTCTAATTGAGGAGATAATGGCCTACGATAGGCTCTTTTTTAGGGAGGAGTTTAAAGAAGGAAAGTATGAAGAGCTCTACAGGGAGCTCCTTGAAAGTAAAATCTGGAAAGAGTGCAACTGTCCCATCTGCCGAGAGCTTGGAATAGACGTTGTGATATTTCGCGGAAGTAACAGAAACAAAAGGAGAGGTTTCCATAACACTTATGTTTTTTACAAGAAACTTTCTTCTTTGCATTTACCGCATAAGCCGTAACATAAAACTGTGCAATTTAGGACTTTAAAATCTTCTTCTTTAAGTTTCTTAAGAGAAGGTTCTGGGGAAATATCAATGTCATGAATAGCTCCACACTTTACGCAAATAAAATGACTGTGTGGCTCTACTCTTGCATCGTAGTGAACTTTATCTTTAAGGGTTGGAACTCTCACTACAAGCCCAGCCTTTTCAAGGCTGGCAAGAGTCCTGTACACTGTTGTAAGAGAAATTCCTTCCATCTTGTTTTTAAGGCTCCTAAAGAGTTCCTCAGCAGATGGATGGTCGTTACGAGAGGCCAGTTCCCTGTAAATTGC
The DNA here is from genome assembly GCA_964594265.1 of uncultured bacterium. Taxonomy (GTDB): domain Bacteria; phylum Aquificota; class Aquificia; order Desulfurobacteriales; family Desulfurobacteriaceae; genus Phorcysia. Next base: position 601 of record CAZQLZ010000118.1, read on the forward strand.
TATCCTCTGGGGTGTAACCTTTAGTCCTGCCTCTTTTGCCTTTTTCTTAAAAAACTCTAACTTCTTCCCAAGTTCCATCTTTTTCCCCGAAATGTTTGTAGAATGGAATATAATCTCTACGAGAATCTGTCGCCAACCTTTACTCGGTAGCCTCTAATAAACTCTTCTCCCGTTATCTCTTTTCGGCCTTCGGGACGAATTCTCTTTATCCTGAGAGCTCCTTCCCCAGTGGTTACAATAAGCTCCTTATCCGCTTTTACAACCTCTCCCGGTTTTCCCTGAAAGTTTACCGGTTCTGCGGCCGTTATCTTTACTCTTTTACCTTTAAACTCTGCGTAGGCAGAAGGCCAAGGGGTAAAGGCCCTTACCATGTTGAATATCTTTTTGGCAGGTAGCTTCCAGTCTATCCTTCCCATTTCTTTCGTTACGGGCTTACAGTATGTAGCTTTGGAGTGGTCCTGCGGAACAGGGATAATTTTTCCCGAAATGTAACCGGGTATGGTTTCTACAAGGAGCTCCGCCCCCACTTTAGCAAGTTTATCGTGAAGGGTTTGGGCGTTGTCAGATTCTTCTATTTTGACTTTGCGCTGGGAAATGATGTCGCCGGCGTCAAGCTCCGGTGAGATTTTCATTATCGTTACGCCTGTTTCTTCTTTACCGTCAAGGAGGACAGACTGAATAGGAGAAGCTCCCCTGTATTCCGGCAGAAGTGAAGCGTGGACGTTTATACAGCCAAACTCTGGTAGGTTAAGTATCGCATCTGGAAGGATTTTCCCGTAAGCCACTACTACTATGAGATCTGGATTTATTTCCCTCAGAGTTTCAAGGAATTCTATGTTTTCCTTTATCTTTTCCGGCTGGTAAACAGGAATGCCGAGGCTTTCAGCTAACACTTTTACAGGTGGCGGCCTTAGCTTCTTTCCCCTTCCGGCGGGTTTATCAGGTTGCGTTATTACTAAGGGTATGTCATAACCGGCTTCTTTTAGAGCTTTCAGAGAAGGAACGGCAAATTCAGGAGTTCCCATGAAAACGACTTTAAGTTTCTTCTTCACTCAAAACCTCCATTATTTTTGAAAATTTAACTGCTCCTTCCCTTAGGAGCTCTGGAGTGTTACTGAGTAGCGAAACAATTGTTGATGGGACGTTGGCGGGTTTTCCTTCCACACAGTAGGCAATCTTTTCTCCAAAGTAGTTGTAGCACTCCTTACAGCTGTCTGCTGGTTTTTCTCCTTGAGGATTGGCACTTGGAGCAAAGAGGGGAAAGGTTTCTTTTATGAGGATTCTCAGAAAATTATCGTCTGGAATCCGAATGGCCAGGTCGCGTCTTTTAAAGAGAGCTCTAAAAGGACTTTCAGCGTCTAAAGGGAGAACAAAAGTAATAGGAGCCGGAACAAGCTTTCTCAGTTTGTCTTTAAACCTTTCAGGTATCGCAATTCCATAATCTATGAGCTGTTCTACAGATTCAAAGAGAACTATAAGTGGTTTTTGTGGATCTCTACCCTTTATTTTGTAAACTTCTTCAACTGCCTTTTTGTCTAAGGCGTTTCCCAAAATTCCATAGAGCGTATCAGTTGGAGCGCAGATGAGTTTACCCTCTCTTAGAGCTCTGGCGATTTCTTCAACCTTAGTAACGTCCTTCTTAACAACCTTCATCCTCTTTCATCTCAAAAAGGCGCTTGTTGTAGAGGAATATTAGGTCGTTCAAGTCACAGTTGAGCTCTTTTGCTACAGGTCTACACTTGGCTTTAAGGATAAAGAATATGTCCTTTGAATCAATGCCATCTAAGGTTTCAAAGTTGGCCTGTCCTTTAGAGATAATAAAGAAAGACCTATTCCAACAATCTATGAATTCCTGAGAGACAAAGTCAAAGTCAACGCCTATAAAATCCTTTCCGGTTGTTATGAGTTCGTCAACAAGATCTGCGACACCAGTTCTAAAGGCGTCCTCCACGGTTGCATCGTTTAGAATAGGTCCCCCCCTTACGGCAAGAACCACTTTCAGCCCGTATTTTTTAAGCTCTCGGATTAAGAACTTGTCAAAAACTATCTCCCCGGCATTATCGGCTACGTAAAGAACCTGTTTTCCGGGGACTAAGAATCGTTCCAGTATGGCAACGTCAAAGTAAGCAAAAGGTGCGCTTAAAATATTTTTTACTTCTTCCTCAAGGCTAAAAGATCTTGGGATTCCAAAGTCTATAACATTGCCTAAAGCTGCAAGCCTTATGGCTATAGATAACTTGTCTTCTGCCTTTTCGTATATCTCTCTTTCCAAGATAGGTTCAAGCTTTAAAGCAATATCGTTATATCTGTCCTTTAAGGACTTGTAAGGATCCTTTACCTGTGCTTTCTCTTTAAAGATCCTGTGAATGAACGTTGCGTTGTGGCCGGGAGATTTGTCCGGCCTAAGCTCTCTTGAAATAAACTTGGCGGTTTCCCGGAGTATATCAAGGGTTACGGAGTCGGGGACTTCCGCAACCCTTGCAACGTTTAAAACCTGCTTCATAAAACAGGGTATGCATTCTGGGTAGACTCTCATCTTAGCCCTCTAATACTTTTTTCTTCATTTCTTCCCTGTAGTCTTTCAGTTTCTTCCTTAGTTCAGGGTACTTTATCGCCATAATTTCTGCTGCCAGAACTGCTGCATTCTTAGCACCTGCTTTGCCTATGGTTACAGTTGCGACAGGAATACCTCCGGGCATTTGAACGATAGAGAGGAGGGAGTCAATTCCTTTAAGAGGAGATGCATCAAGAGGAACGCCTATAACAGGGAGAACAGTTTTTGCGGCGATTACTCCTCCAAGGTGAGCAGCATAGCCAGCAGCTGCAATGATAACGTCGTACTCTTCTTCTGCCTTCTCGCAAAAGGCGATAACTTCATCAATAGTTCTATGAGCAGAAAGAACCTTAACATCATAGGGAATACCGAATTCTTCAAGAGTTTTGGTACAGCTTTCTATAACTGGCATGTCCGATTTACTTCCCATTATTACTGCGACTTTTTTCATCTATCACCTCCACTTTTATCGGTTTTGAAAGGTTTCCTGCCTTGTCAACTGCTACGATGGAGAGCTCCTCAGCAGGACATTCGGGGAAATAGAAGTATATCCCTTTTCCGTTAGCTGAAAACACTTTTCCGTTGACAATAATTTTATACTTTGAAACATCTTTTGAAGGAGAAGCTTCCCAGACGACCAAACAACTATTTTTGTTTTTTAGGACAACGGGATTTTTTGGAGGAAGGGGAGGAGTTTTATCAAGAGGAGTTACCGTCACTGCTTGGGAAAAAGTTCCCTTAACACCGTCCTTAGAGAATCTGAATTGATAGGTATAGGTAGAGCCGTTTTTTACCTCTTCGTCCTTAAATATGAGAACCTTCGGCGGTAAAATCTTGAAGGGCTTTACAAAAGGAGGTTCTGCATTCTTGAAGATTCCAATTGAATAGGCGTAGTGAGAATCAAAAGTGAAGACAACGAATTCATCGCCTAACTTAACCTCTTTAATACGAGGTTTACCTTCTATCGGTTTCTTGCCGATTATACATTTTGGTTCTGAGGGTTTACTTTCGTGGCCATCATAGATGGCATTTATGGTATAGCAACGCCTCTCACCGTCTAAGATGGGTATAGGGTCAAGAAAGAAAGTCTTGTTTGTTTTGATTTTCCGTTTTCCAAAATTGACGTTAACTATGTAGGAAACTTTATTAGGTACTGGGAGTTTTCTGCCGTCGTCAAATGTTGTTACTTTTTGCCAGGTAACTATTGGATTTTTGAAAGACTGCTGTATAATAGAAATACGTGGTGGAGAAGGCAACTTACTAAAGGGAGGTTCAGGATTTCCTTTACTTCCGCACATTGTAAAGGAAAAGAGCGAAAGTAAAGGGAAAAATAGAAGCAGTTTTTTCACACTGCCTCCTCTAACTTTTAAGTGGAAAGGATTTTAACACAGCTGGCTTGTGCTGGTATAATTTTGCGCAAAACACTCAAGGTAGGAGGTAAAAGTTGGCTTCCATAGATGTTAACCAGATAGCCAAAGGAATGAAGCTTGAAATTGACGGACAGCCTTACGAAATCATAGACTACCAGCACGTTAAACCTGGTAAGGGACAGGCCTTTGCAAGGATTAAGCTCAAGAACCTTAAAACTGGAAACGTTGTTGAGAAGACCTACAAAGTTGGAGAAAAGCTACAGCTTGCTGACTTTGAAGAAAGGGAAATGGAGTATATTTACAACGACGGAGAGTCTTACTACTTTATGGACTCAAAAACTTACGAGCAGGTAGGTGTTTCTGCTGCTGCTCTCGGTGAAAAGGCTAAGTTCTTAAAGGAAAATACGACTGTTGTCGTTCAATTCTACAAGGGTGAGGCAATTTCCATTAAGTTGCCAAAAAGCATTGTTCTGCAGGTTGTTGATACTGAGCCTGGATTTAAGGGAGATACCGTTTCTAACGTTACTAAACCTGCTACTTTGGAAACGGGAGCAGTTGTTCAGGTTCCGATGTTTATAAACCCTGGGGATTACATCAAGGTTAACCCTGAAACAGGTGAATACATAGAGAGAGTAAACGTTAAATAACCTAACCGGAGGAGCTGTTGCTGGATAAGGTAAAGGAACTTTTGAGAGCACTTGAAAACACTTCTGTGGAAGAGGTAGAGATAGAGACAGACGGCCTCAAAGTTAGGGCTAAGTTTAAAAGAGAAGGGGGAGCTGTAGCTTCAGTTCCCGTTCAAGAAACTAAAACAGCAGAGCCGGTTACTCCTAAGGATTTGGAAGAGCCTGTCAGCGAGAAGTATTACGTTGTTGAAGCTCCAATGGTGGGAACGTTCTACAGAGCTCCTGCTCCCGGCGCTGAACCTTTCGTGAAAGAAGGAGACTTTGTGGAAAAAGGGCAGACGCTCTGCATAATAGAGGCCCTTAAAGTTATGAATGAAATAGAGTCAGAAGTTTCTGGAATCGTTAGGAAAATCCTCGTAGAGAACGGTCAACCGGTAGAGTACGGACAGCCCCTCTTCTACATAGAGCCGAGGTAGTTTTATGCTTAGGAAGGTTCTCATAGCCAACAGGGGTGAGATAGCAGTAAGAATCATTAGAACGTGTAGGGAGCTTGGAATAAAAACTGTTGCTATTTACTCAACGGCCGATAAGGATTCTCTTCACGTTTACTTGGCCGACGAGGCCATCTGTATAGGGGGAGCCCTTCCTCAGGAGAGTTACTTAAACATTCCGGCCATAATCTCTGCTGCGGAAATTACTGGGGCTGACGCTATACATCCCGGTTATGGGTTCTTGTCTGAAAATCCAGGCTTTGCCGAAATTTGCACCGCCTGCGGTATGAAGTTCATAGGACCATCGCCGGAAGCGATGGTTTTAATGGGCGATAAGGCTAAGGCAAGAGAAGTAGCTGTTAAGGCGGGTGTCCCGGTAGTTCCGGGTAGCGGAATTCTTAAGAATGTTCAGGAAGCCGTAAAGGTATGTGAGGAGATAGGTTATCCGGTTCTTGTAAAGGCTGCCCACGGGGGCGGAGGAAGGGGAATGAGGCTCATAGAGTCTTCTGAGGAAGCCGAAACCCTTATAGCTACTGCAATGGCTGAAGCTGAGGCTGCCTTTGGTAGTGGAGAAGTTTACATAGAAAAGTACATAGAAAACCCGAGACACATAGAAATACAGCTCATTGCCGATAGTTACGGTAATGTGGTAACCTTTGGAGAACGGGAATGTTCTCTTCAAAGGAGACACCAAAAAGTAGTTGAGGAAGCTCCATCTCCGTTTGTAGATGAAGCTTTAAGGGAAAAGCTTTCAGAAGCAGCGAAAAAACTTGCGGAGTGCATTGGCTACGAAGGTGCTGGAACGGTTGAATTTCTCGTTGATAAGGACAAAAATTTCTATTTCATAGAAATGAATACCAGGATTCAGGTGGAGCATCCTGTTACTGAGCTAATTACCGGTAAAGACCTTGTAAGGTATCAGATTGAAGTAGCTGCTGGAGAAAAAATAAATTTAAATCATGTTGAACTAAAAGGACATGCTATAGAATTTAGGATAACCTGTGAGGATTTTGAAAAGGATTTTCGGCCATCTCCGGGTAGGATAGATAAGTTGCTCCTTCCTGGAGGGTTTGGAGTAAGAGTTGACACGCACATTTACGAGGGCTACTCCGTCCCCCAGTATTACGATTCGCTCCTTGCCAAGCTGATAGTTTGGGGAGAAACGAGAGAAGAGGCTATTAGAAGAGGAAAGAGAGCTCTCTCAGAGTTTATCATTGAGGGAAACTTGAAAACAACAATACCGTTTCATATGAAACTATTGGAGCATGAAAACTTTATAAGAGGAGAGCTTGACACAAAAATACTTGAGACTAAAATTTTGCCGCAAATAAAAA
>CAZQLZ010000119.1:0-3031 GCA_964594265.1 uncultured bacterium
AAGGAGCTCCAACTCCTGCCCACAGGAAAAGAGAGAGCTCCGAGTGTGGTCCTTGCTCCTGTCCGCCTCCTGTCAGTCTCCCTGTCCGCCCTTTTGTCCGCTCTGCCTAAAAATTTGATAAGATTTTTCGTAAAAAAAGGAGGTAAAAAGATATGGGAATTTTGGACGAATTAAAACAAAATGAAAGTAAGATAAAAGTAACGCTCAATCTTGACAAAAAAGTGATTGAAAAAGTTGATGAAATACGGAAGGAATTTAGGATTAAAAGCCGTTCTTACGCAGTTAACAAATTACTTTGGCTAATCATACGACAGATAGAAAGAGAAAAGAGGAGGAAGAAAAAACATAACCTTGTAAAAGAACATAAGAACAAAGAACAAGAACAGGAACATAGTCCTGAAGAACAATATATAGAACAGCAAAATAAAGCACAATTTATTGGGGAACTTCGTCCGTATAGCTTGGATAAAATAGTGAAAAAACAAAAATGAGGTGAAAAAATGGACATCGGAACTCTCATTAACACAATAACAGACCTCATTCTTTTTATTCCAAACTTAGCTGGCAAAACTGCACTGGATTTTCTCACTCCGTTAGTAGGTTTTGGAATTGCGTGCATCGTTGCTGGAATTGTCTGGATTCTTGCTATGACCATTCAGCTTGGCGTAGTAGTTTTACCCATTCAGAGCTGGTGGGAGAAGAGGGAAAGGGAAAGAGCTCTGGAAGAATACAACAAGTCTGTTATCGTCAATCCTGACGGTTCTATAATGGCAGTCCATACGGACTCCGTAGAGAAAGTATCACCTATGCTGACTGCTGTTCCTACTACCGAAGTGGTAGAAGGATACGATGCAGAAGAGGACGAAGAGAGTGCACTGGACTGGATTTATGACCCAGCTTACGCAACTGTGGAAGGTAACATTTTCCACTATCGCAGTCCTTCTGATGAATAGTTTACCACTAACTAACCTCTACCAGCCTTCTGATAGAGCTCTTCAAGTTTCCCTTTCTCTGCGAACTCCCAAACCTCATTCAACCACTTTCCTAAAGCCTTAGCCCTCGTCCAATAGTGCACAAGCCAATTAAGCAGCACTTCATTCTCTTCCGTAGCTTTCAAGTTAGCGATATGCTTACTCTCCCTCCGCAAGTTCCTCTTCCTTTCCTTCTCTTCATCAACCTTCCTAACAATCCATCTTTCAACCTTTCCTGCTTTATCTCCCGTCCTCACACCTACCAGCTTAAAGTAGCGATACTTCCCTTTAACTGTGAACTCGGAAATAGAGAGGCCTGAGAAGTTAAGGAGCTCCTTAGCTGTTAGAGGGATGTTTAAGCGTGAGAGGATTTCAGAAATAGCGTGGAACTCCTTATCAAACTGCTGCTTGATAAGTTCCCTAACGGCCTCAAGACCTTGCTCGTAGTAGGTTTTCATTGCTCTCCCCCTTTCGCTATCGGCCAATAGGGTTAGTGGAATATTAAACTAAACCTACCTTTCAGAACCAACCTTGTCAAGTCTTTAAGCTGAAAGCGACAGTTAGTTCAATATTAACCTAACCTTTCTTGCAAGTTTTTCTCTCCTTGGCTGGCTAAGGTCGGCTATCTGTTAGCAAATCTGTTAAAGAAAAATTACCGATAATTAGAGAGATAAGCGTATATATACGCTTATCTGTTAAAGCACCTCAAGGCTAAGTGGGACAATCTGTTCGGGATTTTTTCTTGTTTGAAATAGCACAAAAAACCTGCCTCTCTTGTTTGAAATAGCACAAAAACTTGTTTGAAATAGCACAATTCAATTTCCTGATTTATCTCCTTCTTACAAGGATTCGCATAAGTTATCTTACATCAGCTTGACATTAGTCTAACAATCGGCTAAATTGATTTTAGCCGATTGAGAGAGGTTGAATTGGGGGATAGCACAAAAAATTTAAGGTTAAAAGTGGATTTCAACTTACTCCAAAGTGGGACTTGGGTTTTAGAGAAGAAGGGGAACCAACGAATTCACTACTTTGAGAAAGAGGTCGGAAACGGGAAAATTGTCATCTATAACGCCTTAGATGTTCCAAGTCCTTTTGATAGTAAGGTCTTAGACTACCTAATGAAACTCTCTCAAGAAAACGATTGGTCGCAGGAGATAGTTATTCCAACGATTACGCAAATTCTGAAGGACTTAGGGATAGGAAAGAGAAAACAAACGGTAGATAGGGTCAAAAAATCCCTCAAAATCCTTAAAAACACTCATATTGAATTTCACAACTGTTTCATAGACAACGGCGTTTTAGAACATTTCAAACAAGGCAATTGGGAATTAATTAGCATTGGCATACTTGCCAAGTATGGATTCACAAGGTCAAAAGGTAGAGGTAACCCTCTTTCTATTAAGGTTGTCTTTGATGATGATTTCATAGCTCTTTGTCGTTATTCACTCGGTTACAAGCTCATTCCTTATGCTCCTATCAACGGTTTACGGGACACGGCCTACGCTCTTTATAAATGGGCTTGGCGTTGGTTTAACAACGAGAAAGGCTACGGCGAACGGTGGATAGGAAACGGAAAGTCTCTTGTGGAATGGTATAAGAACGAGCTCAACTCCACAGGAAACTACAAGTATCCCTCTGAGGTTTTACGCCGTGTGAAAAGTGCTATCAAGCAGTTGAATGAAAACCTTGAAGTCCCGTTTTTCCTTCAACTCAAGGAAGAGAACGGCAACTACAAGATTGAAATCTACCGTAAGGAGCAATGCACCCTTAAAAGGGAAATTCCCTTTGACAAGCTCCCAACGGTCCTTAGAAAAACCGTTATCAAGCTCATAGAAAAGAAAAAGCACATCAAAGAACCTTACGCTTTGGCTCGTTCAATGAGCTGGAAAGAGCTTGAAAATGAGCTTAAAAAGGTTGTGCTGATTTCCATACCCAAAGACACTTGGGAAACTTTCCAGTTTCTCCTTAGTGCCTCTAAGAACGAAACTGAAAAGCAGGACATCAATCAAACTATACTGGCAACGGCAGAAGAAAACTCGGAAGTAGTTGTAGCTATT
>CAZQLZ010000120.1:0-2903 GCA_964594265.1 uncultured bacterium
AGAGCTGATTTCTTTTGTAAGGGAAAACCTCTTTGTTTCTGGTTGCTGGATAAAGACAAAAAAGGTAGAAATAATGAATGAGGCAAAGATAACCGGCTTTATGGGCAGAGTTTACTTTTACGCCTTTAAGGAAGAGCCAGAGATCCTAAAGGCACTAAACGCTTTGTGTAGATTCTCTGAATTTGCAGGAGTTGGTAGAAAGACCACCATGGGGTTTGGAAAGGTTAGGTGGGAGAGGAAAGGTGAAAGTCTTAAGGAGTGATGAAATCTACGGTTGTATAGAGAGACTTATAAAAGAGGCCAAGGAGTCTGTAAAGATTTCTTCTGCGTGGCTAAAAGGAGAGGTTATTGAAGAACTTCTTAAAGGACTTTCTGAGGGTGTTGAACTTGAAGTGGTTTTAAGGGCTTCGGAGCTCCAGGATCTTATGATTACCGATGAGAAAGTCTTTGAGGGAATAAGAGGAAAGGGAGGAACTATTTATCTTAACAGTAGGCTTCACGCAAAGTTTATAGTGGTTGACGGAAAAAAGGCCGTTGTTGGCTCTGCAAACTTTACAGGGGCTGGTCTTTCAGATTACTCTCAGGGGAACATAGAGGCGGGCGTTTACTACGATGCCGACGACGATTCAGAGGAGCTGAGGAAGCTTGTAGAGTACTTTGAGAGGATAAAAGAGGACTCCTTTAGGTTTGACGATAGCCTCCTTGGGTTTGCAATAAACCCTGTAAAGTCTCGCTCCTTTGAGTTTGTTCTCCTTGAGCCGGAGGTTAAGGAACAGTCTTACGTTGAGGTAAAAGGTGAAGAGGGAGTAGTTCTTGGAAGGGTTGTTAGCGTTTACTCCTACGATATGGGGTTCTTTGCCAACCCTTTTACTGCCGGAGAGTCTCCGGTTTTTGGCTCTATTGATACCTTTAAAACCCTCTTTGCAGAGAGGAAGGGTAAGGACTGGAAGAAGGCAGCTGTGTGGTCCTACCTAAACGATAACGGCAAAAAGGTAAAGATTGCCGTTGTTGATGTTGTTGGTGTTGTGAAGGACGGGAAGTTAGAGACTCCTTTAAAACCCCTTGATGTGGGAGCTCCTGTCTACTCTGCCTCTGAGGAATCTTTAAGACTTTTAATGAAAAAGAACTTTTCTGGAAAAGAAATGGAATGTCCTGTAAAGGTTGGAGTTCTTGAAGGTAGTGACATTGAAGCCTTTATAGATGCTGTAGAGGTTATAACAAAACATATGTTGGTTCTTGGGACAACCGGCTCTGGGAAAAGCTACTTTGCAAAACTTTTTCTCTCCCGTTTTGTTAGAGAAAGAAAAGCTCAGATTTTTATCCTTGATCCTCACGGGGAGTACTTTGAAGCCTTAAAGAAGTGGGGAGTTACTTCTATTGAGCGGGTTCTCTTGGAGGATACTATCTTTCCGGTTTATCCTGAGGAGGTAGAGGAACTCATAAAGGGAGCTGGCTACCAAAACTTGGTCTTGGGTAATACTAAAGAAGGAAAAGAAAACAAGCCGAAGATAATGAAGTTTGTAAAGCCTTCACTGCAGACAACGGCTTTTAGCTCAAAAAACCTTGCCGACCTCTTTAAAGAGCTAAAAGCAGATGAGGAAGCAAAAAAGGAGCTCCTACAACTATTTAAAGGACTTGCTGAGAATCAAGAAAAAGTTTACAAAGAGCTTAAACGAGGTCTTGAAAGCAAAGAACAGGTTGTCATTTTTGACTTTTCTAAGGTAACAGAGCCAAGAAGCAGGGTAAACCTTGCAGGTCTTATAATGCAGGAGCTCTTTAATCAGAACAAACAGGCTAAGGAAGAGAGACTTCTCGTCCTTGAAGAAGCTCACAACTTTGCTCCGGAGGTCAGCTACGGAGACGTCTCGGCCGGTAAAGAGAACCTTGCACTGACTATGGCAAGAAAGATTGCTTCAGAGGGAAGGAAGTTTAACCTTGGGCTTTTAATAATCACTCAAAGACCTGCTCAGGTTAGTAAATACGTTCTTTCTCAGGCAAATACCCAAGTTATGTTTAGAACTATGAATTCTTCTGACCTTGACGCCATAATGAGCTACGTTGAGTTTACAAGAAAGGACATTGTAGAACTCCTTCCCTCCTTCCAGACGGGAACGGCAGTTGTGAGCGGGCTGGGAGCTCCGTTTCCTTTTGTGGTTAACGTTAAATAGCCGAGGGTGTAAAATTTGATTGTATATTCATACAAAACGCATATAATTGAACCCTGCAAATTTGGTGAGGAGGAGGCTGCGGCCTTGAGTGTTATCTAACTTCAGATAGAGGAGGAAGTGAAATGGCAAAGACCCTCGGCGTTCACATCGTTGCTGACCTTTATGGGTGTGACCCCGAAATCCTCAAGTCTGCTGAAAGAATGGCAGAAATCTTTGAGGGGGCTGTAAAGCACGCTAACCTCAATAAACTCTCTTCCTACTACCACCAATTCCAGCCCTTTGGTGCAACGGGGGTTGTTGTAATATCAGAGTCCCACCTTTCCTTCCACACTTGGCCTGAGCACGGCTACGTTGCCATTGACGTTTATACCTGTGGAGACCACGAGAACGCCTTTAAGGCCTTTGACTATATAGTCGGAAAACTTAACCCCGAAAGGATTGAGAAGGAAGTTCACTTTAGGGGAGTCGTTAACGAGGAAGAGGAAGTAACTTTCTGTGCCAGCGTTGGCTGAGTTTACTTAAAGGGGGAGAGTCCTCCCCCCTTAACTACTCCTCTTCGCCGAATTTCCTCTCGTAGTTTTCCTGCTCAAGCTTACACTTTATGCAGAGCTCTGCTACAGGACGTAGCTTGAGCCTTTCGTATCCAATACACTCTCCACAGTTTTCGCAGATTCCGTAAGTTCCTTCTTCAATCTTCTGAAGTGCTTTCTCCACTTTCTTTAAGTATTTAGCTTC
>CAZQLZ010000121.1:0-3190 GCA_964594265.1 uncultured bacterium
GGCGGATTTACAGTCCGCTGCCTTTGACCACTCGGCCACCCCTCCACATCTATGGTGCCGGCTGAGGGAGTCGAACCCCCGACCTGGTGATTACAAGTCACCCGCTCTAGCCAGCTGAGCTAAGCCGGCACCTCGTGGCCGCAGAATAATATAGGTGATTCTTTTCTGATGTCAAGGGGTATCAGCAGAAAGAGCTTCTATCTTCTCTGCCTGCTCTGCAGCAGCCAACGCATCTATCATTTCGTCAAGCTCTCCATCCAAGAACTCACTGAGATTGTAAAGGGTGAGCTTAATCCTGTGATCGGTCACCCTTCCTTCAGGGAAGTTGTAGGTTCTAATCTTTTCACTTCTGTCACCACTTCCAACTTGGGAACGACGGGCAGAATCAAGCTTTTCTTTCTGTTGTCTCTCGTAGTACTCCTTTAATCTTGCCCTTAAGATCTTCATTGCCTTAATCCTGTTCTGAATCTGAGAACGCTCGTTTGAACAGGTCACAACGATACCGGTCGGAATGTGGGTAATACGAACGGCAGAATCGGTAGTGTTAACATGCTGACCACCTGCACCGGAAGAGCGAAAAGTGTCTATTCTTAAGTCCTTCTCGTCTATCTTAACTTCAACCTCTTCAGCCTCCGGTAAAACAGCAACCGTAGCTGTTGATGTATGAATCCTCCCGCTTGACTCGGTTACCGGAACTCTCTGAACTCTGTGAACACCCGACTCGTACTTAAGCCTACTGTAAGCTCCCTTACCTGATATCATTGCTACAACTTCTTTTATGCCCCCAAGCCCTGTTTCATTGAGGGAGAGTATTTCTACTTTCCAGCCCCTTCTTTCTGCGTACCTTGTGTACATTCTGAAAAGATCCTGAGCAAAGAGAGCTGCTTCCTCTCCGCCAGCCCCAGCTCTTATTTCAAGGATAACGTTCTTTTCGTCGTTAGGATCCTTAGGAATAAGTAACTTCTTGAGTTCCTGTTCAAGTTCCTCTAACCTGCCTTCAAGTTCTTTCTTTTCCTCTTTTGCAAGTTCTACAAGATCGTCGTCTTCAGACGACTCAATTATTTCAAGAGCTTCATGTATTCCCTGCTTCACTTTCTTGTACTCCATATAGGTCTCATATATGGGCTGGAGCTCCTTATGCTCCTTGGCAAGAGCCTGAAACTTTTTATGGTCTGCAATTACCTCCGGCTTTCCAAGGCTTTCTTCTATCTCTTTAAACTTCTGAGCTATCTTCTCAAGTCTCGCCTCTATTGCTTTTTCCATAATCCCACTCCCAACGAAGTTTTAAGATAAGAATATCCCAAAAGATTCTTTAAGCAACAGTATCAGATTCTATGAGCCGCTTTGTATCTTATAATGGCAGTAACATATAAAATGTGTATGAAAACTGCAAATAGACGAGGGAAAGATGGAAATAAAGACGCACAGAAAGATTAACAGAGAGCTCTGCGGAAAACCTGTAAAAGTAAAAGAAGGCTACGCTGAAGTTGAACTGAGAACTACAGAGCTGATGGCTGCGGATGAAAAAGGCCTCATTCACGGTGGATTTATATTTGGCCAAGCTGACTATGCTGCAATGCTTGCAGTCAACCATCCCACCGTCGTCCTTGGAGCTGCTAACGTTATGTTCCTTAAACCTGTCAGAGTAGGAGACATTCTCATTGCCGTTGCAAGGGTAACGTCCGAAAGCGGTAAAAAAAGAATCGTTGAAGTATCAGTTCATCTGCTTTGTTCTTGACAAACATGTGCTTGAGAGGTCTTAAACCTCTGAAAAAACAACCATATCATCTCTATGGACGCAAACACCCCCAAAGGTAGCAACTTCCTCTCTTGAACACTTTACAACACCCTTGGCTATCAGTTTTCCTCGCAGATCAAAAATTTCTACCACCTCGCCGGCTCTAAAATCACCCTCAGCTTTTCTAACGCCTCTTGGAAGGAGACTTTTCTTATGAAAGACTATGGCTTCAACCGCCCCGTCATCTATGATGAGCTTTCCCTTTGGCTCCATCAGGTAGAGAATCCTGTAAGTTTTTGCCCTGAGCTTCTTAGCCGGAAGGAAAAGTGTACCTACTCTCTCCCCGTTTAAGATTCTCTCTAATACCCTCTCTTCCTTTCCCCCTGCAATAATCACAGGAATCCCCTTGCGGGAAGCCTTTGCCGCAGCTTCTACTTTTGTCCACATACCTCCCGTTCCAAAAGTTGTTTTTCCTTTGAAATCGCAAATTTTTTCTATCTCTTCTATACTCTCCACAACCGGAATAAGTTTTGCGTCAGGATTCTTAGAAGGATCTTTATCGTAGAGGCCGTTTGTTACGGTAAGCATTACCAAGAGATCTGCATCAACTAAAACCGAAACATGAGCAGAAAGATTGTCGTTATCCCCTATTTTTATCTCCTCTACAGAAACGGTATCGTTTTCGTTAACAATCGGTACAACACCAAAGTTCAAGAGAGCTTCAAACGTGTTCCTTGCGTTTATAAAACGCTCTTTAGAGCGTAAATCCTCGGCTGTCAGCAGAACTTGAGCTACTTCTATACCGTACTTCTTAAAAGCCTCCCTATACTCAGCCATAAGATAAGGTTGACCAACAGCAGAGAGCGCCTGCTTTTCCTGTAAAGAGAAAGGCTTTCGGTTAAGCCCAAGTGCCTTTACTCCTGCAAGAACAGCACCGGAACTTACAAGGATAACTTTCACTCCCCTTTGTTGGAGCTCCGCAATCTCCCTACTAAGCTTCTCAATAAAGAATCTATCTATCCCCTCCTCTCCAGCTAAAAGCTGAGAACCAACCTTTACAACAATTCGTTTAACCGTTCCATTTTTCCTAACACTACTTACTACTTCTTTACGAGGTTGTAAAGTAGAACTGCTAACCTCCACAATTTCGCTCCACGCACGAAGGAGAGAGTCAGAGGGAACGGTTATCTCCCTGACACCCTTCAGAACATGTCCTCCGGGTTTCCTCTCCTTCTGGAATCCAGAAAGTTTATCTATCAGTTTCTCTTTGATTTTCTTCAAAATCCTCAATCCTCTCTCTGCTATGTTTACACTTGCATTGTAGTCTCTGTCCCATACTTTTTTACAGTTTTCGCATACCAGATAAAGTCCTTCTCCTTTTAGCTTTGAACCGCATACATGACATTTCTTGCTCGTGTAAGCCGGATTGACTCTCTTCAATCTTATCCCTGC
>CAZQLZ010000122.1:0-5387 GCA_964594265.1 uncultured bacterium
TCTTCAAAGACCGTTGAGTTTGTCTGAAGGTAGTTATCTGTTGCAACAACGACGTCTATCCACTTGGGGAGCTCTAAAACCGGGTGCTTTACCATGTTCTCAAACCCGACAATCAGCAGGTTACTCGTAGGACACACCTCAACAAACATTCCCCTCTTTTCAATCTCTTCTAAAATCCACCTCTGCCAGCTTTTAATCCTTTCTTCTTCAAATCCGACCTTTACCTCCTGAAATGTAAACTCCCGAGGGTCGTTAAGTTTAAAATAGAACCGGTAGATGAAATCAAAGAGCTTTTCTTCGCTTCCGTAAAACTCAGAAACTCTTAAATGTGGAGGAATTCTTCTTTCGTAATCTTTCTTTCCTTTCTTAAACAGGTACTCGTAGTACGGCATAACGGCTACTTTGTCAATCTGGAAGGCTTTTTCTAAGAGGAATATGGGGTCAAAGAACCTTCTGTAAACTTTCCAGAGAGTAAAGGGATTTCTGGCTATCGCCGTTAAGCCCGGAAAGTTCCCAAAAAGTGTTTCGGCTACTTTTCTTATTGCAAATTCAAGCCTTGGTATAAGTCCAACTCTTGAAGGAAGAATTCCGGAAACCCTTAAGAACCACTCTAAGACAAGGTTAAACAGAAAGTCAAGAGCTCCTATCTCCTCTCCCCTTTCTTTTTTCGCAAAGAGTTCAAAGGAGTAAGAGAGAGCCGAGCCGTGTCCTATCCTGTCACCGCTACCTACGGGGAAGAACAGGAGGTATTCGGTTAAGTGTCTAAGTCCGTGAAAGGGAGTAGAAAACTCTTCCCCTGCGTGAAAAGTAAAGTTAATGAGCTTTTTCTCCCTTTTAGCTCTCAGGTAAATATCTTCAAAGGCCGGCAGGAATAAAAAGTTTGGAAGGTCGGTCTCGTGGGAGGCAACGTCAAGAGCTCCCACGTTGATTTTGGAATAGGGCCCCATTCCGTAAAGAACAACCTTCCCATATTGAGAAGTTATATCCTGAAAGGGAAAGGAGAGGGAGTATTTGTTTGGCGGAGGTTTTTTCTTTAAAAGATGAACTACTAAAACGTCTCTCCCTCTTCCTCCTCTGTCTCTTTTTTCAAGCCTTTCTCTTAAGCTCAACCACCCTAAGGCATCAGAAGAGAACCTCTGCTCGTAAAAAACCTTTACTTTCTCCTCTTGAGGTTGAAAACCTCTCCTATCTGCTATTTTGGTTTCAAGTAACCTCTGCTTTATTCCGTGAAAAGGTTTACTCCTTCTAAAGGTGTATATGAACTCTCTAAGGCCTTCTTTTGAAGAAAAGACAAAGAAACGGTGGAAATTCGTCCTTGCCCAAAGGTAGAGGTAGAGAGCTCTCTTTAAAATTTCACTTTCCTTGACATTTCTGAGAGCTCTCAGGATTACCCACCTTTCACTTAGGAGCTCCTCCTCTTTAAGCTTTAAACTGCTTAAAAACCGAGAGGCTAAGTAAGAAACGGCAGTCTCGTTTCCTCTTTCAAGTTCTTTTAAGATAGAGCTATACTTTTCTCCTATCTCCGGGTAGGCAATTACAACTCTACAGATGTAACCGATGAGGGAAAGTTCCCTTAGCTTCTCTGCCTCTCCTGAAAACTGTGAAAAGATGTCAAGGCGCAAGTTTGACACGGCTAAAAGGAGTTTTATCCAGAGCTCTTTTGTATGCATAAAAGAGCCAGAGTGGGAGTGAAGCTCGTAAAAAGTTTTCCCCCGCACAAGAGTATAAAAGTCAGCAGGAAAGGGTGTAAACCTTATACTTTCAAGCTCTCTACTTGAAAGGGAAACTCTTTCACCAAGAACAACTAAGGAAATCCAGAAATCCCTCAAGCTTAAAAGGTCAAGGTACTTCCACAGGAAAAAAACGTCAGGTAGCTCACACAAAAAGTAACTCTTCCAGATGTAGGGCCTTATAAATACGGCATCCCTTTTAAATTCAAAAAGATGAAGGGCAATTTCTCTATAAGCGTCAAAGAGGTCTGAGAAGGTTTCTTCTCTTCTTCTAAAAAAGCCAAAAAAGAGCCTTTCAACTGCAGACCTTCTGTCCTCTACTCTCACATAGCGGGAGCGCCCGTGGAGCTCTTCTCTTACTAAACTTTCTACAAACTCTTCTTTATTAAGTCGTAAAAAAAACCTGTAGTAGTCCTTCTTAAAAAACGGGTAAGTAAAGAGCTCCACCCTCCAGAAAGGAATCTTCCTCCTCATTAAGAATCCTCTTAGCTTATCATTTCCCCCGTAATTTTCTCGTAAACCAGTTGGGATAGCTTAAAATCTACCAAAGCTTCCTTAAACTCTTCCCAACTTCCAAATTCAACCAATTTGAATTCCAGTTTACTTCCCAACGAAAAAGCGTGCTCGTCAGAAAGCCTCTTTTCCTTTTCACTTACGATTAATATCTCTTCTTTCTTTCTTTTTCTCTTCGTAATTACGGCAACTTCTGGAACGTACAGATTCTCCTCCAATTTGCTAACCCCCAAAACTTCTGCTACAGTCTGAGAAAAAATTTGTTCTAAGTTCTTATCCTCTTTTTTCAATCCCTTTTTAAGAGCCAAGTAAAAGAGGGAAAAAGGATAAAATAGGTTTTCAACCTTTCTTTCGGATTCTTTACTCTGACTTTCTCTTATTTTAAAACGTTCAAACATTTCGTCGGTCATAAAAGTGTAGAAATAAACCCTGTCCCTTCCGTTTGCATACCTCCTTACAATAACAGGAGGAGGAAGGATTGAGTAAATAAACCTTAGAAGATTGAAAGAGATAAGAACTTCAGTTTCGTAAGAAGATACGCACAGCTCTGTTAAAAGTAACAAAATGGCCAAGTCAGCGATAGTGAAATCTGGAGATAGGATAGACAACTTTTTCGCTACGTATATTTCCTCTTCCTCCTTCCTTTCGTTAGTAAAAGGAGAGGGGGCATAGACCACTTTTATGCGGAGGTCATCAAGCAATTTTTTCTTGGCATTTTGCTTGAGTTCTAAGTATATTTTGTCCCCAAAGTCAATATCAAGGTACTCCCTTATAGCTCCGCTTAAGGTTTCACTGGCTTTTATCTTCTTTCTTATCAGGGTTTTAAAGGCTTCCGGTATCCCCTCATTTTTCTCTTCTTCCAGTAAAGCATAGTAGATTTCCTCAACCTCCCTCCAGTTCTCCGGGAGTAACTTTTTAAAAAGGCCAAAGGGAGAGTAAACAATGAGGTCGTAAAAGGAGGCTTTTTTGCTTCCGGGAAGTCTTCTTTGTCGCAGTAGTTCTGAAAATTCAGGGAGTTTTCCTATCCCTTCATCCTCCCCTCTTTTTCTATCCTCAGAAACCGGAGGAACATAGGTAAGAATATCTTCCTCCTTAGGAGGTTTTAAAACGACCCTTCCGTCTAAGGGGAAAAATTTTAGGTGAAACTGGTGGACGAGGTTTGCAATTTCAGAAAGGAACTCATTCTGCTTAAAGAAGGGCAGTTTGTCTTCCTCAAAAAACTTTCTGAAAATTGCATTTTCACTAACCTTTCCAAGCAACAAAGAAGCATAGTAAGAGGCCATACTCTGCTCTGAAACCCTCAAGTTGGCAGTCACTATGAGTAAAAGTCTGTGAATGTTCCCCGCAAGAAGCCTGATAACGTAGGAGACATCTTCTAAGTACTCAGGGACTAAGTCTATATCGTCTATGGGAACTACAAGGAGAGGAAGTTTATAACTATAAATGTAACTATTACCTTCACTTTCTTCGGTTTGAAAGTTTTCAAGATAAAGACTGCGGTCATAAGAGAACAGGCTCTTTTTCTTTACTTCTGTTAAACATCTTACCAATTCTCCAAACCTTCTTGGGAATTCCACTTTCAGGCGAAAGCTTGAGCTGTAGATTACCTGGTCGCCTGTAATTTGCTCATCGCTCCTGTAGGCAGCGTGAGCTCCTTCAAGGGCTTTCTGATAGCACATCCAAAGGCATGAAGTCTCAAACTCACTGCTAAAGGGACACTTTTTCCTAAGTTCTTTCGGGACGGGAAAATCCTTTAGCTCCTCAACTTCCCTTTCTAAGGAGACCAAAATCATCTCTAAAAGACGGTCTCCCTTTTTGAACTTGTGGGGGTCTATTGGAGGAAGGACTATATCGTAAGGGTATTTCTCTTTCCAAGTATTTAACAGGGTGTATAAAAACGAGGTCTTTCCGCTTCCCCTCTCCCCTAAGATGGAAACTACCGGAGAAAAGAAGCTGTAGTGGAACAGGGAAGTATTTTTTTCAAGTTTCTGGTAGTAGTCCCTGACCTTTTGGGCAAAGGAGAAAACTCTGCCAATTTCCACTTTAAACAGTTCTTTTGGCAGAACCCGGGGCCCTCTTCTCATCGGGTTGAAAAATTCAACCACTTCCATCACTATCTCCCCTTCTTAGACTTGGACTTGCTTTTTAAGGTTCTTCCCAGTCTGTTTTTAACGGTCTGCTCGTTTACTCCGAGTTTTTCGGCCGTAACTTTTGTATCTCCACCGTATTTGTTGAGGTATGCCTGAACTACCAACTTTTCAATTTCTTTTTCTTTCTTACCAAAGGGAATCAGGATATAGTCGGATTCTTCTGCCTTTTCGGTTAAGAGACACTTAAAAGGTGGGTAGGACTTTCTCATACCCCTATAGTAGTTTGCCGTGTGGCGAAGGAAAGAAAAGGTTATGTACTCAGCTCCATCGTATCCGCTCATCCAGTCCCAGTTTTTCCTTGCCACTGCAAAGACGTTGCAGTTCTTCATCAGTATGTCCCTGACTGCAGGAGGAAGGGTCGTTTTCTCCCTTACGTACATGGTAAGAACAAAAATCGGCGGAACAGAATCTCCCCTTTTTATCTTTCCTTCAACGAGCTTTAAAAACCTTAAACCGCTAACCTGAAAGAGTTCGCTGTCTAAGTTTCCTCTCTCCCACTCCTCTACAAACTTTTCACTCGTAACACCGCCTTCTCTATCAAGGTATAAAAACCACTTCTTTGCCATTTCCTCTTCCTTTTCACTCCTCCTCCAGCTAAGGTCAAGGATTATTCCAGAAGGAGATTTGGCTTCTATCTCCTTTAAAACCTCCTCAGGACTTTTAAGACGGTAGATGTAATCTGTTGGCTCTCCACCAACAGGATCAAAGTCATCTTCCTTTGGAGAAAGCCAAGAAACCGTCCTTAAAACCGGCTCAATTTCAAGTTGTTTGTGAACATCCTCTCCGGCAAAAGCTTTCTTTAGTTGCTTTATATGGTTAAGGTCATCCTCTATTATGGCCACCCACCACTTTAACTTTCTGTCTTCTTTAAAAAACTCTTCTGCTTTTCCGGACTGCTTATAAAGTCAACAAGGAGAGCTCTCCTTAAAGTTGAAAGGTATGGCTCTGGAACCAAAGGCTCTCCAAAAATGTAAAGAAAGAAGGCAGAGGGTAA
>CAZQLZ010000123.1:0-4152 GCA_964594265.1 uncultured bacterium
GATAGTCATATAGAAAACCTTGAAGTTATAGATGGTAAAGGGTGTAAACTAAAGCTTTCTGATGGGAAGTGGTATTATGATATGACCTCCGGAGCTACATGTGTAAACTTAGGACACAGAAGGAAAGAGCTACTTGAAAAAATCTCAAATATAACTTTCTTTAATTCTTACTTCCACCACAATAAGTTTTTTACGGAATACAGAAAGAAACTTGTAGATAGAATAAATGCCTACCTGAACAACGAATTCTATGGAAAAGAAGACATTGTCCTCGTCAGTGCCGGGAACGAAGCTGTTGACGTTGCCGTCAGGATTGCCAGAAAGGTTACGGGAAGGAAAAAGATAGTATCCACCTATACCAGCTATCACGGAAGAAGTCTATCGGCAACTTCTCTCACAAAACTTCCCTTTTCCAACGGGATAGCCGACAGAAGCAACACCCTGTTTTTTAAGTATCCAAGAGACGAAAAAGAAGTACCTTCTTCTATCAGTGAGCTGGAAGAGCATCTAAAAAGCAAAGAAGCCGCTGCGTGTATTTTAGAGCCGTTTCAGGGTGAAGGAGGAATAACCCCTGCTCCCAAAGGATTTTTAGAAAAGGTCAGGGAGCTCCGCGACAGGTATGGAGTCCTCCTCATCTTTGACGAGATACAGTCCGGATTTGGAAGGTGTGGACATCTATTTTACTTTTTAAGACTTAAAGTAAGGCCGGATATCTTTTGCATAGGAAAGGGAATGGCAAACGGCGTCCCAGCAAGTGGAGTCATCTGCAAAAAAGGACTTTTAGAGGATAGGAAGAAGTTTTCCCACGAGCTCTTTGCTACCTCCTTTGGAGGAAATCCTTTTTCAATGGTTGCAGCTTTATGGGTTCTTGAGAAGTTAAGCGACGAGTTTTTAAAGGAGGTGAGGAAAAAGTCAAGCTACTTTATAGAGAAACTAAAAGAGCTTTTAAGCTTTTCCTGTGTTAAAGATGTTAGAGGAATAGATGGAGGTATCGTTTTTGGAGTTGAACTAAAGAATAGAGAACTTGCGGAGAGAGCTGTTAAACTTTCTCTTTCAGAAGGTCTTCTTTTCCCTCCTCCAAAGGGTGCAGAAGGAACGGTTCTAAAGATTTCCCCTCCCCTCATAATTACTTACGAGGAAATTGATGATATAATGGAAAAAGTGAAGCGGGTTTTAACCAAGTTAGAGGAAAGGGGTGGAGGTTGAAGAGGTTGTTAAGTTTTTAAAAGAAACGGTAAAAGAGGGGGAGCTCCTTCCCGTCGTTTTGGCTATAGTTAAAGTTGAGTCCTCCTTTAACCCTTTTGCCTGCCGGTATGAGCCAAACTACAGGTGGCTGTATAAACCTGAAGAGTTTTACAGGAGCTACTCCTCTACCGTTGACACAGAAATCTTCTTTCAAAAGTGCTCCCTCGGTCTTATGCAGGTAATGGGGGCGGTTTTTAGGGAGCTCGGCTATAGAGAACCCCTTCCGAAGGTTTTCTGCGATGTAAAAGCACAGCTCCTTTACGGCTACAGGCACTTTTTAAGGTTTTACAGAAAGTACGAAAGCTTAGAGGAGGCAATCTCTTCTTACAACGCCGGCTCTCCAAAGAGGAAGGAAAACGGAGAGTTTGTTAACCAGACTTACGTTGACAGAGTTTTAAGGGAAGTTGAGAACCTAAGGGAACTTGTTTAAAGGAGTACCCTTATGGCCTTTCCGGTTGCAACGCTCATTCCTGTTGTTGTTGAAGCTGTAAAGTCCATCTTAAAGAAGAAGTCCCCTGAGGTTGCAGAGGTAGTAGAAAAGGCCTTTTCAGACCCTGAGACAAGGCTTGAGCTTGAAAAGTTAGCCCTTAAAAGGCTTGAACTTGAACAGCTTCCAGAAAAGTGGGAGCTCCAAGATAGAGCCTCTGCAAGGGAGATGGCAAAATATGACATGACGAGCGACAGCTGGCTTTCAAAGAACGTGAGGCCTTTGGTTTTAATCTACCTGACCGTTATGTTTACTGTAGCCTTTTTCATCTCTGTCTTTTCAACGAAAAGCGTTAGTACCTCTCCCGCCGGAATGGAGCTGGTTGAAACCTTTCAATATTTGCTCCTTTGGGTTTACGGGTTTTACTTTGGCGGGAGAAGCCTTGAAAAGATAGTCAAAATCATGAAGGGAAGCCCCTCTCGGCAAGCTCTACGGCCTTAAAGAGAGCTCTGGCCTTGTTTAGGGTCTCCTTTGCCTCAAGCTCAGGGACTGAATCTGCAACGATTCCAGCTCCGGCCTGAACGTAAACTTTGTTCCTCCTAACGATTGCAGTCCTTATGGCGATTGCAGTGTCCATGTTCCCGTCAAAGGAAAAGTACCCGACAGCTCCTGCATAAACTCCCCTTTCTGAAGGCTCCATCTCGTCTATGATTTCCATTGCCCTTACCTTTGGAGCTCCAGAGACCGTTCCGGCAGGGAAGCACGCCCTTAAAACGTCAAAGGCGTCTTTATCCTCTTGGAGTTCCCCTACAACGTTTGAGACGATGTGCATAACGTGGGAGTACCTCTCTATCACCATAAGATCTGTAACCTTTACAGTTCCAATCTTTGCCACTCTTCCAACGTCGTTCCTTGCAAGGTCAACGAGCATTATGTGCTCTGCCCTCTCCTTTTCGTCTGAAAGGAGCTCCCTCTCTAAGGCTAAATCCTCCTCGTAAGTTCTGCCCCTTCTCCTTGTTCCCGCTATTGGTCTTGTCTCTATCTTCCCGTTCTCTACCCGCACTAAAACTTCTGGGGAAGCTCCAACTATCTGGAAGTCTCCGTAGTCAAGGTAGTACATATACGGAGAGGGGTTAATGTGGCGGAGAGCTCTGTAAAGTGTAAGTGAATCGCCGTAAAAGTACTTCTCAAAACGCCTTGAGAGAACTACCTGTATGATATCCCCTGCCCTTATATACTCCTTTGCCCTCTCAACCATTTCCATAAACTCATCGTCACTTATGTTGGGCTTCCAGTCCGAAAGTGAAGAGGAAGGGGTAGTTTCAGGGATAACGGGTACTTCCCTTAACTTCCTCTCTATCTCTTCTAAAAGACTTAGAGCTCTCCTGTACTCGTTCTCAACCTCTCCCTTAGTCGTTATAACGTAGCTTAAGAGGGTAATTTTGTGGGTAACGTTGTCAAAGATTAGAAGAGCTGAAGGGAGAGAGAAAAACATGTCATACAGGTAAGAGTCCTCCTTGTTCGGATTAACGTTAACCCTTGGCTCAAAGAACTTTACGGCGTCGTAGGAAAGGTAACCAAAGAAACCTCCCCAGACACGGGGGAGCTCTGCCGGCCTAAAGGGCTTAAAAGATTCATATACTTCCTTTAAAACCTCTAAGGGATCATTCTTGAAGGTTCTTAGTTCTATTCTGCCGAGATTGTTAACCTCAACAAATCTTTCTTTACTCTTAACAGAAACAAGTCTTCCGATTCCGATGATTGAGAACCTTCCCCATTTCTCTCCACCTTCAACACTTTCAAGGAGCATGTTAGCACCAAGAGAGCGGAGTTTTACAAAGGCAGAGAGGGGAGTCTCAAGGTCTGCAAGTATTTCCTTGTAAAGAGGTATTAAATTGAAACCCTCTTTTACCTTCTCTTTCACCTCTTGTAGAGTGAACATTTTCTCTCTCCGCTTCTGTTTGGTTAAGTGTAGCATTAAAATTATGCGAAAGCTTTTCTTAAAGGACAGATAGCATGAAAGTAAGCGATTTTGACTACAAGCTACCAAAGGAGCTGATTGCAAAGTTTCCGGTAGAACCAAGGGACTCTGCAAGGTTAATGGTTTTATACAGAGACTCCGGAAAAATAGAACACAGAATTTTCAGGGATATAGCAGAATACCTAAAAGAAGGAGACGTTCTCGTTTTAAACGATACAAAGGTCATCCCTGCAAGGCTTTTTGGAAGGCTTGAGACAGGTGGAAAGGTGGAGCTCCTCCTCATTCGCCAGCCCCTTCCAAACGTTTGGGAGGTAATGGCAAAACCTGCAAGGAAACTAAAGGAAGGAAAGAGAATAATCTTTGACGAAGAGCTTGAAGGCATCGTCAAAGGTTACGCCGGAGAGGGAAAGAGACTTGTAGAGTTCAATGTAAAGGGCAACAAAGACTTTATGGAAAAGCTTGAAGAGGTAGGACACATTCCACTACCTCCATACATAGA
>CAZQLZ010000124.1:0-5777 GCA_964594265.1 uncultured bacterium
AACCACCATTAAAGCGGGAAAAGCTTTGGAGTGGATTAAGGAAGAGCTTGAAAGCCTTAGAGAAAGACACCTCTTCCGTGTTCTCAGAACTCTCTCCACACCTCAAGGGAAAGAAGTAGTTATAAACGGTAAAAGACTCATTAATTTTTCATCAAACGATTACTTAGCCCTTGCTAAAAACTATGACCTTGAGTGTTTAAGAAAGTGGGGAGCTGGTTCAGGCGCTTCAAGGCTTGTTTGCGGAAACTTTACCGTTCACGAGGAGCTTGAAGAAAAACTTGCAGAAGTAAAAAAGACCGAGAGCTCCCTCCTTTTTTCTTCCGGCTACATGGCAAACGTCGGGGTTATATCTGCTCTCGTTAAGGAAGGAGACCTGATACTCTCTGACGAGCTCAACCACGCCTCAATCATAGACGGCTGTAGGCTATCAAAGGCAACCGTTAAGGTTTATCCCCATAAAGACCTTGATACCCTTGAGTTTATCCTCTCAAAGGAGAGGAAAAACTTTAGGCGTTGCCTTATCGTTACCGATTCAGTTTTCAGTATGGACGGAGATGTTGCTCCTCTTAATGGACTTTTTCAACTTAAAAACGAGTATGAAGCGATTCTCCTTATAGACGACGCCCACGCCACAGGAGTTGTCGGTTGGTCGTCTTTAGAACTCTTTAACCTCACTCCCGATGAATCAACGATTATCATCGGAACTCTTGGAAAGGCCATTGGGACTTTTGGAGCTTTTGTTAGCGGAACAAAACTTTTAAGGGACTACTTAATAAACAGGTGTAGAACCTTTATCTTTACAACCGCTCTTCCACCAGCAATAGCTTGTCAGACCTTGAAGAACTTAGAACTTGTTCCAGAGAGGATGAGAGTTTTACGGGAGAAGATAAACTTTTTTAAGAAACTCACGGGGATTGACTCTGAGTCGGCGATATTTCCCTTTATCACGGCAAGTGAGGAGAGAGCTCTTAAACTTTCGGAGTATCTTTTAAGAGAAGGTTGCCTTGTTCCTGCCATAAGACCTCCTACAGTTAAAGAGAGCAGACTCAGGATTACCATCAACTACGAACATACGGAAGAAGAACTGAAAAAGCTGTGGGAATTAGTATCTTCGTTCAGTGAAAATTCTTAGTGGAGTGTCTGGTAAAATCCTGTATGGACTTAACTCTTGGAGGATAGGGTTGAAGGAGAGAATTCTTGTAGCTGCCGAAAAAGTTTTCTCGGAAAAGGGTTTTTATGAAGCGAAGATAACAAAGATAGCAGAGGAAGCTGGCGTTTCTGTGGGAACTATTTATAGATTCTACAGGAGTAAGGAAGAGCTTTATAGAGAGGTTATTAGAAAGAAGCTTGAAGAAATGGAAAGAGAGATTGAGGAAGCTGTTAAGGGAAAGTCACCCTTAGAAGCTCTTAAAGCCTACGTCAATACAGTCGTGGATTTCTTTTCAAGGGAAAAAGATTTCTTTGAGATTTTCATGAGAGAGCTGGGGAGCTCCTTCATTATAGATACTGAAAGACTTAACCTTTCAAACTGGTACAAGGACTATGTTCGTAAATTTTCTGCTGTTATAGAGAAAGGAATTGCACAAGGAACTTTTAAAAAGCTGAACCCAGAGGGAGTTTTCCTCCTTATTTCTGGAGCTCTGGCAAACATTGATTACTTCCGGCTCAAAGGATTTCTCTCTATAGAGCCAGAGGAGGTTAAAAAGCTTGTTCTTGAAGTCATTCTTTTTGGGCTTCTTGACAATGAGCGTTAAAGATTCTAATTTTGGAACTGTAGTGAACGGTGATTCATTGTTCAGAAGGGGTATAAGATGAAAAAGCTCTCTTCTCTTTTGGGTGTTGTTTTGATAGGGGCTCTTACCTTTTGGATAGCTCACTACTTTTACCTGCGCCAGATTTACGTCATAACCGATAACGCCTTTCAAATGGCCAACGTTGTAACAGTTTCAACGCAGGATGTTTCAGGCAGAATAGTTTTGATGAACGCTAAGGAGTATGACTCTGTAAAGAAAGGGGATGTTCTCTTTAAAGTGGACGATTCCGTTTATAGAAAGGATTACGAGGCTTTAAAAGAAAAGCTTTCTGCACTTATCGCTTCTAAAGAGAAGCTCTTAAAGCAGCTTGAAAGGATAAAAGAGCAATTACCTCTTCAGGTAGAAATTGTTCGTGCAAAGATGGGAGCTCTGCAGGAAAGATTAAAACAGCTTGAAAATCAAAAGGAGATTACAGAAGTAAGCTACAGGACATCCGTTGAGAAAGCTAAGAGTTCCCTTAAGGCTTCTCAACAAGCCCTTGAGGCTGCAGAGACTTTCTTGAAGAGTTCCAAAAACAAATACGAAAGGTATTCGCGGCTTTACAAGAGGAAAGTAATCTCTAAGGAGCAGTTTGAGGAAGTAGAAAATCTCTACAAAAAGGCTAAAGCCGATTACGCTGCGGCTCTTTCACGCTTAAAGGTTGCCGAGGAAGACCTAAAACTTGCAGAAGCCACTTCCTTAAAAGTTGAAATAATTGAGATGCAGATAAAGGAGCTTGAAAATGAAATAAGGGCTCTTAATGAAAGATTGAGAATTTCTCAGGCGGACTTAGGTAGGATTGATGAGTTAAGAAAAAGTATTAAGGAGCTTTCTGCTCAAATAAGGGCTACTGAAAGGACTCTTGAGAAAACAAAAATTCTTCTATCCCATACAGAAGTTAGAGCTCCCGTTTCAGGTTTTGTAGCCAAAAAGTGGAGAGAAACCGGAGACTTTGTTTCGCCGGGACTTCCTGTCTATTCTATTTATGACCCTTCTACCTTTTACGTTCTTGCTTGGATAGATGAAGATAAAATTTCTGACGTGAAGATAGGAAGTTCTGCAAAGGTAGTTCTTGAAGCGTGTGGAGTAGAGTTAGAAGGAAAAGTTTCTTCCGTCGGCGTTTCTGCCGGTTCTGTCTTTTCCCTCATTCCAAGAGATACGTCGCAAGGAGAATATACCCGCGTAACTCAGCGGGTGCCGGTGAAAATCTCCCTTAGTAATGTTCCCTTGGAGTGCATAAAGCCTGGAACAAACGTTACAGTTTACATAAAGAGGTAGCCTTGAGCTGGAAACTGATAATTATCTCTGCTCTTATAGTTGCAGGACTTTTTATGACTCTTCTTGATACGACTATTGTTGATATTGTTCTTCCTCACATGATGAGTACTTTTGAGGCAGAACCCGACGATATTCAGTGGGTCATAATTTCTTATATGATTTCCTCTGCTATTGCTATGCCGGTTGTGGGATGGCTTGGAGGAAAGCTTGGACACAGAAATACTTACCTTCTTGGAATAGCCCTCTTTACTATAATGAGTGCTGTTTGCGGTATAGCTCCAAATCTTGAAACGATGATTGTCGGAAGAGCTCTTCAAGGAGTCGGAGAAGGAATCGCTGTTCCGATGACAATGACCCTCCTTTTTGAACTCTATCCGCCGGAAAAACGTGGAATGGCCATGGGAATGTTTGCCCTTGGAGCAATCTTCGGTCCTTCCTTAGGGCCTACACTTGGGGGGTATTTATCAGAGCACTTAAGTTGGCGTTGGGTCTTTTACGTTAACCTTCTACCGGGAGTTTTTGTTGTTTACCTTCTAATGCTTTTGATGGAAGATGATAGAAAAGAACAAAAGGACAGTGAAAAACTTGACGTTATTGGCTTTGCGCTACTTTCTGTTTCCCTCTCTTCACTTATAACTGCCCTTTCTAAGGGCAACAATTGGGGATGGAGCGACGAAAGAACGGTAGTGCTCCTTTATGTTGCAGCAGTTACAGCAATTCTCTTCGTTTACCACGAGTTAAAGACGAAAAATCCTCTTGTGAATTTGGAGCTCTTTAAGTACCGCTTTTATAGTCTGCCGGTTCTTTCCCTCACAATTTTCGGCATGGGAGTTTACGCTTCCTACTTTCTTCTTCCTCTATACTTGGAAAGACTGAGAGGATTTCCCACGATAAACGCCGGAGAGATACTCTTTTTCCCGGCAGCTGCGACAGGGATTGTAAGTCTTATTGCAGGTTTCTTGTTGGACAGGAAGATTTTGAACTATAAATCGTCTATAGTTATTGGAGTTCTTATGTTTATCTTTGGAACTTACCTTCAGTCAAGACTTGATCTTGATATGGGAAAGACCCAAATAGTCCTTTTTCTTCTTCCATGGGGAGCGGGAATGGGATTTTTCTTCCCTGCTCTTTCGCAAATCTCTCTTGGAAATTTCCAAGGGGAGCTCCTAAGACATGCTTCTGCCCTTCAAAACCTTTTGAGGCTTGTTGGTGGTAGCGTGGGAACAGCGATATCAACCTATATTCTTGTTTCTTCTCAATCGGTTCATCTTGTAAGAATAGGAGAAAAAATTTCTCCTTATTCTCCTCAAGTTGTTAACATTCTTCAAAAGATAAAACAGTTTTTTTACTACTCCCGTTCAACGCCTGAGGTTCTTCTTGATGGAAAAGCAAAGGCAATTTTGATTTCACTTGCTCAAAAGTTTTCTTACTGGCACTCCTTTGGAGATGCTTTCTTCTTTGCCACCATTTGTGGTGTCTTAACGTTGATACCTACTCTTTTAATAGACAATAAAACCTTAGGGGGAGTTGAAAGTTGAGGTTCTTGGTATTTTTGCTGGCTTTTTTGACACCTTTTGTGGTAAGGGCTGATACTCTTTCCACTATCATAGAGGCTGCTTTAAAGAACAATCCAGAAGTAAAGGCTGCTTTGGAAGAAGAGAAAATTTCGGAGCTCCAGTACAGAGAAGCTGTGGCTGATTTCCTTCCAGAAGTTAACTTACAGTACACGAGAACTTCTCTTTCTGATGTTCCCACGTATTCAATGACAGTTCCTTCCGCAGGTCTTCCACCTATGCGTTTTGAAATAATGGAGGACAATTTTTACGATTTCAAACTGAGCCTTAAACAACCTCTTTTTACTGGTGGAAGGTTGTTCTACGGCGTTAAGCTCAGAAAGGAGCTAAAAACGGCTACCTTTTATAGGTTCAGAGAAACTGTGTTGAAAGTTGTAACAGAAGTTAAGAAGGATTACTACTCGTTCCTTGAAGCAAAATCTGCTGTAGAGATAGCCGAAAAGACCTTAGAAGCTGTTAAGGAACACTATAAGATGGTCAAGGCTTTCTATGATGAAGGGATTGTTCCGCGTAGAGATTTACTGGAAGCTACCTTTAAAATGAGAGAAGCAGAAGAAAATCTTGAAAGAGCAAAAAGTGCCTATAGAAAGATTCTTGAGAAGCTAAGGAAAGATACCGGTTATTCTGTAAAGGATATCCCTACGGATGGAGAGGAACTTGACTATATTCCGGTTAAGCTGTCCGAGGAAGAACTTATAAACTTAGCACTTAAGAACAGGCCAATTATCAGGGTTTTTGAAGCGACCAAGAAGGGAGCGAATTACGGTGTTAAACTTGCCTATTCTCAGTTTTTGCCTGCAGTTTTTCTTGGTTTTTCCTACGATAGGACTAACCAGTATCCCGGAATAGGAACTTTTAGTTCTTCTGCCGTTAGTATTTCAGTTAACTTCCCGATTTTTCAGGGAGGAAAACGTTTCTGGAAGTTAAGGGAAGCAAAGAGCAAGAAGAGGCAGGTGGAGATTTCCTTAGAAGAGGCTAAACACGCAGTAAGACTTCAGGTTGTTGCAGCTCTTTCTTCCTTGAGAGCAGCTGAAGCACGAATAGAAACGGCGAAAGCTATGGTAAAGGATGCACAGGAGCTCTTAAAAACTTCAAAGGAGCGTTACAGAGAACATGTTGGAACTTCCACGGA
>CAZQLZ010000125.1:0-3955 GCA_964594265.1 uncultured bacterium
AGTAACCTTAGTGCCCGAAAGGAGGGAAGAGATAACAACAGAGGGAGGTCTTGACGTAGCCGGCCAGAAGGAGAAGATAAGGGAAGCTGTAAGGAGGCTGAAAGAAGCTGGAATAGTCGTTAACCTCTTCATAGACCCTGAGGAGGAACAGCTAAAAGCTGCAGCAGAGGTCGGAGCTGACGCTGTAGAACTTCACACCGGCCGCTACGCCGAAGCCTTTGCAGAGAAAAACGAAAAATTGGTAGAAGAAGAGATTGAAAGACTTAAGAAGGCGGCAAAACTCGCCAAAGAACTTAGGCTCAAAGTTTACGCTGGACACGGACTTACCTACAAGAACGTAAAGCCCGTAGCTGAAATTCCGGAGATAGAGGAATTAAACATCGGCCACTCAATAGTTGCAAACGCGATTCTTAAGGGAATGAAAGAGGCCGTTCAGGAGATGATAAGGCTCATAAACTCTTAGGGAGCTCCCTTTGCTTCTTTCCTGTGGTATAGACATCGTATCCGTCAAAAGGGTTGAACGCCTTTTAAATAAATACGGCAAGCGTTTTATAAGGAAAGTTTTTCCTGAAGGCGTTGACTACTGTTTTAAGAAGAGAAAAGGAGAGGTTGCGGGCTGCATAGCAGCCCGCTTTGCCCTAAAAGAGGCAACGGTGAAAGCCCTTTCCTCAGTGGGTAGGAAAGTAAGTTTTAAGGATATCGTAATCTTTGGTGGTGGAAGTTCAATGTCACTCAAGGTTAAGAACTGCAACGACCTTAGGTTTGTCTTTAGTATCTCCCACGAAAGAGACTATGCGGTAGCTGTTGTTAACGTTCTGCGGTCAGCTCCTTCTCGTACTTTTCCATAATGCGTTTATACTCGTCTAAAATCTTCCGTCTGATGTGCAGATAAAGATCTCTGCTTAGAGGATTTACAATAGGGACAAAATCTCCTGTTCTTGTTTTTTTTAGAGGCATCTGTATAAAGTAGCCGTTGTTGGAGTAAAGAATTTTTATGTCCTTAATTTCTAAAACGTCGTTAATTTTTATTGTTGCAACAGCTTTAACATTTCCACCAATTCCTGTTGTGTCAAAGGGATAAATCTTCACGTCGGTTACCTCTATGTTCATTACGGGAAGTCTCTCAAGCTCCTTCCTTTTCACCTCAGCGAAACTCCCTTAGTTATAGATTCAAAAAGTTTACTTCCCTGTTCCCTCCAGCGATTTAACCTCCTCTCGGAAATCACTTGAACCGGCAGGTAAACACCCATCTCCTCATAAATTTTAAGAGCTATCTCCATAACGGGACGTAAAACGTTTAGCTCATCGTAAGCCAAAACAAAAACCTCAAAGCTATTTTCTCCAGCAACTACCTTAACATCGTTGACGGTTACCTTCTTAGAAACCATTTCAGAAAACCTTAAAAGCGCCTCCTTCTTCCTCTCTTCTACCTGAAGGCTGTTCCACCACTCCGGCCTTTTTCTCCTCTCTACCTTAGGTATAAAGACTACAATACCTTCAGAACCTTCAGGAATATCCTTCTCCTCCAGAGGGACAAAAACTCCGTCTTTGAAAAGGACTTTTACAGTCTCCATCTCCTCTCCTGCATAATTTTCACTGTTAGGAAAAATCTAATTAATAAGGATAGAGGATGGCCAGAGAAAAGGAAAGAGGTACAAAATGCCATATCCCCACAGCTTTCAGCTATAATTTGTTCTCAGTTAGAAATAATTATGGGAAGGAGCTCCAAATGGTGCTGCTTCTTGTTGAGGATGACGAGGATCTTGGAGAACTTGTTAAGTACAACTTGGAAAAACAGGGATTTACAGTGGATTGGGTTCTTGACGGTAAAGATGCTTTTGAGAAAGTGATGAAACAACGCTACGATCTTATAATCCTTGACCTTATGCTTCCAGGGATGAGTGGTCTTGACCTTTGTAAGGAGATAAGAGAAGACTCCCCTAACAGGGATACGCCGGTAATAATGCTTACGGCTCTCTCTGATGAGGACACCAAGATAAAAGGCTTTTCTACGGGTGCTGATGACTACGTGACAAAACCTTTCAGTATGAAAGAACTGATAGCCAGAATAGAGGCCGTTTTAAGGAGGGTTGGACATATCAAAAAAGATGTAATTGAGTTTGACGGAATAGTTATTGACAGGAAGTCTAAAAGTGTAACTGTTGACGGAAATCCAATTTACTTGACAAAGACGGAGCTCCAGCTTTTAGAGTTCTTTCTTGAACATCCCGACGAGCTCTTTTCACGAGAAGAGCTCCTTGAAAAAATCTGGGGTGCAGAGCACAACGAAACAACCAGAACCGTTGACGTTTATATTAGCAGACTGAGAAAGAAACTCGGAGAAAAGGGAAAGTATTTAAAAACGCTACCAAGACTTGGCTACAAGCTAACAAAAAATTAAAAAGGAATCCTAAACCCATTTCCATTCAAGAGAAGGTATTAGCCCATACCTATCAAGAACCTCAAAGATTTCGTGGATGATACTTTTTTCTAATTGCCAGTTTTTTTCGGCACTAACTATGAGCTCTAAACCAATGTCAGCTCCTTCTATGGGTTCTGAAAGGTCTATCTTCACAGGATAACCCTTATCTTTCAGCCTTTGTTGGATTTCCCACAGAATTTCAAGCGTTGTTTTCTCTCCAACCATTTATCACCTCAAAAAGCCGTTTTACAAGCTTGGCGTAAGCATCTACCTCTTCTAAAAGTATCTCTTCCGTAGTGTAATCTGCCACCCTTCTTTTGTCGTAGAAAACACTCAGGAGCTCTCTCTCTTCTTTAGAAAGATTAATCCCGTTTCTTCTACACCAGTTGAAGAAGTATTTGAGTATTCCCTTATGTTCCCATCTTCCCTTAGGAGCCTGTCCACAAACAGCTACCATCAGGGAGAAGGCCGAGTAATAGAATCGTGTTATCGCATCTCTTAATAGACCCTGTTCTTTCAATAAATCAGCAGATTTGTCGTGTTCTTTCGCTTTCAAGAACCATTTTTCAAACCATTCCATTCGGAACTCTCCGTGTTCTCTTAGACCTCTTTTCCTTCTTCTCCTCCGGGTACAGAGCAAGCTCAAAGACATCCTCAATTCTATCAACGAAGACCAGCTTGATCTTTTTCTTAACTTCTTCTGGGAGCTCCTCCATAACCTCTGCTCTATTCTTCTCCGGCAGGATGACGGTCTTAGCTCCATAGCGAAGGGCGGCAAGTACCTTCTCTTTTAGCCCTCCCACAGGAAGAACCTTACCCCCGAGGGTAATTTCTCCTGTCATTGCCACTTCTTTCCTGACCTTCCTGCCGGTAAGAGCAGAAAGCATAGCCGTGGCTATGGTTATTCCGGCAGAAGGACCATCCTTTGGAATAGCTCCCGCCGGAACGTGAACGTGAATGTCTATTTTTGAAAAGTCACGCTTTATACCGTACTTATCAGCATTTGCTCTGATGAATCCAAGGGCTGCCTGAGCAGATTCCTTCATAACTTCGCCGAGCCTTCCCGTTAAAGTAAGCCTTCCGCTACCTTTTGTAACTATGACTTCTACAAAGAGAACATCTCCTCCAACGGGCGTCCAAGCAAGGCCTGTAGCAACGCCAACCTCATCTTCTCCAAGTTCAAGCTCCGGAATAAACTTTGGAGCTCCAAGTATCTTCTCCACAAGTTTCTTGGTTACTCTGTACTTCTTCTCCTTTCCTTCGCTAATCCAGAGGGCAACTTTCCTGCAGATGGCCGCAATCTGCCTGTCAAGGTTCCTTACGCCTGCCTCCCTCGTGTAGTGGCGGATGATGTGAAGAAGAGCAGGCTCGGTAAACTCTATATCTCTCTCGGTAAGGGCGTGGTTCTTCATCTGTTTGGGAACAATGTACTTTTTGGCTATCTGGAGCTTCTCATACTCGGTATAGCCGGGAAGGCTTATAACTTCAAGCCTGTCGTAGAGAGGTTCAGGGATGGTGTGAGGAGTGTTGGCC
>CAZQLZ010000126.1:0-22788 GCA_964594265.1 uncultured bacterium
ACGGCCGGCTCAAAAGAGGCGATATTCCACTTTCCACTTGTGTTCATAGACACAGACACTGGTAAAAGAAAGGTCATATACGGAACTCCTGCCTATCCTGTCTATGAGAGAGGAACGCTCTTTGCAGGAGGAGAACCGTACCCTGTGGAGCTCCACTACGAAGACAAATTCCTTCTAAGACTTGATAGAATTCCAAAATCCATCTTAGAAGAGACAGCTATAGTCTGGATTAACTACCCCCACAATCCAACAGGAGCAGTCGCCCCTCTATCTTACTTAGAAGAAGTTTACGGAATCTGTAGAGAGTATGGAATTATCCTCTGCTCAGACGAGTGCTACACAGAAATCTACTTTGAACATCCTCCCCATTCTCTCCTTGAAGTCGGAAAGGAAGGAGCTGTCGTTTTCCATTCTCTCTCCAAAAGGAGCGGAATGACAGGCTATCGCTCAGGATTTGTTGCCGGCGATAGAGAAATAGTTCAAACGTACCTTAAATACCGCTCCTCTTTCGGTGTGGCATCTCCAGACTTTATTCAACAGGCCGCAAGAGCCGCATGGTCTGACGAAAAGCACGTTTGGGAAAGGAGACAAATTTTTAAAGAAAAGAGGAACATTTTCGTCAAGTTCTTTAAAGAGTTAGACCTTGAGTTCCTTTACCCTGAAGCTACCTTTTACTTCTGGGTAAAGTTACCAGAAGGTATTTCAAGTGAGGAGTATGCTCTACACCTCTTAAGCTACGGAATAGTTATCTCTCCGGGTGAGTTCTTTGGAAAAGGAGGAGAAGGATTCTTCCGGATAGCCCTTGTTCCAACTCTTAAAGAGTGTCAAGAGGCCATAAAGGTTTGGAAAATAGCCCACAAAGAGTTCATGGAGAAGAAACGTTGAGAATAAGGGAAACAAGGAAAAAACTTATAGCCGACATTAACCTTTCACCCATACTTGACCTTTCTCTGATGCTTGTTATCTTCTTAGCAGTAACAACGGAATTCATCTCTGGGGGTGAAATAAAGGTTCAAGTCCCCAAAGGTGGTGCAGCAGTTGTAACTTCAGGAAAAGTGGTAAAGATCATCATGGACAAGTGGGGGAAAATTTACTATGACGGAAAAATCTACAGCGATCCTGTTGAAGTGGTAAAGCGGTTACCGAGAAATCGCCCAGTATTTATAAAAGCCGACAAAGAAACGCCTTACCTTTACGTTTTTTCTCTTCTTGATACTCTTAGAAAATCGGGCATAAAAAAGGTTTCACTTGTGGGGCAGAGAGTTGAATAGATGCTTGATTAGAACAAAAAGCGCAGAAGAAACCCGAAAACTCGGAAAAGAAATAGGAAAACTTCTACCCCCAAAGACTGTAATTATCCTATCTGGGGAACTCGGCTGCGGAAAAACTGAGCTTACGAGAGGCATAGCAGAAGCTTTCGGAATTCCAGCCCATGAAGTTTCATCTCCATCGTTTAATATTGTTCATGAGTATGATAACTTGGTTCACATAGACCTTTATAGGCTTGACTCTACAGAGGCAGTTGAAGACGTAGGAATTGAGGAGCTCCTATCAGATGATAGGCCTAAAATTATTGAATGGGGAGAAAAAATTACAGAACTCCTTGAAGGACTTTCAGTTATCAAGATAACCTGCAGACAGATAGGGGAAGAAAGGGAGTTTGAAATCAGGGACTCTACGGGTAAAATCTGCAGGGAGCTTCTGGAAAAACTTTTAGCAGGAGGCGTCTATGTCCAGAATAGCAGGCGTTAAGGCAAGGGAGGTTCTTGACTCAAGGGGAAATCCAACCGTTGAAGTAGAGGTAACTCTTGAAAGTGGAGCTACCGCAAGGGCGTTAGTTCCAAGCGGTGCTTCAACGGGAGAAAAAGAAGCGCTGGAACTTCGCGATAAGGACACAAAGAGGTATTACGGAAAAGGAGTTCTGAAGGCAGTCAAGAACGTTAACGAAGTGATCGCTCCTGCTCTTATTGGCCTTGAATCAACTGATCAGGCAAACATTGACAAACTTCTGATTGAGCTTGATGGAACGGAGAACAAGAGCAATTTGGGTGCTAATGCGATTCTTGGCGTTTCAATGGCCGTATGTAGAGCTTCAGCTCTTGAGCTTGGACTTCCTCTCTTCCGCTACATCGGGGGAACAAACGCGAAGGGGCTCCCCGTCCCGATGATGAACATCTTAAACGGTGGCGTTCACGCAGACAACAACGTTGACCTTCAAGAGTTTATGATAATGCCCGTTGGTGGAGAAACTTTCTCCGAATCTCTCAGGATGGGCGTTGAGGTTTACCACGCCCTTAAGAAAGTTCTCCAGAGGATGGGACACTCAACTAACGTAGGAGATGAGGGAGGATTCGCTCCAAACCTTTCCTCAAACGAGGAGGCCATCCAGGTTATTCTCAAGGCCATAGAGGAGGCAGGTTATACTCCCGGCGAGGATGTCTTAATAGCCCTTGACGCTGCATCTTCAGAATTCTACAAGGGCGATGGAGTATATGAGCTTTCAGGAGAAGGGAAAACTTTTGATAGAGAAGGACTCGTTGACTTTTATAGAAATCTTGTTGAAAAGTACCCAATCATCTCAATAGAGGACGGAATGGCCGAGAACGACTACGAGGGTTGGAAGCTTCTTACAGCTGCCCTCGGCGATAGGGTTCAGCTCGTTGGTGATGATGTTTTTGTTACAAATACGGAGCTCCTAAGAGTTGGTATCAAAGAAGGATTTGCAAACTCCATTCTCATTAAGCTCAACCAGATTGGAACGGTAACCGAAACACTTGAAGCCATTGAGATGGCAAAAAGAGCAAGCTACACAACTGTTATCTCCCACCGCTCCGGAGAAACCGAAGATACGTTCATTGCAGACCTTGCAGTAGCCGTCAATAGCGGACAGATAAAGACGGGAGCTCCTGCAAGGAGCGAGAGAAACGCCAAGTACAACCAGCTCCTGAGAATAGAAGAACTCTTAGGAAGTGCAGCAGTCTATAAAGGGACAGAAGTTTTCTACAACCTTGACTAAAAGACTTAAAAAACTCCTTGCCCCCGCTTGGGGGTTTTCTTAAATTTTCCATTTCATGAACTTCACAGAACTCTACTTCATAATTGTCTCTGCCGTAGCCTTTGGTTACGTTCTCGCAGCAGCTTTAGTTGAAACGAAATTTGTTAACTGGCTGGGGCTAAAAACCCTCCGCCTCTCCCGTTTTGGAATTCATCCCCTCTTAACGAACGTTCCAGTCATCTACCTGATTTCTCCAAGAGCCGCTCACGTTGTAGCTTCAGAACTCCTAAAAGAAGGGAAAATAGAGGCAACAGACCTTTACCTTGCAATTCTTGCATCAAACTTTCCAATGAGGCTTATGTTCCTCTACCGCTACTACCTGCCGGTTCTCTTGCCACTAATAGGAGCTGTTGCTGTTTACTACGCACTCCTTAGGCTGGCCTTTGACATCGTCGTTCTAATAGTTGTCTCTATCATTGGCAGACTCCGTTACAGGAAGTTCCACTTTGAATACCCCAAGTACGAATCGGTAAAGGTTGAGATTAACCTTAAAGTCCTAAAAGAAGGCGTGTTAAAAGGTTTAAAAGAGGCCGCACTCTTTACAGTGAAGTTTACTCCCCTGTTTCTTCTCGTCGTCTTTCTCATAAAGGAAGGAGCTATGGAATGGCTAACCAAAAAGCTTGGGCCGTATTTTGGAGCTCTCGGCTTTGATTCTTTGGAAATTACCTACATAACAACAGCAGCAATAAGTCCGCCTGTTGCCTACGGTCTCATAAAAGTAATGTTAGAAAAGAAATACGCCGTTACCCATATCTTAGGAACAATGGCCGTTGGTAACGCAATGTTTTCCCTTTTAAGGAGCTGGTGGGCCTACCTTCTACCCTACTACTTGGGACTCTACCCACTAAGAACAACAACAATGCTTCTTCTCTTACAGGCAGGGCTACCAATTGTTTACAATTTTAGTGTTGGGGTGTTACTTGTGAAGGTATTCTAAGATGGAGAAGCTAAAGGCCTACATAAGCGACCTTAAACAGTTTTCTCTCAAGAATCCCGACTGGGCAATCCTCGTTGAAGGCAAAAGGGACTTAAAAGCACTCAAGATGTTTGGCATTGAAAACGTCGTAGAAATGAAGGGAAGGAAATACCACGACATTGCCGAACAC
Organism: uncultured bacterium; assembly: GCA_964594265.1. Taxonomy (GTDB): domain Bacteria; phylum Aquificota; class Aquificia; order Desulfurobacteriales; family Desulfurobacteriaceae; genus Phorcysia. Next base: position 4,162 of record CAZQLZ010000126.1, read on the forward strand.
CTTTCTGAAAGTTACACTGGAGTAGTCCTCCTCATGGACTTTGACCCAGAAGGCGAGGCGATCTTCAGGAAGTTAAGTAGGGTACTGGAAACCTACGGATTAAAAACCGACACTTCTTTCAGGGAAAGACTAAGAGAGCTCGGAATAAGGTTTGTGGAGGAAATACCTCTACTCCTTAAGTTACCACGCTGGTAAAATGAATAGCTGGAGGAAAGAATGGAATACAAGAACTTAGAAGAAGGAATATTCAAGGCACTTGAGAAGCTCAATAAACCCCTAAAGGCAAGGGAAATCGCTAAGTTCCTTGGAATACCGCCAGAGGATAGGCAGGAGCTCCGCGAAAAGCTAAAAGAGCTTGCAAAAGAGGGAAAACTCGTAAAGCTGAAAGGTGCTAAGTATGCCCTGCCTGAGAAGTTTAACCTCGTTGTTGGAAAGCTCTGTGTCTACAGGGAAGGTTTCGGATTTGTTGATCCTATAGACGGCGGTAGAGGTGTTTTCGTTCCCGGCAAAAATATGTCTTCAGCGATGAACGGCGATATAGTCGCCGTTGAGATAGTCAAGGAATTTCCCGACGGTAGAAAAGAAGGAAAGGTTGTTTCTATCATAGACAGGGCTGTTAAAAAAGTTGTTGGAAGGGTAGAAAAACATCGTCGGCACTGCTTTGTAGTCCCCGAAGACAAGAGAATCCGTTACGACGTTCTTCTTACCCACGAAGACTGTAAAAAGGTTGAAGACGGTGACTACGTAGTCGTTGAAATCATATCCTACCCTTCAGACACCCGCGGACCCGTTGGAAAGCTCTTAGAGAACCTCGGCAAAACAGGACCCAAGCTTGACATAGAGCTCATAATAAGAAAATACGACTTACCGGTTGAATTTCCTCCAGAAGTTCTAAAAGAGGCCGAGAAAATTCCGGATGAAGTTACTGAAAAAGACTTAGAAGGCAGGGTTGACCTGCGGGATCAACTCTGCTTCACCATAGACGGCGAAAATGCAAGGGACTTTGACGACGCCGTAGCTATAGAAAAGCTACCGGACGGAAACTATAAGCTCTTTGTCCACATTGCAGATGTTTCACACTACGTAAAACCCGGAAGTGCCTTAGACCTTGAGGCCTACAGGAGAGGAACGAGCGTTTACTTTCCAGATAGATGCATCCCGATGCTTCCAGAAAAACTTTCAAACGGTATCTGTTCGCTGAATCCCAATGTTGACAGGCTTACCTTTACCTGCGAAATGGTCATAAACAGGCGAGGAACTGTCGTTGACTACAAGATTTACGAGAGCGTAATCCACAGTAAAGCCCGCCTCACGTACACAATAGCACAGAGGATAATAGACGGAGACGAAGAAGCAATTGAAAAGTTTCCCCACGTAGTAGAGTCGCTAAAAGCCATGTATGAGCTTGCCCAAATACTTTACAAAAAACGCTACAAGAGGGGATCTCTTGACTTTGACCTACCTGAACCTGTTGTAGTTTTAAATGCTGAAGGAGAACCGATAGACATATACAGAGCCGAAAGACTCTGGAGCCACAGGATAATAGAAGAGTTCATGATTGCAGCCAACGAAACCGTTGCGGAGTTTATGTTCTGGTCGGACTACCCAAGCGTTTACAGAGTTCACGAATCTCCGGATAGGGAAAAACTCAGCGAGTTCCTGAACTTTGTTAGGTCACTCGGCATAAGAGTTCCCGCCGTTAAGAACGATATTCAGCCCAAGCTCCTTCAGAAAATTTTAGAACAGGTTGAAGGAAAACCTGAGGAAAAGCTCGTCAACTACTTAATGCTTAGAACGATGGCCAGAGCCAAGTACTCTCCAGACAACATTGGCCACTTTGGACTTGCCTCAACCCACTACACCCACTTTACCTCACCTATAAGGCGTTACGCCGACCTACAGCTCCACAGACTCATAAAGATGGCCCTAAAAGGAGAATTTACTGCCGACAGCATCCCTTATTGGGAGGAAAAACTTGAGAAGGTCTGTAAGCACGTAACGGAACGTTCAATAAACGCCGATGAAGCAGAAAGAGATGTTATAGAGCTCAAAAAACTTCAGTACGCCAAAAACCACGTAGGCGAAGTCTTTGAAGCTATCATTACAGGAGTTGCTGAACAGGGACTTTACGTTGAAACCATAGAACAGCTAATTCCCGGCTTTATCCACGTAACAAACCTAAAAAATGACTACTACATCTGCATTCCCAAGCAATATTGTCTTGTTGGAGAAAAAACGAGAACGGTCTTTAGAATTGGGGACAGAGCTCTCGTAAGGCTCCTCCACGTTGACCTTGAGAACAGAAGAGCCGAGTTTGAAATGGTGAGGAAACTAAAGTGAAAACGGCAGTTATTTACGATGAGATATTTTTAAAACACGATCTACCTTCTCACCCAGAGAACGCCCTGAGGTTAAAGTACTTCCTTAAGTCCTTACCGGAATTTAAAATTCCGGTCTTGAAACCTAAGCAGGTCAGTTATGACATTTTAAGAGCCGTTCACTCTGAGAACTACATAGAAGACGTCAGAATTTCCTGCAGGGAAAACGCTCCCGGCTTTTTTGACCCGGACACCTACTACGGGAGCTCCTCCTTTGACGTGGCCCTCATGGCAGCCGGTGCCGTAGAAATGGGAGTTGAACTGCTGCTCTCTGGGGAGCTCTGTTCTGTTTTCTGTGCCGTCAGACCTCCCGGCCACCACGCCGAAAAAGACAGGGCTATGGGATTTTGCATATTCAACAACATTGCCGTCGGCGCCGTAAAAGCTCTCTCCTTAGGAGCCAAAAGGATTTTCATCGTTGACTTTGATGCTCACCATGGAAACGGAACACAACACGCCTTTGAAAATGTTCCGGAAGTTTTTTACTTCTCTACCCACCAGTATCCCTTTTATCCCGGAACAGGTAGCAAGGAAGAAAACAAAAACAACATTCTTAACTTTCCTATGAAAGAAGGAACAGGAGATACTGAATTCAAGAAAGTTTACGGAGAAATTTACAGAAGAGCTATGAAAACTTTTGGTCCAGACATAATACTTGTTTCGGCTGGTTATGACCTACACAGAGACGACCCTCTGACAGGACTTGAAGTTACAGACATGGGAGTTGAGTTCATAGTTGAACAGATTTTAGAATCGGCAGAAGAGCTTAAAATTCCCGTTCTCTTTTCCTTAGAGGGAGGTTACAACTTATGCGCCTTAGAAAGGTGTGGAAGAATAACTTTTAAGAAACTTGTTGAGTTTTCTTAGCTAAACTGGGTGGGGCTTCCCAAGTAGAATCCCTGTCCGTAGTCAACTCCAAGTTCTTTAACCTTCTTCAGGATTTCCTCAGAGGAAACAAACTCTGCAACGGTCTTTATATTAAGTTCCTTAGAGAAGAGAACTATATGCTTTACAAGGATCTCAACGTCTTGGGACTGAAGCATCTTTGAAATGAGACTTCCATCAATTTTAATGTAATCCGGCTTTATAATCGTTATGTACTCAAAGTTTGAGTAACCACTACCAAAGTCGTCAATCGCAAGCTCTGCTCCAAGCTCTTTTACTTTTGAATAGAAGTTCTCAAGAACTTTTAGCTCACTAAAGGCTTCAGATTCCACTATTTCAAAGCAAACTTTATCGGCCACGTCGTAATTTTTGATAACCTCAACTAACCACTCCCTCATAGCAGGAGAAGCCAAATCTTCCGAGGAAATGTTTAAAGCAATTTTTATTCCTTTTTCCTTAGCAGCAATTAAAGCTTTTTCTATAAGCTTCTTAGAAAGTTTGGTATAGATAGATATCCTCCTAGCAACGGGTAGAAACTCTCCCGGCATTAATAATTCCCCGTCCTTATCTATAACCCTCATAAGAGCTTCGTATTTTTCTACTTCTCCCGTCTGAAGATTAACAATGGGCTGAAAAACAGGAATTATCCTATCGTGGAAGACAGCATCCTTCAACTTCGTTGCTATGGTGATGTTCTTCTGGAGCTCCTTGTAAAGTTCTTCAAGATCCATATCAAACACATATATGTCCATATTCCTCTTCTTGGCCTCCTGTTCGGCAATTTCCGCCTCAATAATTGGTTGCTCTTTGTTCCTTGAAATACCGGCAACAACATCCAGTCTAAACTTTATATCTCCAATTTCAAACTCCTGTTGTTCAAGTTCTGCGATTATTCTTTTAACCATAGAAATGAAATCCTCCTCGCTCATATCGGTAACTAAAAGTCCAAACTTGTCTGCTCTTATCCTGTAAACCCTTGAAAACTTATTCTCTTTTTTTGAGAGTCTTTTCAGAAATCTGCCAAACATCTTAAGTATCCTATCCCCCTCCTCCATACCAAAAAGTTCATTTATCTCCTGAAAGTTCCTGATGTTCACAAGAGCAAAGTTTACCTTAGACACCACTACCCTACTTAGATCATCCTCAAATTTGTCCTTGTTCGGAAGTCCTGTAATTCTATCCTTATAAGCTCTAAGTATCATTTCTCTGCTTAGTTTCGTAAGCTGACGGTTCTTTTCAACGAGCTCCCCGAGGGTCTCTTTGAGCTCCTCCGTAAAGTACCAGATACCTAAGGTAGAACTCGTGAAGATAACAAGAACGACCAATGAACCCGCAAACAACGCCGTTTTCATAGTGCTAAGGAAATCTTCTTTCAGAACGGCAACTTCTTTAAAAAGGTCTTCCTTCGTAACATAACTTCCTATCAACCAATTCCACTTACGGTATAGCCTCAGATAGTAAACGCCCGAACTATCGTTAACAAATAGACCGGCCTCAAGCTCCTTGGAAGAGAGTTTTCTAACTATATCCAAAAGTCTCTTCTCTGTAGGAGAAGAAACAGTATCTTCGTTAAGATCAACAATAAAGAGATTGTAGATTCTCCCCTCTTCTTTCAGGACTTTCTTAACATAGTTCTTAAAGTCAGAAAGGTAAAATCCCCCTCCTATTATCCAGTTGTACGGTTTAAAAAGCTTCACAAATGCAATTTTCCTATCCACTTTTTTAGTTCCGGGAAGGTACCAGTAGTAAGTAACAAAACCTTCATTGTTAGGAGAATAAAGAACCGTTCGCTCAAATTCCCTGTGAACATACTTTCCTTTAATATCTTTTAAGTTCCACAAATTTTTACCTTCTATTTCGGGAAAAGCCGGATTTAAAACCATAAATCCTCGGACAGAGTCAATAAAAATGTATCCTTTACCGTCAAAAAACTTGTAGTTCCTTAACACATCACAGATGATCCTTTTTACCTTTTGATCACTAAAGTGGAAGATCTTGCACACCCTATAAATAGAATTCGCCACTCTATAAGCATTTAGAACCTCCTCTCTTATCTTCTTCCTCATATCTGTTCTAAGTTGCTGTTCCCTCTGGGAAAAGGATAGAATGGTAGTATCAACTACATCTTTCAATCTTTTTTTATTTTGTTCAAAAATGGAAACATAAATAGCTCTTTCTACTTCCTCCCGAAAAAAGTAGTTACTACCGGCCATGAAAACAATTGAAGCTACAAAAATGAAAAAGAGCGAATAGCCTATCCTTCTTACTTCCCTAAGTCTAAAGCGCGAAACCCTATCCTCCAACTTCTTCCATCCTAAAAATTGTTACAATTTACAGGAATTAATTATACAGGAGGTTCCCCTTGAAAAAACCGCCTTACAAAGCATACAGGAAGAAAGAAAAGAAGAAGGAAGAACTCCCCGTGCATTTACCGGAGAAAATAGACACCCCAGAGGCAGAACAGCTCATCTCTGATCTTTACAAAATAGCTCACTTCCTCTCAATCCATTGGAAAAAACTCTTAGGAAGCCTTCTAATTCTCGCTGCAATAGTTGGTAGTTACGGCGGGTATGTTTGGAAGAAAAACTCCGAAGAGCTAAAAGCGGCAAGAATTGTTGATGAGGGACTTTACTTTTTAAGGTCTGGGAACAAGAAAAAAGCTCTTGAGCTGTTTCACAAAGCCCTAAAGGAGTATAAAGGAGTTCCATCCGCAAGAATAGCCACTTTTTTAATTGCAAAAATTGAGGAGAAGGAAGAGCTCTTAACGGAGCTCTCAAAAACAGATAGCTTCTTAGTCTCTCCTCCATCCAAAACAGGAATAGCAGCTACCGAAATAGACAAAAACAACTCAGAAGCTGCACAAAAAATCCTCTCCCACATGGAAAGGGATAAAGACTGGACTTACCCGGAAGCAATTTACTACAAACTTCTCATAGCCCTTAAAAAGGGAGATTCAGAAGGCGCAAAAGATGCCTTAGAAACACTTAAAGGTGACTACTCTTACCTTCCCATAACAACTCTTGCTCGGAGAATTGCTGAGTGAAGACTTTTAACTATCATAACTCCCCGCGGAGGTTTTAGTTTCATGGAGTTTAGAGCCGTAAGGGGTGTTGAGGATTTAATTCCCCCTGAGAGCGAAAAGTTTGAGAAGGTTGTAGAAAAGTTTAAGAAAATCGTAAAGAGGGCCGGTTTTAGAGAAATCATCCTGCCGATATTTGAGGAAGCAGGCCTATTTAGAAGAAGCGTTGGTGAAACGACAGACATAGTGCAGAAAGAGATGTATGTTTTTGAGGATAAGGGCGGCAGGATAATTGCTCTAAGACCTGAAGGAACGGCCTCTGCCGTAAGGGCTTATATAGAACACGGCATTTTTGCAAAAGAGCCCTTTACCAAGTGGTTCTACGTTGGCCCCATGTTCAGGTTTGAGAGACCTCAGGCCGGAAGAAAGAGGCAGTTCTTTCAGGCTGGATGTGAAATGTTTGGCCTTTCCTCCCCCGGAGCAGATGCAGAGGTTATAAAGGTAGCCAACGATATACTGAAAAGCTTAGGCGTTGACTCTACCTTAGAAATTAACTCTATAGGCTGCGAAAAGTGTAGGCAGGAATACCGTAAGGCACTCTTAAAGTTCCTTGAGAATCAGAGAGAAAACCTGTGTGAAGACTGCCAGAGGCGGTTTGAAAGAAACCCATTAAGAGTGCTTGACTGTAAGAACGAAAAGTGTAGGGAAGTGGTAGAGAAAGCTCCACTCATCACTGACTACCTGTGTTCAGAGTGTAGCGAACACTTTGAAAGTGTAAAAGACTACCTGAAAGTTTTAGAAGTTGAATTTAACGTCAATCCTTTCTTGGTGAGAGGACTTGATTACTACACAAGAACCGTATTTGAGTTCAAATCAAACAAACTTGGAGCTCAGAGTACCGTCCTCGCAGGCGGAAGGTACGACAGACTCATCTCTCAGCTCGGAGGTCCTGATACCCCTGCTCTCGGTTTCGCTCTTGGCATTGACAGGGTAATGCTGTTGCTACCAGACATAGAAGAGAAAAGGAACGGAGTATTTGTTATAACCGGAGGAAAAGAAGCCTATAGAGAAGGGCTTAAACTTGTTGATATTCTCAGAAAGAAAGGTCTAAGGGCAGAGATAGACCACAGGCAGGGAAGCTTTAAATCACAGATGAAGGCTGCCGACAGGGTTAGGGCTAAGTACGCCGTTATAATCGGTGAACTGGAGCTATCTGAGGGCTTTTACTCCCTAAAAGAGCTTGAGACCGGAAAACAGGAAAGGGTGGACACCTTAGAAGCTCTCCTTGCAAGGCTTTAAAGATGAAAAGGGTGCTAATTCTCGGTTCAACAGGTTCTATAGGCGAGAGCTCCCTTGACGTTATCTCTAAGTTTCCCGAAAGGTTTAAAGTTGTAGGACTTGTAGCCGGTAGGAACAGGAGGAAACTAAGGGAGCAGGCGGAAACTTTTAAGCCCGAAGCTGTCTGCCTTGTAGAGCCGAAAGAAGCTTTTTCGTTCAACGGGAAATTTTATACGGGACTTGAAGGAGTAAGGGAGCTCATAGAAACCGTTGACTTTGACATCTGCATATCGGCAATTTCCGGTTCTGCCGGTATTCTGCCAACCTACTGGGCAGCTCAAAAAGGAGGAAGACTTGCTCTTGCCAACAAGGAATCCTTAGCCTGCGCCGGTAAGTTCATTACCAAAGTGGCAGAAGAAATCATCCCCGTTGATAGTGAACATTCTGCAATATTTCAGTGCTTAAACGGTGAAAAGAAAGAGAACGTGGAGGAGATAATTCTCACCGCCTCAGGTGGACCTTTCAGAAAGAGGAAAAATCTTGAAAACGTAACGCCGGAAGAAGCCCTAAAACACCCAAACTGGAATATGGGAACTAAAGTCACACTTGACTCAGCAACACTTATGAACAAGGGACTTGAGGTAATAGAGGCTTGCTGGCTCTTTAATCTCCCTCCAGAAAAGGTGAAAGTCGTCATTCACCCTCAGAGCATAGTTCACTCACTTGTAAGGTTTTCTGATAACTCTGTTATCGCTCAGCTCGGCGTTCCAGATATGAGGATACCCATAGCATACGCCCTAAGCTACCCTGAGAGACTTCCTTTAAAAGAAGGGGAGCTCCAGCTTAACCTCTTAGGACTAAACTTAACTTTTGAAGAACCAGACATCAGGCGTTTCCCCTGCTTAGAGCTTGCCTACAGGGCTTTTAAGATGGGTTACCCTTATCCCATAGTTCTAAACGCAGCTGACGAGGTTGCCGTTGAAAGTTTCTTAAAGAGAGAAATTCCTTTTACAGCCATACCGAAGGTAATAGAAAAAACCTTAGAGTTGGCAGATTTTAAAGAACCCTCTTCGGTTGAAGAAGTCGTTGAAATTGATAGAAGAGCAAAAGAATTGGCAAGAAAGGTAGTAAAATGCCTTTAAAGAAAGGTTTTATCCACGTTTACACGGGAAACGGAAAAGGCAAAACTTCTGCAGCTCTCGGTCTTTGCCTAAGAGCCGTAGGTAGAGGACTCAGTTGTTGCTTTATACAATTTCTAAAGGGAAAAGCTGTAGGAGAACTTGAGGCAGTGAAAAGGTTACCGAACTTTCACTTCATTCAAACAGGAAGACCTGACTACGACTTTCATATCACGGAAGCTGACAGAGAACTTGCCCTTAAAGGTTTTCAGCTTGCCGAAGAGGCTCTCGGAAAATTTGACGTTCTGGTCCTTGATGAAATAAACATCACTGTTCACTTAGGACTTGTTCCTCTAAGTAGAGTTATCAACTTGATAGAAAAGAAACCGCCAAATGTTGAGCTTATCCTGACAGGAAGATATGCTAAGGCCGAAATCATCAAACGGGCAGACTACGTAACGGAGTTTCACCTTGTCAAACACCCTTTTTATGGAGGCGAAGATGCAAGAAAGGGGATTGATTATTAAACTCTTAATTGTGGGTCTATCATTACTGTTCTTTCCCAACTGTACTTCTACTCTTGTAGCAGGTGGAGTCGGAGCTGGAGTTGGTGCTGTGGTTGGATACATAGTTGGGAAAAATTACAACATAGAACTCAAATCACCTATAACCGTGAAAAAGAAAGAGGAAGAAATAGAAGAATGAGAATTTCAATTTCTGAAACTTTTATATCCATTCAAGGGGAAGGTTTAGATCTTGGCTCTCCCGCATTTTTTATCAGAACCGGAAAATGCTCAATAGGATGTAAGTTTTGCGACACAAAGTATGCATGGCACTCCGGAAAAACTGCCAAGATAACAGAAATTGTAAAAGAAGCTCTAAACTCAAAACTACCAGAGGTTATCATAACAGGCGGAGAACCCCTTGAGGAAGAAAACCTTCCTGTTTTAATTGGACTTCTCTCTGCAGAGGAAAGCATAAAAAGAATTACCTTAGAAACTTGCGGACACATCTTTAGGGACGACTTGCCTGAGGAAAAATTAAAAATTGTCCTTTCACCTAAACCTCCAACAATGGGAATAGCCTTTCCTGAGGAATCACTCAAGAAATTTCTAAAAACTTACAAATGTACTTACATAAAATTTGGAGTTTTTAGCGAAAAGGATCTTGAAACCATAAAAACTTTCGCTTTTAAAAATAGAGAACTCATAAAAGAACCCATTGTAATCCAACCTCTTGAAACGCCTTTTGAGGACTATATAGAGACGTGCAAAAGAGTTACTCATATGGTCATAGAAAACAGAGAATTTGTAAACTCCTTTTCTGTCAGAATTATCCCTCAAGTCCACAAACTCATCGGGTTAAAGTGATGTTTCTACGGCTCTATAACGCTGTCCTCCTTAGTCTTTTACCTCTTTTTCCTGCAGTAAAGTTCTTGACAAGGAAGCGGGGAAATGTAACCTTACTACCTCGCTTTTCCACCTCCTTTCCAGAAGGGGAAGGAAAAATTCTCCTTCACGTTTCAAGTGTCGGTGAAGCAACTTCAGTTAAGCCACTTGTGGCAGCTCTAAAAAGTAAGACCGCCATAACAGCCTTTACTGACTACGGCTTAGAAAGGGTAAGGCATCTATACCCTGATATCCCTTCTCGCCTACTTCCAATAGATATCTATCCAGTAGTAAAGAGCTTCCTTAAGAAAACAAGACCTCAAAAGATTCTCATCTACGAGACTGAAATTTGGCCTTCCCTCCTAAAGGCCGCTAAGGAACAGAACATCCCCGTTTACTTTGTTAGCGGTAAGATATCCGATAGAAGCTTTAAAAACTATAAACGCCTAAGGAAATTTTTAAAATCTCTCGTTGACAAGACCGTTTTTCTCGCCAGAACCAAGAAGGATGCAGAGAGGGCAAAAGAAATAGGTTTTGGAAAAATCTTTACCGTAGGAGATCTAAAACTTGACGTTTCAAAACCCGAAAAACTTGCAGAGCTCCACATTGAAGGAAAAAGAACAGTTCTAATCTGGGGAAGCACCCATCCCGGAGAAGAAGAGTTAGCCTTTAAAGTCCACAGAGAATTAAAGAAACGATTTTCCAGCATTCTTACAGTCGTTGCTCCAAGACACATTGGAAGGGCAAAAGAACTCGTCCCCCCGGGAAAAACAGCGTTCAGGAGCAAAACGAGAAAGGTAAGCAAGAATGTTGATTTCTATGTAGTAGACACGATAGGTGAACTTGCATCTTTATACCGCTATGCCGATGTGTGTATAATAGGAGGGAGTTTTGTTCTCGGAATCGGTGGACACAATCCTGTTGAAGCAGTTCTGTGGAAAAAACCGGTTATAATGGGGAATTTCTGTGATGATTTTCGCGACGTAGCGGAGCTCCTCAAAATTCCTACTGTAGAAAAAAGGGAACTTGTTAAACTTCTAACAGACCTCATTTCCAAGAAAAGGATTTATAATAAATTCTGTGAAAACACTTTTAAATCCTACTTGGAGCAAAGAGGCGTAACCGAAAGAATCCTTAAAGCTATAGGAGAGAGAAATTGAACGCCAACGAGGTAAGAAAGAAGATCTTAAAGAAAGAGGGTAAGTGGAAACTTCTCTTTCCCCTTTTATGGGTACTTTCAAAGATCTACTGTGGAGTTATGGCTCTTCGTAACTTCCTATATGATACAGGTTTTCTTAAATCCTTCTCCTCAGGACTTCCAATAATTTCCGTTGGCAACATTGCTACTGGGGGTGCAGGAAAAACACCTCTCACAGAATCCATCTATTTACTCCTTGAAGAAGCCGGATTTTCTCCTGCAATCGTCAGTAGGGGTTATAAAGGGAAGGAAAGAGGTCCCGTTTTCGCAAGACCAGACCCCATACGATTTGGAGACGAAGCATCGCTCTATGCCCTCAAAAAATACAGAACCGTAGTGAGCAGAGAAAAGTTAGAAGGAATAAAGTTTGCATTCAAAAACGGCGTAAACGTTGTAATCTTAGACGATGGATTTCAATATAGGCAGGTCTCTCCTAAGATAAACATTGTCGTCATTGACGCTTTTAATCCCTTTGGAGACGGCTACTGCCTGCCTCTTGGCCTTTTGAGAGAACCCGTTGATGGCTTAAAAAGAGCAGACTGTTTTGTCATAACAAGGAGCAACCTCGTAGATGCAGAGAGACTTGAGAACCTTGAAGCAACCTTACGAACCTTTAAAAAACCTATATTCTTAGCCGAGCAAAGCTTTAAATTCTGGGTTAATCAGAACTTTGACAGAGTAGAACCTCCTAAGGGAGAGATAGACGTCTTCTGCGGAATAGGGAACCCGGGACAATTTGTAGAGATGCTGTTAAAGATGGGATATACTATACGAAACCTGTTCATTTTTGAGGATCATCACGAGTACAGAGAGGAAGAAATAGAAAAGCTCAAAAAACTCAAAAATCCAGTAACTACCGAAAAGGACCTAATAAAGCTGAGAGGAAAGGGTATTAAAGCAAAAGCTCCCGTCCTAAGGCTTGAAGCCTACGGACTAAAAGAATTCATACTCTCCAATCTTGAAGGAACAGAAAGGGTAGAAGAGGAAGAAATTGAAGGAGAGTTTACACCTGCTGGAGTATCTACTTTTAAGGGTCAGCCTCTTTACAATAAACAGGTTCTCTCGAGAAACGGCCTTCAGGATAGGTGACAAGGCAACAGAGGTTATATACAGATATCCACGAATAAAAAGAATAACAGAAGAAAACCTCCTCTTTACAGGTCTTCCTTTAAACATTGGCAAGGAAAGTCTCAGGAATTTTATAAGGTGCTCTATAGACTTTTTTAGATTACCTTCCTACTCCCCAGAATACTTAAAGAACCTCTTTAAACCCGTTGATCTTTCAAAAGTCCCCAAAGAAGGAGGAATCCTCTTAACCGCCCATATAGGCAATTGGGAACTGATGGGAGCTCTCTTTTCCTGCTTAAGCGGAGGAAAACTCTCCGTTGTTGCCAAACCGATGAAAAACAGGAGAGTCAACGAACTCATAAACTCAATCAGGAAAATGTGGGGAATAAAGGTAATTCCAACAGGGAACGCCCTTGAAATCGTAAAGGACCTAAAACGCGGGCGCTACGTAGGAATCCTATTAGACCAAAGACCAAAGGTCAAAGAAGGAATCCTTACGAGTTTTCTCGGCAGGCAGACTTACACAAACAAAGGAGCCGCCATACTTAGCATAAAAACCGAAAAACCTGTTATTCCAGCTTTTTGTTTTATTGAAGATGGAAAGTACGTCGTGAAAACCTATGAACCGATTTATCCAGAAAATAAGAGCATAGAAGAACTAACACAGGAGTACACAACCGCAATAGAGAAAGCCGTGAAAGAACATCCAGAACAGTGGTTCTGGTTTCACAGGAGATGGAAAAACTCTCCGGAATTTAAAAATTGGAGGGAAGAACGTGAAAAACTTCTTAAGAACCGTTAAGCTCTTTTTTAGGGGAGCTGTCCTTGACTCTGCAGTGGACAAGATTGAGTATAAAGCTAAGGTTTTAAACGATAACTTTTTAACGCTCATCCTTAGCCACAGGATCGGAATACCCAATCCTACCTACTATTACCTTGTGGAGCTCCTTCCCTACTTTGCAGACAACATAAAGGGATGGGAAAGAAGGATTGCCGATAGAAAAAGCGTAATCTCCCGCGTTTTTGGTGAGGTTGGAGAACCGTGAAGGTTTTCTTCTTCTCAGGTAAGGGAGGAGTTGGCAAGACTACAATCTCTTCTGCTCTCTCCTTAGGACTCTCTTCCGCCGGCTATAAAACTCTCTTAATTTCCTTAGACCCTGCTCATTCGCTTTCTTTAGTCCTTAAAAGAAGGATAGGTGGAAAGATAACAAAGGTATGCGAGAATCTCTACGCTCTTGAAATAGACATTGAGAAGGAGATGAAAAATTACTTAGAAAAGGTAAAAAAGGAATCTGAAAAAATTGTCAGTCCTGTAATCCTTGAAGAGATAAAAGAACAGATAGAGCTTGCATTTTACTCTCCGGGAAGTTTTGAACTTGCAATCCTTGATTCAATATACAGGATTTTGAAAGAAAACTTTAAAAAGTTTGACAGAATAGTTTTTGACACAGCTCCTTCAGGCTATACGGTAAGACTTATAGCACTGCCGAAACTCCTTTTAAAGTGGCTTGAAAGACTAATTTCCCTGCGGAAAGAAGCTCTCCGCTACGAGGAAATGGCAGGAATTAGAAAAGATGAAAAAGATCCCGTTTTGGAAATACTTGAAAGGCGAAGGAAACAGATTCTCTTTTTGAGAGAAAAGCTCTTAGACGAAAAAACAACAACCTTTGGAGTTGTTACAACATCCAACTCCTTACCCGTTGAAATAGCAAAGAGAACTATAAAGGAGCTTGAAGCGAGCGGAATAAAAGTTAACCTCGTTGTAGTAAACAAGTGCCGCAAAAATTGTGAAGAAATCGGAAAGGTTTTCAGGAAAAAAGTTATAACGGTGGAGCTCCTTGAAAACGAACCTACCGGAGTTGAAACCTTAAAAAAAGTGGGGAGCTCCATTCTAAAAGAACTCTCACTCCCTTAAATAACCTTTTGTCCTTCCTTAGGTCCTCTGGAATGTCTCTTTACGTAATCTACAAGCTCTTCAAGAGTCATATTGTTAAATCTCTCAAGAGCTTTCTCTCTCTCTTCTGTCCAATTCCCCCTTCCACCCTGAGTTAGTCGTATAAACCGTGTAAATCCCGCAATACCAAGCTCTTCTACCACTGCTTTATATGCCCTCTCAAGAATTTCCTCGTCCTTAATCTCCTTTACTGCCATAATACCTCCAAAATTCAACAGGGTTAAACACTTCCACTTTTAAGGTATGAATTTTCCTTGCCTTTTTCAAAAGTCTTTTATCAACAGTAACAAGCACTTCTGCTCCCTTTTCCGCAGACGCAAGCTGAAGAGCATCCATAGGCTTAATACCAAATTCAACAAACTGCAAAGCTCTCCGTTTGACCTCTGGGGATAAAGTAACATAATACTTAGCCTTGTCTCTTATAGCGTTAACTTTGGCTCTTTTCTCTTCATCTCCTATAGCTTGAATCTCTATGTCAACGACTTCGCTATCAACAAGAATGAGACTCCCTAAATCCACAAGACGGAAAATATTCTCAATTATTTCAGCATCTTGAGCTATTTCGTCGTTAAGGTACTCATCGTAAGGACGGCTCAAAGCACAACTATCAAGGTATATCCTCAATTTCTTTCTCTCCACAGATATACCTACCAGCTATAGTTGCAACCCCTTCCACTTTTTAGGACAATTCAACTTTATGATAAACTGTAAGTCGTTGTAAACACTAAGCTGTTTGAACAGAGTGTTGGGAAAGTTTAGTTTCGTAATATTTCTTCACAGCTTCAAGAACTTCTTTGAAGGTAGCGTTTCTTACACCGAGCTCAGGAACGGTATAGAGACCGGGAATTTGGGAAATTAAAGGATTTTTAATTAAGCCTTCCAGCTGTGCAGGGGACTTCCATAACTCAAAATCAAAGTATCTAATCCTACCTGCCTCATCAATACCTGTAGACGCCTCAAAATAATACTGCTCTAATTCTTCAAATTCCTCAAGGCTATCAACATCTTCAACTTGAGGATCTTCAAGTAAAAAACCCGCAGTGTAATCTTCAAACCTTAGTTTGATGTTCATGATTACTTTCCTCCTCTCTACTATAGATAACAATATAACGACCTGATTTCAAGCCTGCAGGAGGATAGGGAGCAGGTTTCACAGTATAAATGTAGTGCTTATTTTCGGCACCTACGACAACAGCGGCAATGCAAACTTTGTTACCTACTCTTCGTTTCTTACAGTAAAGGATAGCTCTCTCTTCCTGGTCAAAAAGCACTAAGTCAGGAGCACGGAGGATATTATGGATATTGCGTAATCCCCAAGTTCTAAGCTCTTTTCTCCAAGAACGCTTTTCTTTACTGATTTTAAACAAAATGTGTTCTTTTGCAAACTTTGTAAGAATTTTTTCATTATTCAAAATGTCCCGGTATTTTTTCACTACCTTAGTGGGAATTCCAGCAAACGGATGGAGAACCTCATTTCCTAAGTCTATAAAAACTTTCTCATCCCTTCCTATGTAACTTTTCATCTTCTTTCCAATTAGCTACCAGGCAAACTCTTTTTTTCGGGCAGACAATTGTGAGGGGGGACTATGTCCCCCCTCAGAGTTGCAATCCCGCTCAGTTTTTCGGGCGTTTCAACTTGTTTTATAGCAATCTCGGAATCCTTGTAACCTCTTTGTCGCAATCCCGCTCAGTTTTTCGGGCGTTTCAACAGCAAAAATCTGGAAGCGTTGAATATCAAGACCTCCAGAACTTAAGATTTCTATCAAATTCTGTAACTCGTTGAAAATTAGCCCTTTAGAGCAAAAAGTTTCAGTAAGCTGAACTCCGCCCGCTAACCTTATTCAACTTTCAAAGACCGTAACAGCCTTTTAAATTATACCAAAACAGAATTTTGAAAGGAGAGCTCCCTTGAAAAAAGTCGCCTTCTACACTCTTGGCTGTAAGATGAACTTCCACGAGACAGCATACATGGAAGAGCTCTTTAAAAAGGCAGGCTACGAGGTTGTTGACTTTAACGAGAAGGCAGACGTTTACATAGTCAACACCTGCACCGTAACGGCAACAGCAGACTCTAAATCCCGCAAAGCATTGAGGAAGGCAAAGCAAAAGAATCCCGATGCTTTGGTCGTCGCAACAGGATGCTACTCCGAAGTTTACCCTGAAGAAGTTGAAAAGGTTAAGGAAGTTGACCTTATTACCGGAAACCTTGAAAAGTTTAAACTCGTAGAAATCGTTGAAAAGAGATTAAAAGGAGAAATTCCCCGCACTTTCGTCAAAGGAGTATGGAGCGAAAGCAACTTTTATCCTCTTACAGTCAGGCACTACGAGGGAAGAACAAGAGCGTTTCTAAAAGTTCAGCAGGGGTGTGAACTCTTCTGCTCCTACTGTATCATACCCAAAGCAAGAGGCAAAATGGTAAGTGAAAAACCTCAAAAAGTAATAGAACAGGTGAAAGAACTCGTTGATGCAGGCTATAAGGAGATAGTTCTAACCGGAACTCATCTTGGAGCCTACGGAGTTGACCTTGATGGAAACTGGAACCTTGCAAGGCTTGTAAAAGAAATCATCAAAGTTCCCGGACTTTACAGACTTAGGCTTAGTTCTATTGAACCCATTGAGTTTTCTGACGAGTTGATTGAGGTAGTAACGAGTTCTAAAAAAGTAGCTCCCCACCTTCACATACCTTTACAAAGTGGAAGTAACAGAATTCTTACCCTAATGAAAAGGCGTTACACTGCAGAGGACTTTAAACGCATAGTTGAAAAGATACTCTCGCTAAATCCGGAAATCTGCATAGGAACAGACGTTATGGTTGGATTCCCCGGCGAAGAGGAAGAAAATTTTGAGGAAACAAGAAAACTTGTTGAAGAGATACCCTTTGGATACCTTCACGTTTTTCCCTACTCTAAGAGAAAGGGAACGGTTGCAGCAACGATGAAAGACGACGTTCCGCCGGAGGTAAAAAAGGAAAGAGCTGCAATTTTAAGGGAAATTGGGACTAAAAAAAGCGTAGCGTACAGGAAGCGTTTTGTTACAAAGGAGCTTGAAGCACTCGTCCTTTCTCATCTGCCGGATGGGAGCTCCACCGCCTTAACCGGAAACTACATAAGGATTATACTGAAAGAAAAGCCAAAGCCAGGAGAAATTGTTAAAGTAAAATTGACAAAGGTAGGGAAGAAGAGAGAGGAAAACTATGGAGAAGTTGTTGGTAGAGCCATTTTACGTAATGAAAGTCTTAGAAAGGGCAAAGGAACTTGAAAGGGAAGGAAAGAAAATCATCCATTTTGAAGTAGGAGAACCCGACCTTCCTGTTCCCGAAATTGTCAAGAAAAAAGCCTTAGAAGTTTTAAAAAGAACTGAACTCCGCTACACAGAAGCTGCAGGAATACCTCCTTTAAGGGAAAAAATAGCCGAGTATTACCAAGAGACTTACGGTGTAAAGGTAAGTCCAGAGCAGATCATAGTCACTCCGGGAAGTTCAATAGGCCTTCTTGCCGTTTTAAAAGTTGTCTCTGAGAGGATAGGTAACGTTGCCTATCCTGATCCCGGATACCCCTGTTACAAAAACATGCTAAGGTTCTTAAAAGCCGAATCTAAACCGGTTTACGTTAATCCAGAAGAAAACTTTAAGATAAAACCGGAAAAACTTTCAACTCAAGCCGTAGTAATTAATTCCCCCTCAAATCCCGTTGGAACGGTTTATACGAAGGAAGAGCTAAAAAGGATTTCACAGAAAGCCTTTGTAATCTCCGACGAGATATACCACGGTCTTACCTATGAAGAAAGAGCTCCCTCTATACTGGAAGTAACAGATAATGCTGCAGTAATTTCCGGATTTTCAAAGTTCTTCCTTATGACCGGCTGGAGAGTTGGATGGCTGATAGCTCCTAAGAGTCTGGTCAAGGACATAGTGGCCATTCTCCAGAACATAGCCATTTCAGCCCCAACCCTTTCACAGATAACGGCTCTTGTCTGTTTTGAAAAAGAATGCCTTGAAGAGTTAAGGGAAAACGTAAAAACTTTCAAAAAAAGAAGAAATTTAATGCTCAGCGGTTTAAAAGAAATAGGTTTTAACGTTCCAGTAGAACCAAAAGGAGCTTTTTACATCTTTGCCGATGTCTCTAACTTCACAGAGGACAGCTTTAGATTCGCCTTTGAAGTCTTAGAAAAAACCGGAGTAGCCATAACGCCCGGAAAGGACTTCGGTTATAATAAAACAAGGTGCTTTGTCCGGTTTTCGTTCTGCACGGATGAAAGGAACATAGAAGAGGGGCTTGAAAGACTTAGGAAGTTTTTGGGGTAACCTTTGAGAAAAGCCAAAGGTCACATTCCGGCAAGATA
>CAZQLZ010000127.1:0-8104 GCA_964594265.1 uncultured bacterium
CCGATAGGTTCTACCCCGTTCCACGACTATCTTACTATGGGTTGCCAACACCTTCACAATTCGCCTTGCGTATAAGAAAGCAGCCTCCTCCTTCCCAATATCTGGCAAATGTCCCCTATCTATACGGGTTTGCACATGCTCCCAGAATCGTCTTTTCTTTTTCCAAAGAAGTGCAAAACTGCTTAAAAAATTTTGTCTTGATTCTGTTTCTACGAGTTTTGAGCGCTCAAGAAGTTTGCGGTTAGCTTCCACAAGCTGCCGCTTTAGTTCCTTTAATTTCTCCAACTTCTTCTTCGTTTCCTTAAACTCCGGGCAATCCCTGTCTTCAAAACTCTTTCCGCACATCTTTTTAGCCTTCTCTAAAACCTCATCTTTCAGTCCGTATTTTACGACTCTTCTCGCCACAAAGTTCGCAAGTTCCCACTATCTTTTCAGTGGACTTACATCAAAACTAACCTGTGGTGATGAAGCGGGAAAGTTTTTGAAGGGAGGGGAAGAGGGATAGGAGCTCCACTACGTCCTTAAAAGGCCTTTTTAAGATAATCTCTGAGGCCAAGTTCCTTGAAACGCCGGGAAGGTAGGTTAAGAGTTTGTGAGAAACCTTGTTTATGTCTATTGGAATGGGAATTCCTATAACCGACCTTTCCCTGTGGCCAACAACTACTACGTTTACGGTTTTAAATAGACTCAGCCTCTCAGGAATTCTCACTAAGATTGGATAGCTCCCTATCTGCCTTCCGAGTGTGTGCTCCCCGTCGTGGGCTTCTAAGAGGACGTCCCTTATTACAGTCCCGACCGGAAAGACCTTTTTCATCATCGGGAGGTCCACTTCTTCCCTTACCCACTGTTTAAACTTCTCAAACTCTTTCCTAAACTTTGTTTTTGGCCTTTTTGTCATTTCTGAAATGGGCGTTCCTTCAAAGACCATTACCTGCCTTATGTTTATTCTGCGCAGAAGTAATCCCTCTTCAAGGATGGAAAGCAGGAATTCTTTATTTTTCTCAAAGGTCCTCTTTGTTTCTCCCGGAAGTCCTACTAAGAAGTTTATTCCCGGAAGGAGTTTATAAAGACCGTCCTCTCTCTCCTTAAAAGCACCTACTTCGTTAACTATCCTTATAGCTTTTTTAATCCCTTCAGGACTCACTTTCAGGAAGTTTTTCTTTATCACTTCCTCGTCTGCCGTTTCAAGTCCAAAAGGTGCAACGTCTCCTTCTGTATCGTATTGGGCTATGCAGGAAAGGGCTTTCCTTGACTCTTCTGGGTAGGCATCTATCGTCCCTGCGTTAACGTTGTCTATGTGGAGGGTTTTTATTTCACCTACCTCTCTTATCTGTCTAAAGAGGTTACAGATTAGCTCGCTGTTTGGGACGGGAAACTCGCCCTCTGTGGGTTTAGCCCTATAGCCGAGGATGTTTGGCTGTCTCCCTATCCGGAAGTACCTTACTCCCTGCTCCCAAAGAGCTCTCACCTCTTCAACTATCTTTCTTGGGTCCCTCTCCTGCGGAGAACCGTAAAAACCTTCTGTGCAGTAAGAACAGTGGTGTTTTCTTTCGCAACCTCTAAAGGTTTCTATCTCACAGATTACGTAAGGGTAGTAAAAGTGCTGTTTAACTATGAACGCTCCAAGGGGAGCGAACCTGTCAACGTGAGCGGCGGTTCTCCTTTGGGTGAAAACACCGCTTGGGAGCTCTCTTCCTTCCACCAAGTATTTCCCGACGTAGTAGGCGGCAAGTTCAACGTCTCCTTTACAAACCAAGTCAAAGCCTTCAAAGAGTAAAGGTTTAGCCCTAACTCCTCCCTGTAGAGCAAAGCCAAAAGTTACTGGTCCTCCGACTACTTTGTAGGCCGGGAGCTCCCCTATCTCTTCAATTTCCCTCTCCGTTATTGGCTTTCCGCCTAAATACCTTCCCGGAACGGTCATTCCGGAAATCAGGAAGATGATGTCTGATTCTTTTAGAAGCTCCCTCTTTTCTTCCTCTTTCCTTAGCTCATCTATAGCCACGTAAGAAATGCTCTCTTGGGGTATTCCTGCAGCAACGAGAGCTCCTGCCACATATCTGACGTAAGTTGATATATAAGGTGGAACTCCTAAGCAGGTGGGCTCATCAACGTAACCGTCAAGAATCGTTATTCTCAACCTTCTCTCCTTTCAGGACAAGGTTAAAAAGTGTAGGAGCTAAAGTACCGGTTACGATTGCTGTTAATATAAGTATCCCTTCAAGGCTTTCGTCAATTATTCCAATTTCCTTACCAAGCTCTGCTGTAACAATTACAAGTGTTAAGGGAGCAGAGAGTAAAAATCCCCCAGCTACCGTCTTCCTTAGTGGTATGCCATCAAGAACAAGGAGTAAAGAAGGTATAACTTTTACGAAGAGGCTCGCTACCGTTATTATTCCAAGTAACGTTAATGTTTCTTTACTAATTTGCGGGACTTTAAAGTTTATACCGACGTAGATGAAGAATATAGGAACGAGGAATCCAAAACTTACTCCTGAAAGTTTTTCCTCTATGCTCTCTGTATCCTCAAAAACGGTAGCAAATATCATTCCAGCTATAAACGCCCCTATTATTGGCTCAACGTGAATCAATGAAGCGGCAACAGATAGCATGAACATTACTGCAAGGCTAATGCGAACACCGATTTCTGAAGGGTTTTTCTCAAAAAAGAACTTGAACCTGTTGGGGTACCACCAGACAAAACTTTTTAAAAAGAGAAGAACAACTCTTGCAACGGCCAAGTATAAGACTAACTTCAGAATTCCAAGCCAAAACTCAAAGTCAAATTTAAATTTGCTGTAGAGAGTAAAGAGAGTTAAAGTGAGGATGCTCATAACCTCACCCACAATTCCCACTAAGAAGACCGTTTTCCCGAAGTGGGTATCAAGTAAGTCTTCTTCTCTTAGAACAGACACAACGATACCAACCGACACAACTCCAATTGCAATTGAGACTAAGGAAGGTAGCGAGAACTTATTGCCGATGAAAAACGCAAGGAAGAAAGTTAAAAGGGGAACCGATACATAGACAAGTTTTGTCTTAAGACTCAAAGTGGATATCTCTTTTAGCTTTACCTCTAACCCAGCGACAAACATGAGGAGCAAAAAGCCAAAGGAAGAAAGGAAATCCAGCCACTGGGACGGCTGAATGAGGTTCAAGAAGGATCTTCCGAGAACTATCCCGTAGAGTATTTCTCCGACGGAAACGGGAATCCTTAAAAGTTTACTTAAGAAAGGAACAAAGAGTATCCCGACAGAAATCAAGATTATGGAAAGGAGAGAGTTTTCCATTTTATTCACCCACGCATATGAGTATTGATGAACACTTTGCCCGGTGTATCATATGGTAAGGAGGATAAGGATTAAACCAGTTTGTTCTCCTTCCTTTTTGTGCTCCTATAACTACAAGGTCTGCCTTTTTTGACTCCTTAGAAAACTCGGTTACTGGATTACCTTCTCTAACAGTAAAACTAATGGGTATCTTGTACATGTTTGAAAAACGAATAATTCTTTCCCTGAGAGAAGTTATTCTTTTATCGTTCTCTCCACTTGACACGTAGAGAGCCGTTAATTCAGCTTTCCATATCAATGATAGCTCAATAGCTGCTTCAAGAGCTCTAAAACTGCTGAAAGAACCCGAAACCGGAACCAGAATTTTCTTTACAGGTGTTGTTCCTCTTGAAATCATAACCGGCGAATAAGTCCCTTCTGCAAGGAGGATTGGAAAGGTCTTGATTCCAAAGTATAGAGGAAACTCTTTGTACTTATCCGGCACAACTATAAGGCCAAAGTTTTCTTCTTTAATAGTTTCTAAAAACTCCTTTTCGCACATTGGAATCTCTCGGATGTTCGCTCTTTCAAACAGTCCTTTTAAATCAGGAGTAGGTTCAAAACAGGTATAGATGGATACTTTTTGAAGCTTGGTGTTTTCTAAAAAGAACCGAGCATCTTTAATCACCTCTTCTTTCTTTTCAGGTAGAAAAATTACTTCTTCCATTCCAAACTGGAGAGGAAATTGCGGTTCTCCCGATCTTATTAGTTCAGCAATGTACTTTAGAATCCGAGGTTCACCAACTATCAGAACTTTATCACCCGGTTTAACGATCGTTCTGGACTTTGGAATTATTAACTTATCTCCTCTAAATATAGCAACAATTTTCCACCTCTTTGATGAAAATTTGCCTACAGGATAACCCGCGATTATAGAGGTAGGCATAACTGTTACTTCTATAACCTCTCCCTTTCCCAGACCTATGTTTGTTGGTATCACAATTCCAGACTCTATCTGTCTTTCTAATTGGCATGCCGTAGCTACGGCCTTATCTACGTAGTTAATTCCTTCCTTCTCGTAGAGTTCGTCTTTTTCCGTACTATTAGAAACCGAGAATACCATCGGAACGCCAAATTCCTTAGCAAGCCTGCAAGCCTCAAGATTAACCTCATCGTCTCCGGTGCAGGCAACGAAAACCTTTGCTTCCTCTATTCCAGCTTTTTTGAGCATAAGCCTGCTTGTTCCGTCTCCCTGAAGCAGTATAGTTTTGTTCATAGAGTTTGAATCAAGGAGCTCTATAATTTTCTGGAGTTTTTCCTCATCCTCGTCTATCACAGTGATAGACCAGTCCTTTTGAAGTCTCTTTATGAGCTCCCTCCCTACTTCTCCCGCTCCAACGAGCATCAGTTTCATGACATCTCCGTCTGAGAAATCAAGTTATGGCTATTTTATCTTATTAGCTTGAAGGCAGTTAACCGAAAATGATTCTCATTAAGGACAAGTAATCTATTGACAAAATATTGTTTTTAACTATAAGATTCATGCTAAGTTTTGCAAGGAGGTAGTGATGGAACCAATACTAAAAGTGAACGACGTAAAACTTACAATCAACGAAAAAACCATCCTGAAAGGAATAAACTTAGAAATTAACAGAGGAGAAATCCACGCCATCTTAGGACCAAACGGCGCAGGTAAATCAACTCTCGCAAAGCTTATCATGGGAATTGATAATTTGAAATCTCCAACGAAAGGAGAAATTCTTTTTGAAGGCAAAGTCATTAACGGCCTTGAAGTTTACGAGAGAGCAAAGCTCGGTATAACTCTTGCATGGCAAGAACCTGCAAGATTTGAGGGAATAACTGTTGAGGAGTATCTGAAGATTTCAGGAAGAAACAATCCAAACGTTGACATTAGAAAGTGCTTGGAGGAGGTAGGATTAACTGCGGAGCTCTACCTAAAAAGGTTCGTGGACGATTCACTTTCCGGCGGTGAGAGAAAAAGGGTAGAACTTGCCAGCATTTTGGCTTTTAAGCCAAAACTTGCTGTTCTTGATGAAATAGACTCAGGAATAGACTTTACCTCAATAGAGGACATCCAGAGAATTTTGGAAACTATGAAGGAGGAAGGAATAACTGTTCTAATGATTACCCACAGCGAGAAACTCCTTGACGTAGCTGATAGAGCTTCACTCCTTTGTGGCGGAAAAGTTCTTGAAACATCAGACCCAGAAAGCATCAAGAAGAAGTTTGAGAAATGTAAAGTCTGCAGCGTTTTGGACTTTGAGCAGAAGGAGGTAAAAAATGCTTAAGACAAATAATCTTTTAGATAGGATTCTTTCCTTGGGACTGCCGAAGGACATACTAAAGAACCCTTCAATAATTATTGAAGGACACAAGGTTATAAAGGAAGTTCCCCATCCGGGAGTTCTCATTGAAAAGAAAAGCTACGAGGACAAAATAGAAATTAAGATAAACGTTCTTCCCGATACTGTGGTTGAAAAACCAGTCCACATGTGCCTGTCAAAACTCGGTTCTGGAAACCAGCTTATTGACATCACGATGGACATAGGAGAAAACGCTAAGGTAAAAATAATTTCTCACTGTGCCTTTAAGGGTAAAAACCTAAAACACATAAGTAGAACAAAGCTAAGAGTAAAAAAGGGAGCATCCTTAGAAGTTTCAGAGATTCACTATCATGATAAAGATACCGATATTGTAATAGACGCTAAGTCCGAAGGTATTGTGGAGGAAAAGGCATCTTACAAGAGTCTCTTCAAGATAGACTCAAACAACGCCGGTAAAGTGAGGGTGGAGTACGTCGTTGATATTCTTGACCACGCCATTGCTGATGTTGAAACGAAGATAGCAGGAAGGGACGGAGACGAAATATACGTTAAAGATATTATGTATCTACGGGGGAAGTATTCAAGAGCTATCTCTAAGAGCAGGTTGATGGCTCTTGGGAGAACAAAGGCTGAGTTTTACGGGGAAACTTACGGCCTTGGGGATTATTCGCGCGGACATATAGACTGCTCCGAAGTGGTAAGGAGCGAGGAGGTAACTGTAAAAGCAGTTCCAATAGTCGTCGTTAACAATCCAACTGCTAAGGTAACTCACGAAGCCGCGGTTGGTAGCATAGACAAAAAGCAGCTTGAGACTCTCATGGCAAGGGGACTTGACGAGGATGAAGCTGTAGACGTAATTGTTAAGGGAATGCTTAGATAGACCACAAAGCTCTCAGCTCACGCCTACTGTAACCTTCACGGCCTGTGGCACAGCGAGGAAGTTACAGTAGAAGTTGAAGAGTAAGAATTAAAGGGGGAGTTTTCTCCCCCTTTTACTTAGACTCAGAAGTTTCTTCCTCTTTACCCTCCTCAGATTTCTTTTCAGGTCTTAACTGAGGAAAGAGGAGAACTTCTCTTATTGAGTCCTTGTTTGTAAAGAGCATTACAAGTCTATCTATTCCAATACCTTCACCGGCCGTTGGTGGCATTCCGTACTCAAGAGCAGTAACAAAGTCTTCGTCGTACTCCATAGCCTCTTCGTCACCCTTTGCCCTTTCCTCAAGTTGCTGTCTGAACCTCTTTTCCTGCTCCTCGGGGTTGTTGAGCTCCGTGTAAGCGTTTGCTATTTCCCTTCCAAAGATTATGAGCTCAAACCTTTCAACAAGTTCTGGGTTGTCCCTCTTTTCTTTTGCAAGTGGAGAGATAGCCTTAGGGAAGTCAATTACAAAAGTTGGCTGAATGAGCTCCGGCTCAACTAAAGCCTCAAAGAGCTCCTGAACCCTCTTAAAATGAGAGAGTTCCTCTGCCCTCTCTATGCCTACCTCTTTTGCCTTAGCTAAGACCTTTTCCTCATCGTGGAGGAGTTCATCTTCCGTTAGTCCGGTTTTCTTAGAGAGCTCTGTTAAGTAAGAGATTCTCCTGAATGGCCTCTTAAAGGAAAGCTTTACTCCCTGATACTCAATCTCCCTTACGCCTTTGCCAAATATTTCGTCAAGGAGCTCCTCAAAGAGCCCTTCCGTCATATCCATTAGGTCGTAGTAGTCGGCGTAGGCCATGTACCACTCAACCATTGTAAACTCAGGGTTGTGACGTGTGCTGATTCCCTCGTTTCTAAAGTTCTTTCCAAGTTCATACACCCTTTCAAACCCGCCGACTATGAGCCTTTTGAGGTAGAGCTCTGGAGCTATGCGTAAATAGACGTCCGTGTCAAGGGCGTTGTAGTGGGTAATAAACGGTTTTGCAGCAGCTCCGGAGGCTATAGGTTGAAGTATCGGGGTTTCCACCTCAATGAAGCCCCGCTTATCAAGGAACTCACGGATTTTCTTGATTATCTTAGTGCGGGTTCTGAATATCTCTCTTACTTCCGGATTTACTATGAGATCTAAGTAACGCTGTCTGTATCGTTTTTCAACGTCCTTTAAGCCGTGCCATTTTTCAGGCAGAGGCCTTAAGGATTTTGTAAGAGGTGTTAGCTCCGTTACTTCAATTGTTAGCTCTCCAGTTCCCGTCCTAAAAAGTTTTCCTTTAACGCCAACGATATCCCCAATGTCTATAAGCTTTTTAAAGACCTGATTGTAAAAGTCTGCTCCAACCGTATCTCTCCTGATGTAACACTGAATCCTGTCTGTGCCGTCCTGAATGTGGAAAAAGGCAGCCTTTCCCATTATTCTCATTGACATAATTCTGCCGGCAAGGGATACCTCTTCTTCCGGCAGCTGCTCCTTTTCCCTCTCTTCCTTTTCCTTGTGCCTTCCGAATTTCTTGATGAGCTCTCCGGCAGATGCAGTTACTCTGTAACTGTATGCGTAAGGTTCATAACCGAGCTCCTTAAGT
>CAZQLZ010000128.1:0-9026 GCA_964594265.1 uncultured bacterium
CCTTTGAATGCTGTATTTGCGCTTGATATATGAAGGGATGCCCCTTTGTATTTTTTCAATCCTTTCATCGGTGGATACCTCCTTTTTGTAGTTCTCAAAGGTTATTGTAAGGTGTCCACCTTGTTTCTGGACTTCAACACTGCTTAACCTGACAAGGAAGTCAAAACTTGACGAAAGCCTTTTGTTTACTTATATTCTGAAATAACATAAATCCTTGTCCCGCAAAAGATTAAAAACCCAATTAAGGGAGATATACTATGCAAATACGGGGATTTTCTACGCTTGAAGAGGTAGAAAAAGCCTTTGGTATTAAAATAGAAAAAGCTGAAAAAGAAAAACTTCAGAAAGTAATAGAAAAACATCCTATGTTTATTCCAGATTACTACGCTGGGCTTATAAACTGGTACGATCCTGAAGATCCTATAAAGCATTTAATATTCCCATCCTTAGATGAACTTAACCTTGCAGGTTCTTATGATACAAGTGGGGAAAAAGAAAATACCGTTCTCACCGGTTTGCAGCATAAGTATAAAGAGACTGTTCTGCTTTTAGCTACAAACCGCTGTGCCGGTTACTGCCGTCACTGCTTCAGAAAACGAATGGTAGGTATACCCACCGACGAAACGATAAAGCTTTTTGATAAGGCTGTTGAATACATAAAGGAGCATCCAGAAGTAACAAACGTTTTAATCTCAGGTGGAGATCCTCTCGTTTTGCCAACAGAGGTTATCGAATACTTCCTGTCAGAGCTCTCTCAAATTCCTCACCTCAGGTTCATAAGGTTTGGAAGCAGAGTTCCTGTTTTCTATCCAATGAGAATATACGAGGACACTAAACTCCTTCAAGTACTCTCAAAATATTCAACGTCAGAGAAGAGAATTTACCTTGTTACCCACTTTAACCATCCAAGGGAAGTAACTAAGCAGGCAAAAAAAGCTGTTGACGTTCTCATAAGAAGTGGTGTCCCTGTTAGCAACCAAACTGTTCTTTTAAAACATGTTAACGACAATTCGGAAGTTCTGGCCGAACTTATGAAAAAGCTAACTTCCATAGGCGTAATTCCTTACTACGTTTTTCAGTGCAGACCAGTAAAAAGAGTTAAAACCCACTTCCAAGTTCCGTTAAGGGAAGGATACGAGATAGTGGAGAAAGCAAAGCAGAAGTTGGATGGTCACGCAAAACGCTTTAAGTACGTAATGTCCCACAGAACGGGGAAAATAGAAATTGTCGGAATCATAGGAGATGAAATTTTCCTTAAATACCATCAGGCAAAAGACCCAAACAAAGTTGGAAGACTCTTTAAAATGAAACTTACGCCAGATGCAGGCTGGCTTGACGACTTAGAACCCACAGGGGCTTTTTCACCACTACACTAAACTCTTACGAATCTTCCCTTTTTCTTAACATAATCAATGAATCTTCTATAAACCGCATGGCTCTTAAGGGTTTCTGCGTTTCCTATACAGATTAGTTTCCTCCTTGCTCTTGTTATGGCAACGTTTAGCCTCCTTAAGTCTTTTAAAAATCCTACATCTCCTTCCTCGTTTGAGCGGACAAAGGAAATGATTATCGCTTCCTTTTCTCTTCCCTGAAAGCCGTCAACGGAATTTACTTCAACTTTAAAGTCCCTTTCCAATAGAAGCTGTTTTATGAGCTTAACTTGGGCCGCGTAGGGGGTAATTATGCCTATGTCTTTTTTATCAAGTCCCATTTTGTGAAGTTCTTCAGCCAATTCTATGGCCAATTTTGCTTCTTCATAGTTTTCGTAAGAGGTTGAACCTTCTGGCTGGAATTCAAGAGCATTAATATTTGACGTGTCAAGGAATACTAAGGGCTCTTCTGGATTTAAAACTTCTTTAAACTTTCCCGGCTCTTTAAGGTTAAAGTCTGCTAAGGTATGCTTTTTAACACTCTCGGCGGCCTTTAACTTTCCTCCGTAGAACTCCTTATTTGGAAACTCCATTATCTTTTCGTTCATCCTGTACTGGACTTCAAGCATTGTGGAGAGCTCCGGATGACTATTTATGAGTCTCTCAAAAAGAGTTTTTTCAAGCTCTTTAGCCTCCTCGCTCGTCACCGTTGGCGGAAGCTGCTTGTGGTCTCCGGCTATGTAGAACCTATCTGCTCTCATTATTGGAATGAGGGTTGAGGGCTCAACCTGTTGACTACCCTCATCTATAACCGCCACGTCAAAGTGAAAGCCTTCAAGGAGCTCCGATTTCACCATTGAGTTTGTTGAAACAACAACGTCAGCGTCGGTTATTATTTCCCTGAAAATTATGTTCTCCATCTCTTTTAAAGCCTTAATCCTTACGTCAATTTCGTAGTTCGTGAGAATCCAGTTTGCCATTGAGCGCATTGTCTTTTTGGGAACTCCCCTAAAGCTTTTCCCCTTCCTGCCAAAGTAGACTATCTCATCGTCGCTCATTCCCCTCCTGAGCTGTGGAACGGGCTTTTTGTACTGGTCTCTCTTCTCAATTAGTTCCCGCACTCTATCCCAACCTTCCTTTACTCTTGTAGCTTTTTCGTGCTCTTCAAAGAGGGCAAAGATTGAGTATCTCTCAAGTTCTTCTAAGACCCTTGCAGGATGGCCAATTCTAACGAGTTTTAGCTCCGGGTATTTAGAAAGATTAAGCAAAATGTTGTCCGCCGCTATGTTTGAATCCGCAGTTGCGAGAACCTTTTTACCCTGCTTTACAAGCTGGACGATGAGCTCCGTTATGGTGCTCGTTTTACCCGTTCCCGGAGGGCCGTGGATGAGGTAAAAGTCCCTTGCTCCGAGAGCTCTTTTTACTGCCTTAACTTGAGTTTCATTCAGCCTTTTATCAACGAGCTCAAACTCTACTTCTTCAGCAGGTTCAGGTTCTTTGAGTCCCAAAATAATGTTTCTTATCTCCCTCTGTCTTCCAACAGCGTGGCGGAGCTCTTCTAAGTTTTCTTCCATTCTTTTAAAAGTTACATCGTTTATGTAAAGGTCAATCCTAACACCTTTTTTGTAAACCCAGTTTGGGGGTCTATTTTCAAAAGCCACAGTAATTGTTTTATCTGTAATCCTTGTAACAGTCCCTAAGAGGTTGCTCTTTAACGGATTTCCCCTGCTAACTAAAACAACATCTCCAACCGCTATTTCTGTCTCTATGGGTTTTTCTCTCCAGAACCTAACTAAGTGAAGGTGAAACTTAGTTCCTGCCTTTGTTCCCTTAAGGTCAAGGATAGCACGTCCAAGGAGCTCCCTCTCCTTTCCAGAAAGCCTCTTTATTTCCTCTTCCTGAGCTTCCATCTCTGCAAGCCTTTCAACATCAATTAAAAGCTTAAACTTCTCAACATATTCGTGGACAGTAACGATTTCTTTTACCGTTTCCTCATCCGGAACCATCTCTTCAAACAGCTTACAGAGAGACTCATCCTTTAAATAAACAAGGGTCTGGCCGTTTGCAACATAAGTCTTACTAACATCGTGCTTCCTAAGTCCTAAGTGCTTTAACTCTCTCTGAAGTCTCTTTCCCTCAAAAACACCGTTTAAAAGTATTGGCATCGGTTTAAACTCCTGTTAAGCTTTTCCCTATTAAATGATATGCCTTGAATAGGCTTATTCAACTTAATTAGGGAAGTAAGAAGTGATGTAGAGTAGAATGTATAATAAAGAAGTAAATTGAGAAACTGTTTCGTGAAAAAAAAATGTTGGACAAGGAAGGCTTTGAAAAATATCCTCTTTACTGGATTGTAGGACAGAACATTTTCCTTTTTGTTTATTTTGGAATAGGATCTTTTGGAATGCTACCGCTACAGGTTCATGGTTTTCCAGTAATTTCTACCTTGTATATACTTTTCCTTGCTGTAATGCTTCTCGCTCTAAGAAAGCATCTTTGTACATATTGTTATTATTACGGAAAAAGGTGCAATACCGGATGGGGCAAACTTTCTTCCCTTATGTTCAAGGAAAATTCTGGGAATTATAAGCTTGGGATAAAATTTGCCATTATAACGTGGACATTGGCAGCTTTGATTCCTGTTTTTGGAATCGCTCTGGCCTTAATTTTAAACTACTCTACATTTAGACTCGTCTTGTTTGTATTATTTGTCTTACTAACGCCAATTAACTTTTTAATTCATAAAAAAATGTGTGAAAAATGCAAAATGAGGTTTACTTGTCCACTAAGCATGAAACGCTAACAAGTTAAGAGTAAGCCGGAAGGAAACCTTCCGGCGTTTAAATTTTGGGTAAAAGATTAAGGTTGAGCTCCTTTTCAAGAACGTTTGCAACGTTAAGAATAGTTACTTCGTCAAAAGCCTTTCCTATTATTTGAAGTCCTACGGGGAGCTCCTTTTCGTCAAAGCCACACGGGATAGAAATCGCCGGAAGGCCAGCAAGATTCACAGCAATTGTAAAGATATCGGAAAGGTACATCTTTATCGGATCAGCTGTTTTCTCTCCAAGTTTGAAAGCTGTTGTTGGTGATGTTGGAGTTACTATAAAGTCTACTTCCTCAAAGGCCTTTTCAAAGTCCTGGTAGATGAGTGTTCTAACTTTTTGGGCTTTCAGATAGTAGGCGTCGTAGTATCCGGCGCTTAAAGTATAAGTTCCTATCATTATTCTTCTCTTAACCTCATCGCCAAAGCCTTCTGCTCTTGTCTTGCAGAACATATCAACCAAACCTTTGTAGTCCCTTGCTCTGTATGTGTATCTGACTCCATCAAATCTTCCAAGGTTTGATGAGGCTTCCGCAGGAGCGATGATGTAGTAGGTTTCTACGGCATACTCCGTGTGAGGAAGGGAAATCTCTACTACTTCAACGCCCAAGCTTTCAAGTTTCTTGACGGCGTCAAGCACCTTCTCCTTTACTTCTGGCTCTATTCCTTCTACAAAGTACTCCTTCGGAAGCCCCGCCTTTAGGCCTTTTACCTCGTTGTTTAGTCCAGCGAGGAAGTCGGGAACTGGAATTCTTGCACTCGTTGCATCTTTTGCATCCTGTCCGGATATTACGTTGAGAAGGTACGCTGCATCCTCAACGTTTTTTGTGATTGGACCTATCTGGTCAAGAGATGAAGCAAATGCTGTCAGTCCAAATCTTGAAACTCTTCCATATGTAGGTTTCAACCCTACTACGCCGCAGAAAGCTGCCGGTTGTCTTATAGAACCGCCGGTGTCAGAACCAAGAGAAGCTAATGCGGATCTTGCAGCAACAGCAGCAGCGGAACCCCCAGACGAACCTCCGGGAACTCTTTCTAAGTCCCATGGATTTTTCGTTGGACCAAAGTAGGAAGTTTCTGTTGAAGAGCCCATAGCGAACTCGTCAAGGTTGTTCTTGCCGACAAAAATTGCTCCTTTCTCTCTTAGTTTTTTTACTACTGTTGCGTCATAGGGAGAAATGAAATTCTCTAAAATCTTTGAAGCACACGTCATTCTAACGTTTTCTACGTTGATGTTGTCCTTTATGGAAATGGGTATTCCGAAGAGCTCCGGCACCTCGTCTTTGGAAAGCTTCTCAAGTTCCCTGTCGGCAATTTCAGCTTTTTTTCTTGCCTCTTCTTCGGTTACTGTAATGTAAGCGTTTAGTTTGGGTTCGGTTTCTTTAATCCTTAAAAGGAGCTCCTCAAGAAGCTCCGAAGGTTTAACCTCTTTCTCTTTTATTAATCTATTGAGTTCCTTTAACGATTTATTTAAAAGTTCCATCTCCTCCCCCTTACTTCTTCTTTACCAGTTCATATCCAAGCTTTTCTGCCCAAACTTTAATAAAGAATTCTAAGGAGCGGTTATATGTCTTCTCAGCTTCCGGTGGGAAAAGACAAGCGGGAATTTCTCCCCTACTCCTGTGATTCCTTATGCAGAGACAACAAATCCCCCTCTTTGGACAAGCAGTACAGGAACAACCGCAATCTTTCAAATTCTCATTTCTTCTACACTCCATTTTGAACCTCCAGCATTATTTTTTAACAACCTTAGGAACGATGAAAAACTTGCCGTCCGTTTCTGGTGCATTTTTGAATGTCTTCTCAGGTGGCAGACTTACGCTGGGGATGTCTTCCCTCAAAACATTTTGCGGAGGAATAAT
Source organism: uncultured bacterium (assembly GCA_964594265.1). GTDB lineage: Bacteria > Aquificota > Aquificia > Desulfurobacteriales > Desulfurobacteriaceae > Phorcysia. The sequence goes on from CAZQLZ010000128.1 coordinate 6,054, forward strand.
CTGGAACTTAGGGTCAATACCGTCAGTGTTGAGTTCGTTCAACTTTTCTACGAAGTCTAAAATCTTGCTGAGCTGTTCTTGAAACTTCTCTATTTCCTCCTCTCTTAGCTCAAGTCTTGAAAGCATTGCAATGTGCTTTACCTCTTCCCTGCTTAACTTCATCTCCTACTCCTTAAAAAGGCTTTTATGTTCCTCCCAATCTCTTCAATCTTTTCTGCCATCACAGGGTCAGAAGAGTGAGATACAATTTTAACATTGGAGGTAAGTTCTACTTCTCCCGTGTAAACTGCTTCCTCTAACCACCTTATGAAGTCTATACCGTTTCCTCCAAAGACTGAGTACTCTTCAAGGTAGTTGTGGTTGCAACAGCTATCTTAAAACATAAACATTCATTCACAAACGTAGCTGTTGCTTTTGAGACTCCCCTTAGATTGCGTCTCCCTACGGAGACTTTTCAGGGAAGTCTCAGGGGAGACCACAGACTCCCTTTTCCCACCTGCATTTAGCAAGTGGGACAGGTAAAGAAAGTGCTGGTTAAATACCGCATTCACGTCTGCATTGACCGTGTATCCGCACACCGGACATCTAAACAGTGCAGCAGAACCAGAAGGAGAGAACCTCTCTCCTTTAGCTCCACATAGACTGCACCTCTTTGACGTCCAGCGGGGATACACAAAGTCAACATTAAATCCTTCTTCTACAGAAATTTCGCAAACCCTATCTACCACCTTCTTCCTTAACCAGTAGCTAAGCTTCCTGTTTAATTCCTTGCTCTTCTTTCTCTTTTCTCCTCTCAATCCTTCTAACTTCTCAAATACTACTACCGCATCGTCGTATCTTTTAACTATTTCTGCTATTTTTCTTGCTGTCTTTAAAGCAATGTCTTTGTTAAGGTTGTTTATCTTCCTCCAGAGTCTCTTGTTGTCCTCTTTCTTTGGACTCCTTCCTGTTAGCTTCTGCTTTACCCTTACTTCGTGTAAAAGGTAGTCCCTCTTCTTAGCAAGTCTTAAGAGCTCTCCGTTTATAAAGTGCACTTTCCTTAATTTGCTATCCTTCCTCTTCCAGTCTACTTCAAAAACACCAATACAAGCTAAGTTCCTCTCTACGTTAAGGTCAACGTTAATAATCGTTTTCGGTTTTTTGGGTTTCTTCTTCTTTTTTACCTCCTTTTCAAGCGTTATCGCAACGTAGAAGTTCTCCTCCTTTTTTATCAGGGTTGCTGTGTTTTGGGGAATGTATCCGCTGTCTATAAGTTCAAAAAGTCTTTTGTAAACTTTAACAGGGTAGTTTCTTTTCCTGTAGTTTCCACTTTCACTTAATACTTTCAGTCTAACAAAGTGGAGCTCTTTTCCGTCCCTCAGGAAAATATCCTGCAGTTCTACATCCGTTGCATAGTAGGTAAGAGAGAAATTTTTAGGATTAGGGTAAGAGGGTTTTTTGTGTCCAAGTTCTTTTCCCTCTTTATACCAGTTTTTGAGGTTAGATACGTAACTTTTTACCATTCCGTAAGCTCTATTAATTGCACTTCTCCTTATGTTGGTCTGAACAGGAGTCTTTATTTTCTCTTCTATTGGAAACGGTGGATTGGGATGAGCTTTTGTTGAAACTGTTATGCTTTCAAGGAAGGTAAGTGCTTGCTTTTTGGAAAGAGATATTATCCTGTAAATTCCTGCTTTTCTTATGACTTCAAGGTAGAACTTCAAAACTTCAGCATACAAAGAGAGCGTTCTATCAAGTAGTTCTCTCTTCTCCTTATTGGGTTTGTAGATTTTCAAGAGGACTGTCTTAACTATCCTCAAGGTTCACCTCTTTTTGGGATAAAAAGTGCATTAATCTGCGCAAATGTCAAGCGTCTATGTTTGTGTATGAAATTTTAACCTCTTGACTAAGATGTAACCGAGAGGTGGCGTTCGCCAGTCGTCAAGGTATATTTTCATCGTTAAACTCTCCTTTTGGAGGTGTGCTTTGGGCAGAATTTTAGTAGAAATGGATGGAAAAGAAAGGGAAGTGGAGATAAAAGGAAGGAGCGTGAGGGTAGATAGATTGTTGGAGCTCCTTAACATTTACCCTGAAACTGCGGTTGTGGTAAAGGACGGAAAGCTCCTCTGCGACGATGAGAGGATAATTCACGGAGACCATGTAAAAGTGGTTGTAGCCACTTCAAAGGGGTAGAAATTGAAAAGGATAATGGCCCTTGACGTTGGCTTTAAGAGGATAGGCGTAGCTCTTTCAGATCCCTTAAGACTTACGGCTTATCCTTATAAGATTATTTACAGGAAAAGTAACAGTGAAACTTTTAAAGAGCTCCTTAAGATTATTGATGAAAAAGACGTTGATACCGTTCTCATCGGCATTCCTCTAAACGCAGAGGGTGTAGAAACAAGAATAGGTGAGAAGATAAAAAAATTTTCCTCTAAATTCCAGCAGTTCCTTAAAGAGACTGGAAGACAAGTAAACTTTGTATTCGTTGATGAATCTTACTCTACCTTAGAAGCCGAAAATTTGTGTAAAGAACTCGGAAAAAAGAAGGAAGAAATAGATGATATAGCTGCAGCTGTTTTCCTCCGAGAGTGGCTTGCCTCCCGAAGTTCTTCTTAATATATTTAACCGCACGCCTTTCGTGATAAAAATTTCTGCGTATGTATTACCCACAGACCCCTTGACAACCTGAGAATGAGAACTATTATTAATAGTAGACACCCCCCTATCCCCCTCCCTCCTCCCCACAGATTTAAAGGGCGCCATCCCGGCGCCCTTCTTTTTTTATTAAAGTTAGTCTAACATCTTTTGCAGTCTCTTCCCCCTTCTCTAAGGTAAGGGAGCTCCAACCGCAAGGAGGCAAGATGAAAAAGGTCGTTGTCGGTTTTAGCGGAGGAGTAGATAGCTTCTATACGGCATACATCTTAAAAGAGAAAGGCTATGAAGTCATTCCTGTTTTCCTTCATCTCGTAGAAAAAACGTCACCCGAAAAAG
>CAZQLZ010000129.1:0-2777 GCA_964594265.1 uncultured bacterium
GAAGGAGGATAAAGAGAGGACTGTTTTTGTCTCCTATCAAAGGACTCATCAATGCAGACGTGAACGGTGCAAGGAATATCTTGAGGAAGTACAAAAAGAGCTGGTTTGACCTTGTAACGGGATTAAAGGGAGTAGTAAGGATAAGGATCTACAAGCTGAGTGAAGGTATCTCCGAGTTCCTGCTATATGCGGGGATAGGAGTAGGGGGCGGCGTGAACCCGCCCAGAGGGATAAGGGCAGGGATAACCTGTCAAACTCCCTCAGAAGCTCCGTCCGTAAGGGCGGAGTAGTTCACTGGAAGATAAGGAGGTTAGCGTTGTCTCTTCCGTTCCTTGAAGAAAGATTAGAGCTTGCAAGGATAGGAAAGATAGTTTTTGAGGCCGGTTTAACAGATACTCACGGAGGCAACCTTAGTATAAGGTGTGGCGACTATATAGTAATAAAGAAGTCGGGAAAAATGCTCGGATATCTACTTCCTGAAGACTTTGTGGTTACGACCATAGAAGAAAACGAAGAGCTTGACCGTTTTGCGTCAATAGAATTAAAAGTTCATAGAGCCATATATAGAGAACTTCCGAAAGTAAAAGCTATCCTCCACGCTCATTCTCCCTACACCGTAGCTTGTTCTTTGCTGTATGACTCTATCGTCCCTATTGATTCTGAAGGAAGGCTACTTCTTGGAGAAGTTACCGTTCTTTCCGCACAAAAGGTTGTGTCTTCAGACGAGGTTGCTAAGAAAATACCCCAGCTCCTAAAAATCTCTCCGGCAGTCATCATTAAGTCGCACGGACCCTTCACCGTTGGTAGAACACCTGAGGAAGCTCTGAAGTATCTTTCAGCCCTTGAAAACTCCTGTAAAATTCTCACAATCTTTGAAGCTCTAAACAGAGGGAGATAAATCTTGGAATGGGACTTTAAAGAGATATGCATTGTAGGTCTTGGACTGATTGGAGGATCATTTGCGTTAAACCTCAAACTAAGAGGTTTTCCGGGAAAAATAACTGCCATTGACATTAATCCGGAAGCTATAGAAAAAGGCATTGAGCTTGAAGTCATAGATTCCGGCAGTATAAAACACTCCATAGCCGAAAGTGCCGACCTTATTGTTTTGGCTACCCCTGTTGGTGTTTACGAAAATGTCCTTAGACAGTTAAGGCCTTTTATATCAACTGGGACGGTAGTATCCGATCTCGGAAGTGTAAAAGGTCACCTGGTCTATAGATGTGAGGAACTTTTAGAAGATGTTGCACCATTTGTCGGAGGTCATCCCATAGCGGGAACAGAAAAGTCTGGTGTTGAAAACGTTGTAGAAAACCTCTTTGAGGGAGCAAAGTTTATCATCACTCCTACGGAGAATACAGATAAGGAAGCAATGGGAAAAATAGCCAATCTCTGGAAAAAGCTCGGCTCAGAAGTAATCGTTATGGATCCTTACCACCACGACAGAGTCTTTGCTGCGGTAAGTCATCTACCCCACGTTGTTGCTTATTCCATTGTTGATGCTATAGACAAACTCTCTGCAGAGCTCTCAACTAACCTTTTTCAGCTTACAGGAGGAGGTTTTAGGGACTTCACAAGAATAGCAATGAGTGATCCCATTATGTGGAGGGACATCTGTATTGAGAACAGGGAAAACCTCTTAAGTGCCCTAAAAACCTTCAGGGAGTCAATAGAGAAAGTGGAAAGGCTCATAGAAAATTCAGATGGGGAAGGCCTTAAGAGCTTCTTTGAAAAGGCAAGGGAAAAACGACGCTCGGTAAAGTAAGATAGGAGTGCGATGAACAAAAGCTTAATTCTATCAGCTCTCCTATCCTTGGCCCTTCATCTTTTCGTTCTCTCCTCCCTTTTCCATCAAAAAAGTCCAAGAGTCCACGTAAATCAAGAAAACAGCGTAACGCTAAGCTTCCTTGAAAAAAAGAGAGAAGAGAAAGAGAAAAAAGGAAGCGAAAGAAAGCAAGAACAACAAAAAAGAATAAAGGTCCAAAAGAGAAAAAACAAGCAATCCCGTCAAACTCTTCAGAAAACTCAAAAAACTCTAAAGCATCCAAAAAAGCCCAAAAGAACAAAAGGAACAAAACCGAAAAAGAGTATCTCATCCCAAAAAAAGACAAAAACTACGGAAGAAACTTCTCCTAAGTCTCTCCAGAGTAACACTCCTAAAAAACCGTCTGAGGGTATTCAAGAGACGGAGGAGAAAGGAAAATTACAGAAATTCCTAAAGCAGGAACCTCCAAGAGAAGGGGAAGAGAGAAAAGAGCCCCCTGTAAAAAGGAGTTCTACCTCCCCACCTACTACCAAAAAAGAATTTGAAAGGAAAAAGTACATATCAATGCTCATTGCGGAGATTGAAAGGAGAAAGTTCTATCCACCAATAGCGAGAAGAATGGGCATTGAAGGTGTTGTGAGAGTGAAAATAACCTTAGACAGGAAAGGGAAATTAAAAGAGGTAAAGGTTACCTCTTCCAGTGGAAGCAAAATCCTTGATAGGGCTACCGTAAAGTTAATGAAGAGGTGTCACTTTCCTCCTCTACCCCCAGAGTACGGTAAGGAAGAGTTCTCCGTAGAAATTCCCATTCGCTACACACTCAAGTGATTTTGTAGAATTTTGCAAACAGTCCCCCCCTTTAGGAGAAGGAAAATGGTAAAGGAGATATACCCTTTCATTTACTACCGGAATGGAGCTCTTGAAATAGAAGGAGTGAAAGCTGAAGAGCTTGCGGAGGAGTTTGGAACTCCTCTTTACGTTTACAGCAAAAAAGCCTTAGAACACTGGTTTA
>CAZQLZ010000130.1:0-2880 GCA_964594265.1 uncultured bacterium
GTTGGTTTTATCGGTGGTGGGAATATGGCAGAGGCTTTTATAGATGCTTTTGTTAACGGAGAGCTCCTCCTTCCAAGTCAGGTCTCTGTCTCTGACGTACTAAAAGAAAGGCTTGACTACTTAAAGGAAAGGTACGGAGTAAAAACTTGTCTTGCGAACCTGCAGGTAGTTGCAAACAGCGACATAGTCTTCCTTGCCGTGAAACCTCAGGTAATGACGGCAGTTTTGAAAGAGATTGCTAACTCACTTTCTTCCTCTCAGGTTATCGTTTCTATGGCTGCTGGGTATCCGATAAGGAAGATAGAGGAAGTTGTCGGAAACGATAAAAAGGTAGTGAGGATTATGCCTAACATCCTCGTAAGAATAAGAAAGGGAGTTGTTGCCTACTGCGATAATAAAAGACTTCTTGACGATGATAAAAGAGTAGTAAAAGAGCTCCTTTCTACCTGTTCTGAGGTTGTTGACCTTGACGAGAAGCTCTTTGATGCTGTTACAGCCCTTGCTGGAAGTGGTCCCGCTTTTGTTTTCCTTATCTTAGAGGCTCTAAGCGACGGAGGGGTTAAGCTCGGACTACCTCGGGATATCGCGTTAAAGCTTGCTACCCAAGTTCTAATCGGTTCGGCAGAAATGGTGAGAGCTGGAGAACATCCTGAGGTTCTTAAAGATAGAGTAACTTCTCCTGCTGGAACTACGATAGCAGGCCTTTCTGCTCTTGAGGAAAACAGAACAAGGTTTGCCTTGATGAGAGCTCTTGAGGAAGCCTGCAGGCGCTCTGTTGAGATTTCCAAGCTCATTGAAGGAATGTAGCGTTGAAAAAGCTAAGGCCGGAAAAAAGATTTTACAGGAAGCTGATAAAGAGAACGGGATTCAAATCGTTTGAAGTTGTTGCCGGAGAAAGTGACCTTTGGATATCTGTCCCAGAAAAGCTGTTTAAACCAGAGCTCCCTTCCATTCTCCTTGATTGCCTCATCTCTCTTAGGACTCAAATCTTGGAGTTCGGAAAAGAGCATCCAGAATTTTTGACTTCCCTTGTGCCTCTTAAAGTTCCCGTCTTTGTTCCGGCTATAGTAAAGAAAATGGCAGAAGCATCAGAACTTGTCGGCGTAGGTCCTATGGCTGGGGTGGCTGGAGCTATAAACTACTTCTTGGGTAAGAAGCTGAAGGAACTGGGTATAACCGAATTTATGATAGAGAACGGGGGAGATGTTTACGTTTCCTCCGCTCGTTCTGTTACCTTAGCCGTGATAACTGGAAAACCGGAAATTGATGGTAAGCTCGGTATTTCTATCCTACCGGGAGAGTGGGGCGTCTGCAGTTCGTCAAGTAAAATCGGCCACTCTTTAAGCTTTGGTAACACGACGATAGCAACGGTCATATGTAAAGACCCGGTTGTTTCTGACTGTGCAGCTACGTATCTTGGTAACAGTAAGACAGAGAGAGAGTTTATCAGTAAAGCAAGAAAGCTCAAAGAAATTGAAGGCGTTTTAGGGCTTTTGAACGGTCGGTTCGTAATACAGGGAAACGTAGAACTTGTAAGGCTTGCAAGAAGAACTCCTTAGGGTAGATCAGCCTATTATTTTCCCTACGAGCAGAACCGAAAGGATACTGATTATAACGGTGAACGTAACATTCAGAATGAGCCCAACTTTTACCATTTCCTTCTGGTCTATTTCTCCCGTTCCGTAAACGATAGCGTTGGGCGGAGTTGCTACCGGTAGCATAAAGGCACAGGAAGCGGCCACGCCTGCCGGTAGTGCTAATTCGTGGGGAGGAAGGTTCATTCCGGTAGCTGCTGTTATCAGAATGGGAATAAAAATAGCTGCCGTTGCCGTGTTGCTCATTAGCTCTGTGAAGAATATCATGAGGAAAGTAACCAAAAGTACGAGTAAGAAGGCTGAAAAGTGGCCAATCCCCTGAATAAAGCTCTCGGCCACGAACTTACTTGCTCCGGTTGTTTTTAGAACGTGAGAAAGTGAAAGTCCCCCACCAAAGAGGTAGAGAGTTCCCCAGTCCGTTCCTCTGTCAACGTCCTTCCAGTCAATCAGTCTAAAGGCAAAGAGGAGAAAAACTGCCGTGATGGCGACAATAGCGTCAAAGTACTTGTTTACTCCGAGGACGCCAGAAACTTTCTTACTGAAAAGCCACAAAGTTACGGTAAAAGTGAAGATGGCAAGAACGCCAAGGCTCTTCCTGCTGAGCTTAAATTGAACCTGTTCAATAACAACTTTCCTTTTTAGGTTAGGTCTAAAGTAGAGGTAGAGAATAAGGAAAAGAGAGGGAAGGAGTAGAACAACCGTTGGAAGTCCAAACTTCATCCAGTCCAAAAAGTCCATCCCGAGATTGGCAGCCGTTATACCGTTTGGAGGACTTCCGACTACCGTTCCTATACCTCCAACGCTTGCAGAGTAGGCTATTCCGAGAAGTAAAAAGGTTTTAAGTCTTTTGTCTGCCGAAACCGCTCCGATAATTCCAAGAACTAAGGGAAGCATCATTGCAGTTGTAGAGGTGTTGCTTATCCACATTGAGACGAAGGCTGTTGCCAAGAAGATAAAGAAAGAAGTCCAGAAAAGAGAACCCTTAGAGACCGAGACGATTTTGTAGGCTAAAAACTTGTCAAGCTGGTACTTCGTTAGAGCACTTGCGAGGGCAAACCCTCCAAAGAAGAGGAAGATTATCGGGTGGGCAAAAGAAGAGAAGGCAGATTTAACGTCAAGGATACGTAGGAGGACAGCAAGAACAGGTATGGAGAGGGAGGTTACTGCAAGAGGAATAGCTTCAGTAATCCAGAGAATAGCGGCAAAGGAAAGGATTGCAAGTCCTTTCCTTATTTCGCCTTCTGCAGGGAAGAAGAGGAGGATTAGGAGAAGAACAAGAAAGGCA